>DATLRJ010000020.1:0-71409 GCA_035534715.1 Acidimicrobiales bacterium | reverse complement strand
GGCTACCGCTCCTGGCTCGGGTTCCGCGGCCAGATCCTCTGGTGCTTCGGGGAGGCCGTCGATCCCGACACCGGCGAGCTGGTGCCTCTACGATCGGCTCCCCGAGGCGCGGGAGCCAGGTTCGTTCAACCCTCGTTCGCGTAGAGCCAGAAAAGCCGGGACCTTCCTCGACGGGAAACAGGCGTGCGTCGCTTCCGAGGTCGACCTCGGTCCGATCCTCGCCATCGTCTACGAGTAGTCGGGCAAAGCCGGAGTGGTCGATCTCCCGCCTAACGCGTAGCCCGTCGTCGAGAAGTGCCTGTTCGGCCGCGGGGACGAGCCGGTCGACGGCGACAGCGCTCGGACCGAAGAAGTCGAGATCCCGAGTTCGGCGATCGACGTCGCCCCGGACGATGAGCGCTGCGCCACCGGCCAGGGCGAAGCCCTCAGCTTCGGCCAGCCCGGCGACGATCCGCGCGACGCGTTCCTGCAGCGGGCTCAGCATTCAAGGACGATCCCGTCCACGGCGCCGGAACCACTCCGACCACGCGGCGCGGACGTACGGGGGGAGGACGAGCTCGTCGAACACGCTCGCGAGCTCCACGACGTCGACGTAGTAGCGGACGTCGTCCTCGGTTCCTTCACGCAGCACCTGCTCGTACACGCGCAGGCGGTCTGCTCGCCGGCTCAGGTCGTAGGTGAGGGACGGTTCGCTCCAGGAGATGTGGAGGGGCAGCTCGACGACACCGGACGCCTTGACGAGGGTCGCGTCGTCAACGTCGTCGGGAATGGCGACCGGACGCGATGCCGGCCCCAGCCACGGGCTCCGCGTCCTCGCCATGCTCGGATCATACGGCCGGTGTTCGCGGCCGCCGGGAAGCCGTGCCCCGACCTGAAGCGCAGCTCGGCTGAGCTGTGCCGACTCACCCCCGATCGAGATCAGCCATGAGCTGGTTGAGCGGCTCACACAACAGATCCCGGTTCGAATACGGGAAACGCAACACCACCAGAACGTCGATGTTCGAACCCCGGGCCTCTCGAGGTCCGGGGTTCGTCGCGCAGGTGGAAGGCGGCGAAGGGTTGTGTCATCCGGGCGTAGATGACGGAGCCATCGACCTCGACCAGGATCTCCTCGAAAATCGCCCGGTTCATCTGCCCGCGGACCTTCGAGCTGGCCGGCCACGTGCGGGCGAGCGGCCCCGGGTCGACGGCGTTGGCTCCGACGTCGGCCGCGGACGGTCCGGTGCCGGCTCGGGCGGCCGTCGTCAATCCGAGTCGGTGTGGACGCGCCGGTAGCGCTCGTAGACCACGCGAGAGCCGAACGTTCTGGTCTCGATCAGGTCGAGAGGAATGTCCTCGGTGACAGGTGGCAGGTACGGCGTGCCGCCGCCGACCACGATCGGGATGCGGAAGATGCGCAGCTCGTCGACCATGCCGAGCTCGATCGCTGCGGCGGCGAGACCGGCGCCGCCGATCTCGACGTCCTTGTCGGTCGCCCCGAGCGCCGTGGTGACCTCCTCGGCCACCGATGCGGTGGCGAGCCGGGCGTTACCCTGGACGCTGTCCAGCGTGCGGCTGAACACGACTTTGGGCAGCGCGGACCAGACGTCGGCGAACTGGGCCCCGAGCTCGGTGCCGCGAAGTGACGGATCGGTCTCCCACGCCAGCATCGTCTCGTAGAGCCGGCGGCCGCAGAGGTGGGCGCCGAGATCGCGCACTCGCCCGAGGTGGAACGCGAAGAGCTCGTCGTTCGGTGCAGTCCACCCGAAAGCGCCGTCACGGTCTGCGATGTAGCCGTCCACGGAGACGCTCATCGAGTAGATCAGCACCGCTCGATGGTAATCCGGCCACTGGCACAGGCCGACGATTTGTGACGGTTTGAGGGCCGCGCCCTTGACGCGGCCGAAGGTGCCGCTTCAGGACCCGACGTCCGAGAGACGCCTGTCGTAGTCGTCCGCAAGTGCCAGGAGTGCCCCTGACCCGTCGCCGGAGAAGCAGGAGCCATGCATGACGGCGAGCGTCGTAGGACCAAGGTCGGCCAGTCGCCGGATCGTGGGGGCGGTGTTCGGCGTGAGGCACGTGGCCCCGAAGACATCCTCCGCCTGCGCGGCGGCCCCGGTGATGTCGTCTGCCGTGAGCGCCGGCCCGTTGCCGAGTTGGGTGAAGAGGTCTCCGCACAGCAGCGTCCTGGTGGACTCCTCGTAGAGGACTCGGGCCTCCCACCCGTGGGGGACGTGCGGCGTGTCGATATGCCGGACACGATGTTGGCCCAGCTCGATGACCTGGCCGTCGGTGAGCGGCAGCGGCGTCCGATCGGCCAAGTCGTTCAGCGACACCATGCAGCCGAGCGTCCCGTGTGCCACCTCGGCCCGGGGTGCTGCGGCGAGCAATCCGTTCATGGCGCCGCACTCGTCCGCCTCGACGTGGCCGAAGGCGATCCAGCGAAGCCGGTCGAGCGGAATGATCGTGGCGACGGCCTCGGCGAGGAGGGTGAAGGTGGCTCGGTGCCCGGTGTGGAAGAGCAGGGGTTGCTCGTCGTCGATGAGGTACTGGTTGAAGGTGAAGCCGGTCGGACCGACGTCGGGGACGAAGGTCGAGAAGCGGTAGATGTGCTCGGCGATCTCGGTGATTTGCGTGTCCATGCCTGCTCCGTTGCGGGTTGGGGTGGTGGGGCTAGAGGGGAAGGGTGTGGCGGAGGATCCCGGTGCCGTGACCTCGCTCGGCCAGGATCCGGCAGAACTCGATGGCGTCCATGTCGACGTGCTCGCCACCGGTTCCGGCTCGGAACTGCCCTCCGGACGCGCCGTTGAGCGAGAGGGTGAAGGACTCCCCGTGGGTGCTCGCCCATTCGGCGACGAGGTCAGCCACGATCCGACCGTCGTGATCGGGATCGACGTCGAGCGTCTTGGTCGCGGCCCGAGCCAGGTCGATGCGGTGCATCCACACGTCGCGGGTGAACCCGACGTCGAAGAGGTAGGAGAGCGGCTGTCTGCCGACGGGTGGGGGGAGCTTGAGCAGGGGAAGCCTGGCGATCGGGCGCGGGAGCCCGGTGCGGGCACGCAAAGCCCTAGCGGAGGTGGCACTCCACTCGGCGACAAGCTCTCGGGTACTGAGGTCAGCTCGCTCACGCACTTGGAGCTCGTTCATCCCGTCCCACCAGAACTTGCCACCGATCTCGGCGACCAACGGACGTCCCTTCCGCACCTGACGGACGAACTCGCGGGGCGACGCCTGACCGGCTGCGGACCCCACGACGTGAGCGGTGAGGGCTCGCACGTCCCAGAGCACGCAGTCGGTGGGCTTGGTCCAGTCGTCGGGCTCGAAGCTGTGGAGCAGGCCCGCGAACTTGCCGTTCTCCGCCGCGGCGATCCGCATCGCCTCGTCGTGGGTGATCCTCGGGATCGTGGTCACGTCGCGGACGGTTGCCTGGTTCATTGGCGTGTTCCTTTCCGAGCGCTGGCCTGCCGACGTCGATCGATGTCGGCCAGAAACATGTCCACCGTCCGTGCGGCGAGGCGCACCCAGCGATCACCGCCGGGGTCGTTTGCCACCTGCTGATGGGCGAGCCCGTTTACCAGTGCGCTGAAAACGTCGACGTCTCCAGGATCGGAAGCGCCTGCCGCGGCGAGCCTTTGGCGGGCGATCTCGAAGAACTCGACAGCGAGCTCGTAAGAGGCCGGGGATGGTTCGAAGCCGGGGATCGTCCGCTGGAACAACAGCTGGTGGCGTACCACGTCCTCGCTCGAGAACCGCACCAGCGCCTCGACGAACCCAACAAGCACCTCGCGTGGGTCGTCACTCAGGGAGAGGGACTCCACGCATTCGAGGAGCTGCCGATTGCCGTCGGCGAACATCAAGTCGTACAAGCCGAGCTTCGAGTCGAAGTAGGCGTAGAGGGACGGTTGCCGGAGGTCGACGCGCTCCCCGAGGTCTCGCAGGGAGATGGCGGCCAGGCCGTCACGACGAGCCAGCGTCCACGCCTCGGTGAGGATCGTCGCCCGCTTCGCTTCCCGACGGCGTCCTCGTCGATCAACCTGGCTGTCCGTCTGGGTTGTCGCCACTGGGTCTCCGAAACTATGAGCAATAGAGTATCTATCACTCATAGTTATGCTTCGAGAGAGTCCTGTCAAGCCCCAGCCGGCCATGAACCGTCCAGCAGATGGATTGCCGCGCATCTGCCCAAGAAGTGACGCCAGATTGCTGCAGACAGGTCGGTCAACAGGCTCGGCGGAGACTGTTCCCGATTCGCGAGTCGCAGTGTGGTCCATCTCGCAGCGGCCCCGGCCTGGTAGCTGGCAAGGTTGTCAGGTGGCCGAGCGAGACGTGCTTCAGGGGGGTGTGGCGAACGCCGGGGCGGTCGTCAGTGAGGGCGACTACGTGCTGCGCCCGTCGAACCCTCACGGCGAGGTGATCCACGCGCTCTTCCGCCACGTACGAGCCTCCGGGCTCGACGTCGCACCCGAGCCGGTGGTTGTCGACCCGGCGAGACGGCGTGGCCGCCGTTCTCCGCCTGGTGCCAGACCGACGCGGCGCCGGCATCCATCGCGGAGTTGCTGGCTCGGTTCCATCCTGCTGCCAGGGATTCGCGACCCCGACGGGGGCGACGCGGAACCGGGAGCCGTTCGACCGCTTCGGGCGGCTCCGTCTGGTCGCTGAAAGCTACCGCCTGCCGCCGGACCGAGAGGAACTGGTGTGCATCATCGAAGGGTCGGTGGCTGGCGGCGGCGAGTTCGTGCGCCGTCGGGTGGGGCGGGGCGAGCCGGCATTCGTGGATATGTGGGAACGAATGGGCGGCCAGGCACGGTACGACCGCCGCCGGAACTGGTTCGCCCAGCACCGGACACGCTTCGTCGAAGCCCTCGGATGACAGCTGACCGGACGGTGCCGGTGCCGACCTCCGTCCTCACGAGCACGGTGGGTTCGGGCAGGTCTACGGTAGCCGCCGAGATCAACGGCACCCTCTCCGACGTCGATGTCCCCGACGCCGGCGCGGGTCGGGGCCACCGCGCCCAGGCCCGTGTCGGCGGGGATCGAACCGGGCGGCCACGGCGGGCCCAGATCGCGGTCGAGCTCGAACAGGAGGTCGAGGCGTGGCTCCTCGCGCTTTCCGATGAGCTGTCCGGTCGAGCGGAACGGTACATCGACCTGCTCGTCGACGACGGCGTGCATCTCGACGAGCCCTCCACTCGACAGCTCCGCGGGAAGCTCCGGGAGCTGCGCTTCCACCTCGGTCGCCGGTAGACGAGGATCACGTGCTCCATGGCCACCGGCCGCAGGATCGTACCGCTCACCGTGTTCGTGAAGACGCGCCAGCGAGAGCGTCGGGAAGTCCAGCGGGCATGGAGCGCGATGCAGACCTGCATCGACGAGGGGCACACCGTGGAGGACGACGAACGACGCGCAAGACCTGGGACGAGGTGAATAGGGAGCGGGCCGACTCGCCGGCTCGCCGCCGCGGCGACGAGCGCGCTGAGCGGACGATCAGGCTCGCGGTGGAGATCCGCGAGCTCCGGGAGAAGCGGGGGGCTCAGCCAGCGCGAGCTCGCCGAGCGTCTCGGCACGACCCAGTCCGCCGTCGCGCGCATCGGGGCCGGCAACGTGTCCCCCAGCCTGCCGACGCTCGACAAGATCGCCGAAGCGCTCGAGGTCGAGCTCGTCGTGAGCTTCGTGGACCTCGACGATCGGATGGCCGGCTGATCGGCTACGGGTGCCGAGCCAGTCAGCACTCATCGTGCGTCGATGAGATTGCGGAGCTGGCCGTGCAGTAGGTCGGAGTTCGAGTACGGCAGACGCAACACCATCCGCCCCACCGGCTGCACGCACGTGTCCGGACCGTTGTCGATGGCCGTCGCCTCGGCGGGCATCGCAGCCGCCAAGCTGGTCGGGGCAACCCGACGTGCCCGATGTCGACCGACTCGGGATGTGGGTACGCAAGGTCATCCTCGGCCGACCCTCGAGGTGCACGACGATCGCTTCGGTGACGAGCTGGCCGGCCTCTTCGTGCGCATCGTCCGCAGGCCCGCGTTGCGGGTGCGACATCCCGGCCCACTTCGCCGGCGAGGGTCACCGTGCCGGTCTCGACCGGGTGCCGGAGCGGTCGAGGTGCGAGGATTGGGCGGTGACCACGTCGCCCGTCGAACTGATCCGCTCCCCGAAGCTCACCGACCGAGCGCCGTACGCGTACGCCGCGGTGGTGCGCGACGCGTCCCGACTCGTCTTTCACGGCGGGCGCCTGCCCCCTCGACGCAGCGGGCGCCACCGTGGCCGCTCGTGACGTCACCGGGCAGGCCGAACAGGTCATGGCCAACCTCGCGACGGCTCTCGAAGCCGCCGGCGCGAGCTTGGCCGACGTGGTGAAGACGACCGTCTTCGTCGCGAGCAGCCGACGCGAGGACCTCCACGCCGTCTGGAACGTCGTGCGCGGCGCGTTCGGCGACCACGACGCCCCGAGCACGCTGCTCGGAGTCGCCGCCCTCGGCTACCCCGACCAGCTCGTCGAGGTCGAGGCGGTCGCTGCCGTACGCTGAGTCGGGGCTGCCGCTCGTGCGACGCTCCCGGCCGTCTCCGGGGTCACGTGGAGCGGGGACGGACCTCGGCGTGCATGCGGAGGCCGCTCGGCAACCCGTGGACCCGCGCGCTCGTCCCGAGGGCGTCGATCGAGATGCGCGAGCCCGCGAGCGGCACGTTGTCGAGCGCGAGCGGCCCGATGTCGTCCGGTATGCGCGGTGCGAGCCAGACGACCCCGTCGGGGATCGCCGGATCGAGCTGGAGCAGGATCGTGCGCACGAGCCAGTGCGGTGTCGCCGAGGCCCACGCCTGGGGCGAGCACGAGGTCGGGTAGCGGACGGGGAGCTCGAAGTCGTCGTCCGCGAACCCGCAGAGCAGCTCGGGCAGGCGACCGCCGAAGGCCTCGGCGACGCGCAGCACCCCGCGCGCGATCGCGAGCGCCTCGTCGACGAAGCCGTAGCGCATGAGCCCGGCGGCGCCGATCGCGCTGTCGTGGGGCCACACCGAGCCGTTGTGGTAGCTCACCGGGTTGTACGCGCCCATGGACGAACCGAGGGTTCGCAGGCCCCACCCGGTGAACATCTCCGGACCGCTCAGGTGGACCGCGACCGAGGCCGCCTTGTCCGCGTCGACGATGCCGGTCCACAGGCAGTGGCCGAGGTTGGACGTGAGCGCGTCGATCGGGCGCTTGTCCCGGTCGAGGCCGACCGCGAAGTGGCCGCGGTCCTCGAGCCAGAAGCGCTCGTTGAACGCGACCTTCAGGGCCGCGGCGCGGGCCTCGCACCGGGACGCGGTCGCCTCGTCGCCGGCGCCGCGCGCGATCTCCGCGCGCGCGCAGAGCGCCCGGTAGACGTAGCCCTGGACCTCGCACAGCGCGATCGGCGGCTCGGCGATCGTGCCGTCGGCGAAGTTCACGCCGTCGAAGGAGTCCTTCCACCCCTGGTTCGCGAGGCCCGCCGGTGTCGAGCGCGCGTACTCGACGAAACCGTCGCCGTCTCGGTCGCCGTACTCGTCGACCCACGCGAGCGCACGGTCCGCGTGGGGAAGCAGCCGCTCGATCAGCTCGGGTGACGCGCCCCATCGGTAGAGCTCGCCGAGCACCACGACGAACAGCGGCGTCGCGTCGATCGATCCGTAGTAGACGGAGCCGCTGCGTCGGTTGCCACCCGCGGCGATCCCGTGGCGGATCTCGTGGAGGATCTTTCCCGGCTCCTCCTCGCTCACCGGGTCGACCCGCTCTCCTTGGAGTCGCGCGAGCGTGAGCAGGATCCCCTCCGCGAGCGTCGGGTCGACGGCGAGCGTCATCAGGCCCGTGATGAGGGAGTCCCGGCCGAACAGCGTCATGAACCAGGGGGCGCCCGCCGCGACGACCGCACGGGTCTCGTCGTTCGGGTCGAATATGCGCAGTGCCCCGAGGTCGAGGACGCTCTGGTCGAACGTCGCCGCGAGACCCTCCTGGCCGGTCCTCACCCGCGGCGCCGACTGCTCCCAGGAGCGCAGGCGCGTCACGGGCTCCGAGTGCTCGACCGGCTCCCCGCAGCGGTAGCGCAGGTCGATCGGCTCGTCGTCGATCTCCGCACGGAACTCGAAGCATGCGCGCCACTCGCCGAGCGGCGGCACCGTCACGTCCATCGTCGCGCGGCGCAGGGTGACGACGGCCATCGGGGGGAAGTCGACGACGAGCCGGCGCGTCACGCCCCGGTGGGCGTTCGAGAACGTGAGCGTGGTGTCCTCTGCGCGCACCGTGTGCTCGCCGCGGGCCTGGACGCGACCCTCCTTCACCTCGAAGATGTGCGCGAAGTCCGAGTCGAGGTCGATCGCGATCGAGACTTCGACCGGTGCGTGCGCGAGGTTCCGCACGACGAGGTCCTCGCGCATGCCGTTGCCGACGAACCGGCTGCGCGCGACGAGGATCGTGCTCTCCGACTGTCCTTCGTGCGGAACACCTCGCGCGACGAACGTCGCCGCGAACGGGTCCAGCGGGACGACCGCGAGGTCCTGCAGCGGCTCGCCGTCGACGCGAAGCCGCCAACAGGAGACGAACCGCGTGTCGGCGTGGAACAGGCCGTGCGCACCTCCGGGCTCGATGTCGCCGCTCTGCGCCGAGATCGCGAACGAGTTCCCCTCGACGAGGGTCACCGCGCCGACGAGGCCGCTGACCGTCGGCTCGCCGGTGAAGGTTCGGGCGGTGCTCACCCGTGCCGAGCTCGCCGCGTCCGGCTCACGCGGCGCCCCGCATCGACGCGCCCGCGAGGGTCCCCGGGTGCCCGGCGAGCAGCCGCTCGTAGAGCGCGACGTGCTCGTCAACCATGCGCGTGGCGGAGAACCGCTCGGCGACGTGGCGCCGGCAGGCGGCGCGGTCGAGCCCGCCCGCGCGAAGGAGCGACCGCTCGAGCTCGGGCCCCGAGTCGCACAGGTAGCCGACGACGCCGTCGTCGACGATCTCGGGCGCCGCACCGAAGCGCGTCGTCACGACCGGCGTTCCGCACGCGAGCGCCTCGATCATCACCATGCCGAACGGCTCGGGCCAGACGATGGGATTCAGCAGGCACATCGCGTCGCCCAGCAGCGCGACCTTCTCGTCGCGCTCGACCTCGCCGACGTAGGTGATCTCCCTGGAGAGCAGCGGGCGCACCTGCGCGTCGAAGTACGCGATCTCGTCGGGCTCGCGCATCTTGCCCGCGATCCGCAGCGGGACCCCTGCGGCGCGCGCCGCGCGGGCGGCGGCGTCGACGCCCTTGCCGGGGTGCATCCGGCCGAGGAAGAGCGCGTAGCCACCGGCACCCCGGCCGACGGGGAACTCGTCGACGTCGATCCCGTGGTGGATCGTCGCCGCGATCTCGACGCCGATCGCGGTCGACGCCTGGTGGCGGGAGATCGCGATCACGGGGACGCGCGGCGCGATCGCCCGGTAGAAGTCGATGAGCTCCGGCCCGAACGGACCGTGGTTCGTCGTGACCACGGGCAGACCGGGTATCGCGGCCGAGTAGAGAGGTCCGACGAGCGTGTGGTCGTGGACGATGTCCGATCCCGCGGCCGCGTCGTACGCGTGGATCACGTGACGGATCTCCGAGACGCTCCCGCCCGTGCCGATGCCGAGCGCTGATCCGAACACCCAGGTCCGCTCGACCGGGCAGGTGCTGTCCCCCGTCGTGCAGAGAAGGACGTCGTGGCCGCGGGCGACCAGCCCGCGTGCGAGCGTGTCGAGCACCGCTTCCGTCCCGCCGTAGCCGCCTGGTGGCACGGGAAGCCACGGTGGTGCGACGATCGCGATGCGCATATCGCACCTCCTCTCAACCATTCTCGCACGCGCACTGCCACGCGCGGCCTCGGCCGGCGGGCGGCCGCACCGTGGCGGGCCTAGGTCTCGCGGCCGGATCGCTCGCGGACGTCCCAGGTCACGCCCAGGTCCGTCGCGACGTCCTCGAGCGCGGCACGCAGGCGAGGCACGGCCTGCGGGGCCAGCGCGGCGGTGATCTCGAGGCGCGACGGGCTCGCCGTGTCCTGCGCGACGACCTGGCCGACGAGGTCGACGATGTTCCCCCCCGCGGCGGCCACCGCGCGGGCGACGCGGGCGACCGTCCCGGGCCGGTCCGCACCGCGCACCGAGATCTCGACGAGGTTGCCGAGGTCGAGGTCGTCCCCCCCGTCGGGGATCGGGCGCACGAAGAGCTGGAGCGCGAGCTCCTCGAGCAGCGGGGTGAGCGCCTCCTCGACCGCCGTGCCGTCCGAGATCCCCGGCGCCTCGAGCGCGAGCACGATCGAGAGCTGGCCGTGAAGGAGCGAGATGCGCGAGTCCTCGAGGTTGCAGCCGATGTCCGCGAGCGACTGGGTGACCGCCGCGACGACGTCGGGCCGGTTCGGCGCGACCGCGTGGAGCGTGAAGCGAGCCATGGCCAACGGTACCCGCGCGGCGGCCGGGCGCACGCCCGCCGCCCTCGTGGCGTGGTCGCCACCGGGGCCTCGATCGATCCTCGGTGGCGATGCCCGCCCGTCAGCCGGACGCGGCCGGTCGGGAGGTGCCGCGCTCCGCGCCGTCCGGCTCCCGTCCGTCGTCGCCGTCCGCGTCCGGGAGCCGGAGCACGAGCTCGGTGCCGATCGGCGCACGGCGGATGTCGAGCGTGCCGCCACGGCTCTCGGTCCGCTCGAACATCGTGCGCACGCCGAGATGCCCGGGGCGGCTGCGGACGCTCTCGAGGTCGAATCCCACGCCGTCGTCCCGGACCGTCGCGACGAGCTCGTCCCCGTCGTGACCGAGTCGGATGCGCACGTGCGACGCGTGCGCGTGGTGGCCGACGTTGCGGAGCGCCTCCTGGAGGACGCGGTACGCGGTGAGCTCGGTCGTGGGCCGCGACGTCCGCGAGCGCTCGTCGACGAGCTCGGTCTCGATCTCCGTGCCGAACGTCCCCTCCGCGAGGTCCTCGAGCGCCGCGTGCAGCCCGCCGTACTCGAGACTCGCCGGGTACAGCTCGAACACGAGCGAGCGCAGCGAGGTGCTCGCGCGGCGCAGCTCGTCCTCGACGCGCTGGATCTCGGCGGCGCTCGCCGGGTCGCTCTTCCTCCGCATGGCGCCGAGGCGCATGTTCACCGCGGCGAGCGCCTGGATCGTGTCGTCGTGGAGCGCCTCGGCGAGCTGCTTGCGCTGCGCGTCCTCGGCCTCCGCGAGGCGCACGAGCAGGCGTCGTCGCTGCTCCTCGGCGACGACGAGAGCCGTCACGTCGTGGACGATCATCGAGACCGTCGAGGAGCCGTAGCTCGCGACGGTTAGCTCGACCCACGTCCGCGGCGGGCCGACGCGGCTCGCGGGGTGGAGCTCGAACTTGCCGAGCGAGCGCGCGCCCCTGCCGGACGACGTCTCCGCTTCGCGGCCGAGCGCGGCGAGCGGGGGGAAGAGCGCCGCGAGGTCCTCGACGGTCCGCCCGACCTCGCCGGCGCCGATCCCGCAGATCCGCTTCGCCGCGGGATTGGACGTGACGAGCCGCAGCGACCCGTCCTCGCCGCTTCGGCGCCAGAGCAGGATCCCGTTCGGGCTGTGCTCCACGGCGCGCGCGTACATGCGAGCGCGCCGGTCGGATTCCTTGAGCGTGCTGATGTTGCGGACGAGCCGGATGGTCCCGACGACGGCGCCGCTCTCGTCGCGAAACGGGTTCGACACGAGCCAGAGCTCGACGAGCTCGCCGGACTTCCTGCGACCGACCGTGTCGACGCGCTCGACGGGGAGCCCTTCTGCCGCGAGCGCGAGCGCCTCGAGCGGCTCGGCGACCCGGTCCTCGGGCGTCAGCATCGTGATGTTGCGCCCGAGCGCCTCGGCCTCGCTGTAGCCGTAGACGACGGCCGCCGCAGGGCTCCAGTAGAGGATCGTCCCGTCGAGCCTGGTGCCGACGACTGCGAGGTCCGTCGTCGCGACGAAGCTCGCGAGATAGCGGCGCGCGAGGTCGTCGGCGTCCCGGCCGGGCGCCGGGCGCGCCGCACTGAGGAACGAGCCGTCGTCGCGACCGAGCGGGAAGGACGCCGCCTCGACGATGAGCACGTCGCCGTCGCGCTCGAGCGGCACGAGGCGAGTCGTCATCCCTCGCAGCGGGGCTCGCGTCGCCCGGTAGTTCACGGGCGGCACGCCGAATCCCGGCGCGGAGACGTCGGGGACGAGTGTCGGGTGGATCCGCGTCACGTCGGTGTCGAACGGCGCGAAGCACTCGCGCCACGCGACCTCTGCTTCGCGCACCGCGCCCGTGCGCTCGCAGGTCGCGAACGCGAAGCCGAACGGCTCGAGCACCGCTCTCAGCAGCGCGTCGAGCGATGCGCCGGCGTCATGTTCGTCGCTCGTCGCGCTCCTCCCGGCGTCGGTGGCCGTCCACCGACGCGTGCCGCCGGATCGTATCGGACCGGCAGGGTTGGTGCACGGCAACTGCCACCATCCGACCGGCCCACGACCGCGTCACTTCACCGCGCCGGCGAGCATCCCGCGCACGAAGTAGCGCTGGAACGAGAAGAACACGATGAGCGGCACGACGATCGAGACCATCGCGCCGGTCGCGACGATCCAGTAGTTCGCGGCGAGCGTGCGCGTCTGGTCGTAGAGGAAGATCGTCATCGGGAAGTGCGAGTACCCACCGAGGAAGACGAGCGCGACGAGCAGGTCGTTCCACACCCAGATGAACTGGAAGATCGCGAGCGACGCGGTCGCGGCCATGCCGAGCGGCACGATCAGGCGCCGGAACAGCAGCCACTCGCCGGCGCCGTCGATCCGTCCCGCCTCCACGAGCTCGGTGGGGATGCCCACGTAGAAGTTGCGCATGAGGAAGATCCCGAACGGCAGGCCGAACGCGACGTGGAAGATCACGACGCCGACGATCGTGCCGTAGGCGTTGAACCCGGAGAGGGAGCCGAATCCGTGGTAGAGCTGCACGACGGGGAGGAGCGCGACCTGCACGGGCACGACCATGAGCCCGACGATCGAGTAGAAGACGAGGTTGCGTCCGCGCCAGCTCCCGAAGACGAGCGAGTACCCGGCGAGCGCAGAGATCGCGGTCACGAGCAGGGTCACCGGCACGGTGATCTCGATCGAGGTCACGAGCGAGTCGAGCAGGCCGCCGGCGACGAGGCCCTGGTCGAACAGCGCCTTGTAGTTCGCGAGCGTGAGCTGCGAGGGCGCGGAGAACACGGTCCACCAGCCGGATACCTGGAACAGCCCTTCCGGGCGGAACGAGATGATCGCCATCGACACGGTCGGCACGAGCCAGAAGGCCGCGATCAGTCCGAGGAAGACGTCGAGCGCGAAACGCGAGGGCCGGAACCGGGAGCGCCGGCCGGGCTTCGGCGGCGCGGCGGGAAGCGTTGCTTGCGCGATGCCCACGAGTCCTCCTAGCCGTTCGACGGCTGCTTGAGCTTCTTCAGGTTCCACAGCATGACGGGGACCACGAGCAGGAAGAGGATCACGGCGATCGCGCTCGCGAGCCCCGTATGGATGCCGCCGGTGAAGCCGAAGTTGTAGATGGAGAGCGCGAGAGTGTTCGCGCCCTCCTGGGAGGAGCCCGGCGGCTCGTTCAAGATCACGTCGAAGACCTTGAGCACGTTGATGATCATCGTGACGAAGATGACCGTGAGCACGGGCGCGAGCAGCGGCATCGTGACGCGCCGGAACGTCTGCCACTCGGTCGCGCCGTCCATCCGGGCGGCCTCGAGCACCGCGCGGTCGAGCGACGCGAGGCCCGCCGCGAGGACGACCATCGCGAATCCGCACCAGATCCACAGGTACGTGACGATCATCGACATGTCGACGAGCGGCACGCTGAGAAGCGCCTGGGCGGTCTGTCCGACGGAGTTCGTCGGCGTCAGCGACTGCGTGCCGAGCCAGAAGACCCCGGTGAAGCCGGATCGGAAGTTCGAGGAGTCGATCTGGACGTGGTACGCGCCGGCGCGCACGTTCGTGAAGGCGAAGAGCCCGTGGCGGTCGCTCACGGCGCTGGCGACCGAGCTGCCGTTCGAGGCGAGCAGGGAGAGGCGGAGGTTCGGGAGCCCGTCCTCGTCGCGGAAGACCCCGGTGCGCGAGGCGGGGTGGCTCGGCGAGAAGTCCCGCCACACGAGGCCGGTGACCGCGCCGGGCTGCGCCTTCGGCAGCGTGGCGGGCTCCGCCTCGAGCACCTGCAGCGTCGCCGGGCTGATCCCGACGAGCCCGAGCCGGACCGTCCCGCCGGGGCGGACGACCGCGACGCTCCGCAGGTTCGAGCCGGGCGCGACGCGCACCCCGGACGACGCGAGTGACGCGACCGTCTGGCCCGCGGCCGTGTCGACGGGGTACGCGCCCGGGGGATTGAACCAGTCCGAGACCGTCTCGACGAGCGCGTTGAGCGCGCCGACGTGCGGGTTCAGGTCGAACAGCGAGCTCCACACGAGTGCCGACGCGGTCGTCGAGAACACGATCGGCATGATGATGATCGTCTTGAACGCCGTCGCCCACTTGATCCGCTCGGTGAGCACGGCGAACACCAGGCCGAAGAACGTCACGAAGAAGGGGAAGATCACGACCCAGATGAAGTTGTTCCGGAACGCCGTGAGCAGCGCGTCGCTCGTGAACAGGTTCTTGTAGTTCGTGAGGCCCACGAAGCTCGAGCCGGACTCGTTGAAGAAGCTGTAGCGGATCGTCGCGACGACCGGGTAGACGACGATGAGCCCGAGCCACACCGCGGCGGGCACGACGAACGCGATCGAGGTCCTGTTCCACTTGCGCTTCTTCGCGGCAGCGGGAGGCGTCGCGTCGGGTGCCTCCTGCTCACCGGGCATCGCGAGAGTCGTCATGCGCCCGCGTCCTTCCGAGGTGGCAAGGGTGCGGACGGCGAACCGCCCGCACCCTTGCGTCAAGTCACGTGGCTACTACTTTCCGGACTTCGCCCGTGCCGCGGTCGCCTGCGACTGCATCGTCTTCTCGATCGAGGTGACGTTCGCCGCAGTAGGCGTCTTCACGAAGTTCAACATGTCCTGCCACATCTGCGGCTCCCAGGTCCCCTGGAGGTCGTCGAGGCTGAACACGAAGCTCGTGGCCGTCGTGAGCTCCTGCGCGTCCGCGCGGGTCACCGCGTCGGGGTAGGCGCTGAGCGGCACCTTCTTGTTCGGCGACGTGAAGCCGCCCAGGTGCGCCCAGATCTCGCCGGGCTGGGCCGTCGCGATGTACTTCATCAGCGCCTTCGCCTGTCGTGTCGCGGTGAGCATCATCCCGACGTCACCGGCACCTTGCAGCGCGCCGCTGTTCACCGAGAACCCCTTCGGGGCCGGGAACGGGAAGAAGTCGTAGCAGGGCGTCTGCGCGGGGTTGGCCGTGCACGCGGCCCCGCCCTTGCCCTTGGTCCCCGCGTTGTAGTTCGGCGAGTTCCCCGTGATCTCCGAGGTCACGAAGTCGGCCTCGATCACCATCGCCGCCTGCGGCATCGTCCCTGCCTTCGGGAACACCTTGTCGACGCAGTCGGGGTACTTGTTCGCGAGCGACCCCTGCGTGCCGCCGAACAGGAACGACGGCGTGCCGACGAGGCCGCGCAGGACGTTGAACGCTCGTGTGACGGTCGAGTCGGTCCACGGGATCTTGCCGGTTGCGAGCAGGTTGTAGTTCCTGGCCCCTGCGGTCTTCAAGTAGACGTTCTGCCAGAGGTCCGCCACTGGCCAGCCGATGTCCGTGCACAACGAGAACGGGGTGACGCCGGCGGCGCGCAGCTCCGCCGCGTCCGCGAGCATCCCCTGCCACGTGGTCGGCGTGGAGGAGATCCCTGCCTCCTTGAACAGCGCCGGGTTGTACCACACCGTGTTCTTGTTGGCGGCCTTGAACCACACGCCGTAGAGCTTGCCGTTCACCGAGGCGAGCTCGTTCCAGGCGTCCCCGTAGTTGTTCTTGAGCGACCCGATCACCGGACCGAGGTTCTGGACCTTGCCCTGGCCCGCGAGTACCCGGAGCGTGCCCGGATCGGGGACGAAGGCGACCGCGGGAGGCTTGCCCCCGGACACCGCCGCTTCGAGCGCCGTGTCCATGTTGCTCCCCTTGCCGGAGTAGTTGACCGTGATCCCGGTCGACTTCTCGAACGGCTTGAGCGCGGCCTCGAACGCGGTCTGCTCCGTGCTCGTCCACTCCCCCCACACCGAGACCGAGCCGCCGATCTTGTGGGGTGCGGAGCGCGCGGCCGGTGGCACGCTCGAGGCCGACGAGACGCCGCCGAGGAGGCCGGCGACCACCGTCACCGACGTGAGCGCAGCGGCCGCCGCTGCGCCGGCGGTCCCGATCCTCGTGCGAAGCGTGCTGCGATGGGTTTCCCGTCCATTCATACGCGTAGCTCCTTAGCTGAGACGTCCCGACGAGTGGCTACAGGACCCGACGTTCCGGGTGGACCGACGCGTCGCTCATGGCCGCGTGGCTCATGTCGGCGCGAGGTGACTGTCGCCGCCCGATCGGGCGAGTGCCGGTACGGTCCCGGCGATTGCTGCCCTTCCCCCCCTGGCCCTCCTTTCCTGGCTCGAGGTCCTCGTCGCGAGGACCGCGCCCGCGCGCCGCGCGTGCGGCCGCGCGTGCGGCCGTGCGGTGCTCGCGCGAGTGACCACCTCGAGCGGCAGCCGCTGGCGGACGGGGCGCACGACCTCGCCGCGAACGAGCGCGCACAGCCGGTCCGCGCCGAGCGTCCCGGATCGCTCGAGCGGCTGGCGCACCGTCGTGAGGCCGAGCAGCGCGGCGGCGTCGATGTCGTCGTAACCGACGACGGACAGCTCGTCCGGGACCGCGACGCCGAGCCGGTCGGCGGCACCGAGCACGCCGATCGCCTGGGTGTCCGACGCCGCGAAGACCGCGCTCGGAGGAGACGGCCGCCGGAGCAGGCCTTCCGCGAGGAGCTCCGCCGAGTGCGCGCCGTGCGGGCCGTTGCGCACGAGTGACCGGTCGTAGTCGACGCCCGCCCCGTCGAGCGCGGACCGGTAGCCGGCGAGCCGGTTGCGGGCGGACCGGTTGCCGACTCCCTCGTGCCCGACGTCGCCGATGAAGCCGATCCGCCGGTGGCCGAGATCGAGAAGGAGCGAGGTCGCGATCCGCCCGCCCGCGGCGTCGTCGGCGACGATCCGGTTCACGCCGGGTGCCTCCGAGTCGATCATGACGAGCGGTATGCCCGCGCCGCCGAGCGCGGCGAGCTGGGTCCGAGGGACCGGCGCCGAGACGATGAGGACGCCGTCGGCGCGGTGCCGCGCGGTCAGCGACTCGAGGTGGCGGTCGCGCTGCTCAACGGTCTCGACGTTGAACACGACCGTGTCGTACCCCTCGGCGTCGAACACGGTCATCGCACCGGCGAGACGCACGACGACCGAAGGACGGGTCAGGTACGGCACGACGATGGCGATCGTGCGCGGGCTCCCCCTCGAGAGGCTCGCCGCGAGGTGGCTCGGTCGGTAGCCGAGGGCGGTGATCACGGCGAGCACCCGCGCCCGTGTCGTCGCGCTCACGCTCGCGCTGCCGTTCAACACCCGCGACACGGTCCCCGTGCCGACGCCGGCGGCGCGTGCGACCTCGCCGATGTTGACGCTTCGCGCCACGTTCACCGACCCCCCACGACACCGCCCGGCACGTGCCCCCCGGCACCCGCACCTGTGGAATCGCTTCCACCGCTACTTCTACTCCCGCCCTGCGCCGCAGTCAACCGGTCCGCGGCCGGGCGGCGCCGTCCCACGCGCGATCGTGGCGGACGTCGCGACGGTCGCGATCGTCAGGGAGCGCCCGGCTCCTCGGTCATCCGGTACCCGACGTTCGCGACCGTCTCGATGACCGGGGGATCGCCGAGCTTGCGCCTGAGGCGGCTGACCGTGACGAGCACGGCGTTCGTGAACGGGTCGGCGTGCTCGTCCCAGACCTGCTCGAGTAGGGCTTCGGCGCTCAGCACGGCGCGGCTCGTGCGCATGAGCGCCTCGAGCACGCCGAACTCCTTCGCGGAGAGCTGGACCGGCCGGCCGTCGCGCGAGACCCGGTGCGCGAGCGGATCGAGCTCGATGCCCGCGGCGCGCAGCACGTTCGGGCGAGCGCTCGGCTGGCGCCGCGCGAGCGCGTGCACCCTCAGCACGAGCTCGGGGAAGTGGAACGGCTTCGCGAGGTAGTCGTCGGCGCCGAGCCCGAGGCCGCTCACGCGGTCGTCGGGCGTCCCCGCCGCGGTGAGCATGAGGACCATCGCCCGTTGCTCGCGCTCGGTGATCGAGCGGCAGAGCGTGTCGTCGTGGATGCCGGGCAGGTCCCGGTCGAGCACGACGACGTGGTACTCGTTCAGGTCGATCTTCGCCGCCGCGTCGTGGCCGTCGTGCGCGACGTCCACGGCCATTCCCTGGTCGCGTAGGCCCTCGGCGATGACCTCGGCGAGGCGCGTCGAGTCCTCGACGACGAGAACCCTCATGGCTGCGCGCCGCCGCCGGTGCCGGGCGCGACCGCCTCCGCGACCGCCGCCGCGAGCGGAAGCTCGATCGTCACCCGGAGGCCGCCGCCGTCGCGCGAGTCGAGGCGCAGGCTGCCGTCGTGCGCCTCGGCGACGGCGGAGACGATCGAGAGACCGAGGCCGGTAACTGTTCACGTCCCCGGATGTCATCGGGCGGGTCTGTGACCAGCGCGTTCGCGAAATCGCACGGATGTTGCTTGACTTGCGGGCGTGCCAGAGCAGCCGGGAGGCAGCAGCGAGCCGACCTATGAGGAGCTGAAGGAACGCAACGCCGTGCTCGAGGAGCTCGTTGCGACCCAGCAGTCCCTCATCGCTGAGCTCGAAGCTCGCCTGGCGGAGCTCGAGCGCCGCATCGGTCGCAACCGGCGCAACTCCTCGATGCCGCCTTCTGCCGAGGGCCTTTCAAACCCGCCCGTCCAGAACCGCGCCGAGCGCCGTGGCGCGAATCGCAAGCCGGGAAAGCAGCCGGGCGCGGAGGGAAGGCACCTCGCCCAGGTCGCCGAGCCCGACGAGGTCATCGTGCACGGTCCGGGCGTCTGTGTGGGCTGCGGTGCAGATCTTGCCGACGGTGAGCTCGTCGACGTCGAGATCCGTCAGGTCTTCGGACACCCCACAGGTCCGGCCTCAGGTCACCGAGCATCGCCTCGAGCGCCGGAGGTGCCGCTGTGGCGTGAGCGCGAAGGCGGTCCCCCCGCCCGAGGCGACAGCCCCTGGCTGCTACGGGCCCCGGGTCCGCGCCCTTGCCTGCTGCCTGGCGGTCTACCAGCACCTGCCCTATGAGCGCATGGCCGAGCTGTTCTGTGACCTGCTCGGCATCGAGATCTCCGTCGGCGCGCTCGCCCAGATGGTCATGGACGGCGGCGGTCGGCTCGGGGTGTTCCTCTCGGTCGTGAAGGACCTCCTGAGACAGGCTCCGGCGGTCCACTTCGACGAGACCGGCGCCCGGGTGGAAGGCTCGCTGCACTGGGTGCACGTCGCATCGACGACGCTGCTCACCCTGCTCGATTGCCACAAGCGACGGGGAACCAAGGCGATCGACGCGATCGGCGTGATGGCAACGATGCAAGGCGTCGCGATCCACGACGGCTGGAAGCCCTATCGCACCTACGACGTCGTGCACGGATTATGCAATGCGCATCACGTCCGCGAGCTCGAGGCGATCGCAGCAGCAGCGCACCAGGAATGGGCCCGCGAGATGATCGATCTCCTCCACGAGGCCAACGACGTCGTCGACAAGGTCAGGGCCGACGGCAAGGATCACCTCTCTCGAGCGACGATCCGACGGCTTCGTCGCGCCTACGACGCGCTTGTTGAGAAGGGCCGAGCGGTCAACCCCACCGTCGTCCCCGGCACGCGCCACGGCATCGACAAGGACGCCCACAATCTGCTCGCTCGCCTCGAGGCCTACGCCGACGACGTGCTGCGCTCCACGACCGACCTCAACGTGGGCTGGTCGAACAACCAAGCCGAGCGCGACATCCGCCTCGTGAAGCTCCAGCAGAAGATCTCCGGGTGCTGGCGGACCCTCGACGGCGCGCGGACCTACTGCGCGATCCGGAGCTACATCTCGACCATGAAGAAGCAGCAGCACGACGTCCTCGCCGGGCCGCAGCAGCTGTTTGTCGGCGAGCTCTGGCTCCCAGACGCAGCCGGCCGGACCTGACCGGCTATAGCTGGGCTTCCTCAAGCCGTCGGGGGACGTGAACAGTTACCGGCAGGGAGGTACTTGCGGCACGACGCGCTCGCGGCCGCGAACTCCCTCGACGCCGGGTCGACTCCTGACGCGCCTGCGTCGATCTGGATCTTCACGCCGTTCCCGCTGCTCGAGACCGACGGTTCCGGGAGGATCGCGACGCCGTGCGAACGCATGCACGAGGCGAACCTCACGGCCGCTTCGTACAGCGTGCCGGCCTTCGAGCCGCTCGCCGCGGGCGCGCTCGTTGTCGTGGTCGTCGTCGTCGACCCGAGGCTCGCGACGCCGGCCGCCGGCCCTCCGCCGCACGCGGCCGCGAGCGAGGCGATGCCACCGAGCGCCGCCAGGATCGTGAGCGTCCGGGCGCGCGGCCGCGACGTGCGCGTCGCTCGTGGGTCCGCGGTCGGTGTCTCGAGCGCCATCGCACCACCCCCGTCGTCCGGGCGCACCGCGGCGCGGGCCGAGGCGCTCGCCATCTGAATGCTCACCAACATGCGTAGACCCGGCGACCGCCGCGGCGATGGGGCCGCGGCGGTCGCGACGCGACGGGGCGGAGCCGGCACACGGGAACGGGACCTGGCGCCAGGTGACGGCGCACGCCGTCGACCGACCCGTCGGGCCCGCGCACCACGCTCCACCTCACGGGCCACGTATACGCGGCCGGCGATAACAACGGCATAACGGCGGGACGCCGCGCCGACTGCGGCCGGGAGCGTCGCGTGCGCGCCCCGGCAGGCCGCGGCCGCCGGCGCGCCCTCGCTCGCAGTCGCCGGGTCCCTACACTCCAGGGCGTCTGGGGCACTGTGCTCCGGCACGGCCGCCGCGACGGCGGGCGCGCACACGGGAGGTCGTCGGGGCGATGGTTGACCACGGACGTGGGCCGTCACGTGCTCGCCGGCGCCCTCCGACGGGCGTGCTCGTGCGACGCTGGGTCGCGCTTCTCGGCACCGCCGTGGTGGTCGCGTTCGGCGTGCGCGCCGCGACCGGTGGTGGCGGCCCCACCGCCCCGACGCGCGCCGGCACGGCGGCGACGCGCGCCGCCCCGACGCGCGCCGGCACTGCGGCGACGGGCGCGCACGCACCGGCCGAGCACCTCGCGGTCCTTCTCGCTCCGTGGCATCTCGGCGCCCCGGTGTCGCGCGCGGTCGTCGTCCCGTACGGCAGCGGGCTCGCCATCCTCGGCGGGCTCGCGACCGGCGACACGTCCACGTCCGACATCTGGACCGTCGACGTCGCGAACGGGTCGACGACGCGTGCGGGATCCCTCTCGTCCGCCGTGCACGACGCGGCGGGCGCGTTCGTCGACCACCGCGCGTTCGTGTTCGGCGGCGGCTCGTACTCGACGGTCGCCACGGTCCAGGCGTGGTCGCCTCGGGCCGCGAGCGCAGTGGCGGCCGGCTCGCTCCCGGCGCCCCGCTCGGACCTGTCTGCGACGGTGCTCGCCGGGCGGGCGTACGTCGTCGGCGGCTACGACGGCGCCGCGCTCGAGTCGTCGATCCTCGAGACCTCGGACGGAGTCCGATTCCGCCAGGTCGGCCGGCTCGTCCAGCCGGTCCGTTACGGCGCGGTCGTCGCCGCCGCGGGCGACGTGTGGGTCGTCGGCGGCGACACCGGGGCGGGGCAGAACAGCGCGAGCAGCCAGACGAGCGACATCCAGCGCTTCGACCCGCGGACCGGCCGGACTGTCGTGGTCGGGCACCTCCCGGTCACCCTCGGGCACGCGAGCGCGGTCGTGCTGGGCGGCGAGATCTACGTTCTCGGGGGGCGCACCGGAACGGCGCTCTCGAGCCACATGTGGCGCGTGAACCCGAAGACCGGAGCGGTCGCCGCGGCCGGCACGCTCCGCTATCCGAGGAGCGACGCCGGCGCGGTCGTGCTCGGCGGCCGCGCGTGGCTCGTCGGCGGGGAGACGACCGGGCCGCTCGCGCCCCTCGACAGCGTGCTCGAGGTGAGGCTCGCTCCCGACGCCGCAGCGCACGTGACCGCGTAGGACGCGCCGGTTCTGACCCGGTCGCGCCGGAACCGGATCGCGGCCGTCCGGTAGCCTGCGTCCGACGGGCAGGTCCCGAGGGACCGACGCGCAGCGCCCGCGAGCCGAGGAGGACGAAGTGGAGTACCGGCAGCTCGGGAGCAGCGGGCTCATGGTCTCGAGCCTCGCGCTCGGGACCATGAGCTTCGGAGGACGAGGCGGCTTCGCTCAGGTCGGGACCTCCGAGGTGGACGAGGCTCGGCGGATCGTCGACATGGCGCTCGACGCGGGAGTGAACGTCGTCGACACGGCGGACATCTACTCGCTCGGGCGCTCCGAGGAGATCGTCGGCGAGGTGCTCGCGGGCCGACGCGACCGCGTCGTGCTCGCGACGAAGGCGAGGTTCGCGCTCGACGGCGGACCGAACGAGGGCGGGCTCTCGCGCGGCTACCTCGTGCGCGCCTGCGAGGCGAGCCTCCGCCGGCTCAACACCGACTACATCGACCTATACCAGGTCCACGAGCGCGACGGTCGCACGCCGGTGGAGGAGACGCTCGACGCGCTCGACACGCTCGTGCACCAGGGCAAGGTGCGCTACGTGGGCTGCTCGAACCACTCCGCGTGGCACGTGATGAAGGCGCTCGGCACCTCCGAGCGGCTGGGGCTCGCCCGCTACGTGAGCCAGCAGATCTACTACTCGCTGCTCGACCGGGAAGCCGAGTACGAGCTCGTGCCGCTGTCGGTCGACGAGGGGCTCGGCATCCTCGTGTGGAGCCCGCTCGCGGGCGGCCTTCTCTCGGGCAAGTACCGGCGCGGCGAGGCGGCGCCCGCGGGCGCCCGCCACGCGAACGCGTCGCAGTGGAAGGAGCCCCCCGTCTACGACGAGGGGCGGATGTACGACATCATCGAGGCGCTCACCGAGGTCGCCGGCGCGCACGGCCGGTCCCCCGCGCAGGCAGCGCTCGCCTACCTGCTCGCCAAGCCGGCGGTGAGCTCGGTCGTCGTCGGCGCACGCACCGAGGCGCAGCTCGCCGACAACCTCGGTGCGATCGACTTGGCGCTCGCACCCGACGAGCTCGCCCGGCTCGACGCGGTGAGCGCGCCGCGCATGATCTACCCCTACTGGCACCAGGCGAACACGGCATCGGACCGCCTGAGCCCGGGGGACGAGACGCTGCTCCGCCGCCGGGGGTGACGGCGCGGCGCCGACGGGCGCCGCGAGAGTTGGGCCCTCCGGCCGGGTCGTTCGACCCTGTCGCCGCGGAACCTGGCACGGCATCGTGTTCCCAGATCGTTTTCACGAGAGGAGCACGAGATGCGACGCAAGGTATTCGATGTTCTGGCAAGCGCAGTGGGGGCCGTGATCGTGGTGGTACTTCTGGTCGCCGGATCCTTGCTCCTGTGGGGCAACAGCTTCGCGACGTCGAACGTCCACAACCAGCTCGCCCAGCAGCAGATCTTCTTCCCCAGCAAGGCGGCGTTCGCGAACGCGAAGCCGGGCACGGAGATCACGCCCGGGATGAAGCCCTACCTGCTCAAGTACGCGGGCCAGCAGCTCACGACCGGGGCCCAGGCCGAGGCGTACGCGGACCACTTCATCGCGGTGCACCTGTCCGAGATGCCGTACGGCGGGGTGTACTCGAAGGTGAGCGCGGCCTCGATGGCGGCCCCGAAGAACGCGGCGCTCGCCGCCGAGGTCCAGACCACGTTCCGCGGGACCACGCTTCGCGGCCTGCTCCTCGAGGCGTACGGCTTCTCACAGCTCGCGGCCATCGCCCTGTGGGCGGCGATCGCGTCCTTCGTCCTCGCCGGTGTCATGGCACTGCTCGTGGCGCTCGGCTTCATGCACTCCCGCAAGGTGCCCGAGAGCGTCGAGCTCCTCGCACATGCCGCGGAGAATCGGGAGCTGACGACCGTCTGACCCCCACCAGGCTCGCCGGCTCCTGGCGAGGCCACCACCCGGCCCGGAAGTCCATCGGGCCGGGTGGTGCCGCGTCCGGAGGGCCACCGCCCGCGCTCGACCCGCCCGCGATCGACCCGCCTGCGCTCGACCCGCCTGCGCTCGACCCGCCCGAGCTCAACGCGCGAGCGGCACCTGCCACGCGACCACGGTCCCGCCGTCGGGCCCGGGGCCGACCGCGAAGGTGCCACCGAGCGCCTCGGCGCGGTGCGCCATGTTCGGGAGGCCCCGACCCGCTCGTCCCGGGCCGTCCGGTGCCTGCGGGATGCCCACGCCGTCGTCGGTGACCTCGAGGCGGACGTCGACGCCCGCGGACAGCTCGACCGAGACCCGGCCGGCCACCGCGTGGCGCGCGACGTTCGAGAGCGCCTCGCGAAGCGTCGACAGCAGCTCGGGAGCGAGGCCGGCGTCGATGCTCCGGTCCACCGCGCCGGCGAACCGCACCTCGGGGTCGAACCCGAGCGTTCTCGCCGCCTCCGCGCAGATGTCGAGGACGCGCGCGCGGACGCTGCGCTCGGGCGCTGGCGGCGGCTCGAGCGCGAAGATCGTCGTGCGGACCTGGCGGATCGTGTCGTCGAGGCTCGTGACCGCTTCCTCGATCCGGGTGCGCAGCGCGGGCTCGTCGACGAGCGGGAGGGAGGACTGGAGCGAGAGCCCGGTCGCGAAGAGGCGCTGGATCACGGTGTCGTGCAGGTCGCGCGCGATGCGCTCGCGGTCCGAGCTCAGCGCGAGCTCTGCGAGGCGTGCCTGCAGGCGCGCGTTGTCGACCGCGATCCCCGCGATCCCCGAGAGCGCCTCGACGAGGATCTCGTCCGTCTTCGTGAACTCGCCCGATCGCTTCTCGGTGAGGTAGAGGTTGCCGTAGACGTCGTCGCGCACCCGGAGAGGGACGCCGAGGAAGGTCCGCATCGGGGGGTGACCCGGCGGGAAGCCGACCGAGTCGGGGTGCGCGGCGATCTCTGCGAGGCGCAGCGGTGTCGGGTCGACGATGAGCACGCCGAGAATGCCCTCGCCGGTCGGCAGGAGCCCGATGCCCGCAGCGGTCTGCTCGTCGATGCCGACGTTGACGAACTCCGACAGGTGCTTGCCCGAGGTGTCGAGTATCCCGAGCGCGCCGTAGCGGGCGTCGGTGAGCGAGCACGCGACCTCGACGATCCGCCGGAGCACGCCCGGTAGGTCCAGCTCCGACTGGATGACGGCGACCGCGTCGAGCAGCGCCTGGAGCTGATCCGGGTCGCGGATCTCGTGGTAGGGCACTGCCGCGATTGTGTCACCTCGGCAAGCACCGTGCGGTGGCCGTCGATCGGGCAGACTGTCCATCATGGTGATTCGCGTCTTCCTCCTCGACGATCACGAGGTCGTCCGCGAGGGCGTCCGGCGCCTCATCGAGACCGACGAGGACCTCGTCGTCGTCGGCGAGGCCGCGACCGCCGCGGAGGCACTCGAGGCGATCGGCGAGGTGCGCCCGGACGTCGCCGTCCTCGACGTCCGGCTCCCCGACGGCGACGGCGTCGACGTCTGCCGGGAGATCCGCTCCCGGCACCCCGAGGTCGCCTGCCTCATCCTCACGTCGTTCGCCGACGACGACGCGCTCGCCCGCGCCGTGATGGCGGGCGCGTCCGGCTACGTGCTGAAGCAGATCCACGGGAACGAGCTCATCGCGTCGGTCCGGTCGGTCGCCTCGGGGCGGACCCTCATCGACTCCGCGACGACGCGCCGCGTCCTCGAGGAGCTCCGGCGCTCGCACGCGGAGCAGGACGGCGCGGACCGTCTCACCCCGCGCGAGCGCGAGATCCTCGAGCTCATCGCCGCGGGCAAGACCAACCGCCAGATCGGAGCCGAGCTCTTCCTCGCCGAGAAGACGGTGAAGAACTACGTGTCGAACCTCCTCGCGAAGCTCGGGATGGGCCGGCGCTCGGAGGCCGCCGCGTACGCCGCCCGCCTCGCCGAGCGCCGGGCCCAGTCCGCGCGGAACGAGCTCGGCTGACCGTCCCGCGCTCGCCGCGCGAACAGGTCCGAACGGCCCTATTGCGCCCGCCAACCTGATGCGACCATCGCTCGCGGAGGTGGTTGCCCGTGGACGTGGCGTCGGTGGATCGCGAGGACGAGGGGCGCACGGACGAGTCGGACGCCGGTCCGGTCGTGGTCGTCGGCGTCGACGGCTCCAAGGCGTCGGACGCCGCGCTCGCGTGGGCGGCGGAGGAGGCGAGGCTCCGGGGCGCCTCGCTCCGGGTCGTCCACTCCTGGAACCTGCCGAGCTGGAGTTACAGCGCGTACCTCCCGCCCGCGGCCTTCGAGGACATCGAGCCGGCGGCGAGGGAGGACCTCGAGCGCCAGGTCGTGCACGTGCTCGGCCCGAAGCCGGGGATGCTCGTCGAGCGAGATCTTCGTGAGGGGCCCGCGGCCGAGCAGATCCTCGAGGCGGCGAAGAACGCCATCCTCGTGGTCGTCGGGTCGCGTGGCCGCGGCGGCTTCTCGGGGCTGCTCCTCGGCTCGGTGAGCGCGCAGGTTGCGCAGCACGCGCACTGTCCTGTCACGATCGTCCGGTCCTGACCGGGTCCGATCGCGACGGACCGGCGGATCCGAGCGTGTTCGTCCAGGACTTCGCACTCGTCGACCAGGCGTTCGACCGGGTGGCGGCGCGCCTCGCGGGCGAGGCCGACGCGCTGCTCGGCGGCGCGCTCGACTCGGCGCGCGCCGAGGGCGAGCGCCTGCGGGTCCGGGTCGGGCCGCCGACCTGGCCGGCGCTGCTCGCGAAGGCCGTGGAGATCGAACGTGGACCGGTGCGGGTCCTCACCGACCGGGCGTTGCTCGCGTTCTCGTGGAGCGCGACGGCCGCAGGATCGCTCTTTCCCCAGCTGGACGCCGATCTCGAGGCCGCGCCGTTCGGGCTCGCGAGGACCGAGGTCGTGCTTCGCGCCCGGTACAAGCCGCCGGGCGGGGCGATCGGCAGGGGCGTCGACCAGCTGCTGCTCCACCGCGTCGCCGAGTCGACGTTGCGGGCCTTCCTCGCGAGGATCTGCGACCAGCTCAATCGGGATCCGTGACCGTCCGTTAGCAGCGCCCGAGGAGGGCGATCGATGGATCAGCACGATCTGGACGCGGTCCTGGGCAAGCTCGTGAAGGCGGAGGGCTCCGACCTTCACGTCAAGGCCGGCTCGCCACCGCGCATGCGCGTGAACGGCGTCCTGCGCCGGATGACGGACCAGCGGGTCATCGACGGCGGCGACCTCGAGGCGCTCGCGAAGGTGATCATGCACGAGCGCGTGTGGCAGCGGTTCGAGGTGTCGTCGGAGGCCGACTTCGCGTACTCGGTCTCCCAGCTCGGCCGCTTCCGTGTCAACGCGTTCCGCCAGCGCGGCACCGTGTCGATGGTCTTCCGTCACGTCCGGCCCGGAACCCAGACGCTCGCCGAGCTCGGCCTGCCGGACGCCGTGCGCCGGCTCGCGGAGGAGCCGCGCGGGATCGTGCTCGTGACCGGACCGACCGGGTGCGGCAAGACGACGACGCTCGCCGCGATGATCGACCACCTGAACAAGACGCGCGAGTGCCACATCGTGACGATCGAGGACCCGATCGAGGTGCTGCACCGGGACAACCTCGCGTCGATCAGCCAGCGCGAGGTCGGATTCGACACCGACAACTTCAACGTCGCGCTCCGCTCGGCGTTGCGCGAGGACCCCGACGTCATCCTCGTCGGCGAGATGCGCGACCCCGAGACGGTCGAGACCGCGCTCACGGCAGCCGAGACGGGGCACCTCGTGCTCTCGACGCTGCACACGGGCGACTCGGTCGAGACCGTGAACCGGATCATCGACTTCTTCCCCCCGAGCCAGCAGCGCCAGGCCCGGCTCTCGCTCGCGGGCGCGCTGCGGGGCACGATCTGCCAGCGCCTCGTCACGACCGCGGACGGTTCCGGGCGCGTGCCCGCGCTCGAGATCATGGTCGTGAACGGCCGGATCCAGCAGTGCATCGTCGAGCCCGTGCACACGAGCAACATCGCCGAGATCGTGGCCGAGGGCGACTACTACGGGATGCAGACGTTCGCGCAGTCCCTCGTCGGTCTGCTCCGCGAGGGGGCCATCGACGTCGAGGCAGCGATCGCCTCGGCGCCCAACTCGCACGATCTGCGCATCATGCTGCAGCGCCAGGGGATGGCCCAGTCGGTCCTCGGCTGACCGAGCGGATCCGCCCGCGACCCGACGGCGCCGCGCCGCGAGCGGCCCGGCTCAGCCGAGCCAGGCGCGCGCGAGGTCGGGTCCGAAGAGGACCGCGACGACGGTGCCGAGCGCGAGGAACGGTCCGAACGGAAGGCGCGTCTTCCGTCCGGCGCGCCCCAGCGCGAGCAGCACGACCGCGACGGCGCCGGCGGACACGAAGCCGAGGACGAGCCCGACCGCGACGACGCGATACCCGAGCCAGCCGAGGAACGCGCCGCAGAGGCCGGCGAGACGGACGTCGCCGAAGCCCATGCCCCGAGGCGCCGCGACGAACACGACCCCGAGCAGGGCGAAGCCGACCGCGCCGGCGACCGGCACTCGCACGAGCGACGAGAGGTCGTGGTCCGCGACCGCCGGGAGCAGGAGCAACGGCAGGCCGACGACGCCGGTCGCGACGATGATCGGCGTCGGGAGGCGGAAGCGCTCGAGGTCGACGACCGAGAGCGCGACGAGCCCGGCGACGAGCACGCAGTACGCGGGGGCGGCCCACAGCGTCGGCGCGCGCGCGGTGACGGCCGTGAACAGCGCCGCCGTCGCGAGCTCCGTCGCGGGGTAGCGCAGCGAGATGTGCGTGCCGCACGCACGGCAGCGACCTCGCCGGAGCGCGTAGGAGACGAGCGGCACGTTGTCGAGCGGCCGGATCGGCACGCCGCAGGCCGGGCAGCGTGAGCTGGGGGCGACGACCGACTCGCCCTCGGGCACGCGGGCGGTGACGACCGTGAGGAACGACCCCACGACCAGGCCGAACAGCGCCGCGACCACATCCGCGATCACCGGGGCGCCGTCCGGTCCGGCGGGGGCGAGTTCGTGTTCAATCCGCGGCCCGGAACTGCCGTCAACATCTCCAGGAGGCGCACAGTGTCCCTTGTTGTCGAGCAGACGCCGAGCGTGCCGCGGCGACGCTACTACGCGGCGCCGGTGCCGGCCCGGAGTGCCGCGGCCCTCGTCTCGACACGCGCCCGCCGGTCGATCGCGTTGCCCGTGGGCGGGCCGTGCCGCGTGGCGGAGCGTTGATGGTGTCCATGGCGGACGAGGACGTCGTCGAGGCGGAGTTCCCGGCAGTGACCTTCGCCACCGACGACGCCGACGCGACGCTCCTCGCCGAGGACATCGCCCGTGCGCGGCAGGCCGCGATCCAGGCCGGCTTCGACTTCGTCGACCTCGAGATGTTCGAGCTCGACCCGACGTCGGCGGACGTGCTCCCGGAGGACCGGTCGCGCCGCGACCGCGCGGTCGCCGTCGGCTGGCGCTACGGGCTGCCCGTCGTCGCGGTCGCGACCCCCGAGGACCTCTTCCTGCTCGACGACATCTACCTCGCCGCAGGGCGGGACGTGCACATCGTGGTCGCGAGCGGCATCCAGATCGACCGCTGGATCGAGCGCGTCTACGCGAACAGCCCGAAGCGCGGCACGGCGTCACCGACCACGACCGGGGCGAGGCGTCCCGCTGCGGCAGCGGGACCCGCCGAGCTCGTGCCGACGGGAGCGGACGGCCTCGACGACTGGACGGCGGGGAGCGCGGCTGTTCCCGGCGCCGGCGCCGGCGAGGCCGCGCCGGGCGATGCCGACGGCGAGGTGACCTCGGACGAGCCCGCCGAGGGCGCGGTGCAGGACGCGCCCTATGTCGAGGCGGCGACGACCGGCGCCTCGGCCGACAGTGGCGACCTCGACGTCGTGGCGACGGACGAGCCCGGCGAAGCCGACCCGAGCGCCGTCGCGCTCGGCGCGCTGTTCGACGAGCCGGACGACCTCGTCCCGCCCGTGGACCTCAGCGGGCCGAAACCCGCGCTCGAACAGGTCCTTCTCGACGCCGGTGCGGTCAGCGCGGCGGACCTCGAGGTCGCGCTGCGCCATCAGCAGTCCTCGGGCCGTTCCCTTCGCGAGATCATCGCGGAGCTCGGCATCGTGAGCGAGGCCGACCTGCAACGAGCGGTCGCGCTCGTCGAGGGCATCGAGTTCGTCGACCTGAACAACTGGGCGATCGACCCGGTCGCCGCGCAGCTGCTCCCCGAGTCGCTCGCGCGCCGGTACCGGATCATCGCGATCGGCTTCCGCGGCGACCGTCCGATCATCGCGATGGTGAACCCGTCCGACGTGTTCGCGCTCGACGACGTCCGGACGCTGCTCGGCCGAGAGGTCGTCACGGTCATCTGCACGGCGCAGCAGGTCGAGGACTACCTGTCGCGGACCTACCGGCACAACGAGGAGGCGAACGTCGCGGCGCGCAACGCCGCACTCTCGGCGGCCGCCTCCGAGGCGACGCAGTTCGGCGAGCTCAACGACCTCCACGCGGTCGTCGAGGACGCGCCGATCGTGAAGTTCGTGAACCTCATCCTGCGCCAGGCGCTCAACGAGCGGGCCTCGGACGTCCACATCGAGCCGAGCTCGGACGACCTGCAGGTGCGCTTCCGGATCGACGGCGTGCTCCACCACGTGACGAGCGCCCCGAAGTCGATCCAGGGCGGCGTGATCTCCCGTCTCAAGATCATGGCCGACCTCGACATCGCCGAGCACCGGGTGCCCCAGGACGGACGCCTGTCGCTCACCGCGAGCGCGCGCGAGATCGACCTGCGCGTCGCGACGCTCCCGACCGTGCACGGCGAGAAGGTCGTCCTCCGGGTGCTCGACAAGTCGACCGCGCCGCTCGACCTCGCGCGCCTCGGCTTCCTGCCCGAGGTCCTCTCCCGTTACGAGGAGTCCTACAAGAAGCCGTCCGGGACGATCCTCGTGACCGGTCCGACGGGGTCGGGGAAGTCGACGACGCTGTACGCGACGCTGAACAAGCTCAACTTGCCCGAGCGGAACCTGATCACGGTCGAGGACCCCGTCGAGTACCAGCTGCGAGGCGTGAACCAGGTGCAGGTCAATCCGCGCGCCGGCCTCAGCTTCGCGAGCGCGCTCCGGTCGATCCTGCGTTCGGACCCCGACATCGTGCTCGTCGGCGAGATCCGCGACCGCGAGACCGCGACGATCGCGATCGAGGCCGCGCTCACCGGCCACCTCGTGCTCACGTGCCTGCACACGAACGACGCGGCGAGCACGCCGCTGCGGCTCATCGAGATGGGCGTCGAGCCCTTCCTCGTCTGCTCGGCGCTCGACTGCGTGCTCGCGCAGCGGCTCGCGCGGCTGCTGTGCGACATCTGTGCCGAGCCGTACGAGCCGACGCAGCAGGAGCTCATCGCGTCGCGCTGGGTCGAGGCCGACGCGCCCGAGTCCGGCGAGCTCCAGTTCCGCCGAGCGGTCGGTTGCCAGGCGTGCAGCGGAACCGGCTATCGGGGCCGGCTCGCGGTCCAGGAGGTGATGCCCGTCACCGAGGAGGTCGAGCGGGCGATCCTCGCGCGCGCGTCGACCGAGGACATCAAGCGCCTCGCGATATTCGAAGGGATGACGACACTTCACCGCGACGGCCTTCGCAAGGCCGCGATGGGGCTCACGAGCCTCGAGGAGATCCTGAGGGTGATCGTATGACCCGGACCGCGACGTACGTGGGAGTAGCGGACAAGGTGGTCGCATGAGCATTGCAACGACTCCGGTCTCGGAATGGTCCCGGCGCCTCGCCGAGGCCCTCGTCTCGAGCGGCCGGCTCGATGCGGACGCGGCGCGCGCCGCGCTCGCGCGCAGCGCCGCGAGCGGCACTCCCGTCGCGATCCTGCTCGCGCACGACGGGATCGTCGACAGCGCCGAGGCGCTCGAGTGCCTGTCCGCGATCTCCGGTCTTCGCGCCGTGGACCTCGACCGCGACCCTCCGACGCTCGCGGCCGCGGCCGCGGTCCCGCTCGCGGTCGCGCGCTACCACCGGGCGATCGGACAGCGGCTCGAGGACGGCTATCTCGTGCTCGCGTGCTCCGAGCCACTTGCCGCGGACCACCTGCAGTCGATCGCGTCGGCGCTCGACTGCGGGATCGCCGGGTGTGTTCTCGCGGACCCGGTCGTCATCGACAGGCTCATCGCGCACGGTGGATCCCCGACGAGCGCGCGCATGAGCGACGAGGAGGATTCCGTGAAGCTACTGACGCGCGCTGCGCCTCGCGAGGTGCAGCCGCCTGCAGCCTCGGCGCCCTACGGCGGGTCGCTCGAGGACGGTTCGGCGGCGAACGGCCGCGGTGCCGAGAAGGACTCGCCCTCGACGCGGGTCGTCCTCGACCTCGGGCCGGCTCCCGTGCCCGATCGCTCGGCTCCGTCCGGTCCCGCGCCGTCGGACCGCCGCCCGGGTCCCTTCGGCCGGCCGTTCGCGAGCGACGTGAACGACCTGCTCGTCTTCGCCGTCGAGCACGGCGCCTCCGACCTGCACCTCGCGGCCCGCTTCGCGCCGGCGGTGCGCATCGACGGCTCGATCCGGCCGATCGAGGATCTCGAGCCCATCGAGCCGCTCGTGCTGCGGGACATGATCTTCCAGATCCTGCCCCAGTCGGTGCGGGAGCGCTACGAGGCCTCGAAGGAGCTCGATACCTCCTACGAGATCCCCGACGTGGGCCGGTTCCGTCTGTCGGTGTTCCAGCAGCGCGGTTCGGTCGGTGCGGTCTTCCGCACGATCCCACCCGGCGTGCCGACGCTCGAGTCGCTCGACCTGCCGCGGGCGGTCTCGTCGTTCGCCGACCTCCGGCGCGGTCTCGTGCTCCTCACCGGTCCGACGGGCTCGGGCAAGTCCACGACGCTCGCCGCGGTCGTCGACCGCATCAACGCCACGAAGCCGCTCCACATCATGACCGTCGAGGACCCGATCGAGTTCCACCACGAGCACAAGCGCTCGATCGTGAACCAGCGCGAGGTCGGGCAGGACACGTCGTCGTTCGCCGAGTGCCTGCGGCACGTGCTGCGCCAGGACCCCGACGTCATCCTCGTCGGCGAGATGAGGGATCTCGAGACGATCTCGACCGCGCTCACGGCGGCCGAGACCGGCCACCTCGTGTTCGCGACCCTGCACACCCAGGACGCGCCGCAGACGATCGACCGGATCGTCGACGTCTTCCCGACCAACCAGCAGGACCAGGTGCGCGTCCAGCTCGCCGGCGCGCTCGAGGCGGTCGTCACCCAGCAGCTCGTCATCGCCGAGGGCGGGGTCGGACGCGTGCCCGTCGCCGAGGTGATGGTCTGCACGCCCGCGATCCGCAACCTCATTCGCTCGTCGAAGACCCACCAGATCTACTCGCTGATGCAGACCGGCGGCTCGAGCGGCATGCAGACGATGGACCAGGCGTTGGCGGAGGCCGTCCGTGACCGCAAGATCAGCGAGACCGTGGCCTTCGACCGCGCCCACGACCCGAAGCAGCTGCTCGACTACCTGAAGGGTTGAGTGAGGCCACGATGACGGTCACGACGTACGAGTACCGGGTCCGCGACAACGCGGGGAAGGTGGTCAAGGGCAGGATCGACGCGGACAACAAGTCCCTCGTCGCGTCGCGGCTGCGCGAGATGGGCTACCTGCCGATCGAGATCAAGGCGACCTCAGCGCTCGACCTCCACCGCGACATCCGCATCCCCGGCCTGACCGATCGCGTGAACCTGAAGGAGATCTCGGTCATGAGCCGCCAGCTCGCGACCATGGTCGCGTCGGGCCTCACGCTCGTGCGTGCGATCGCCGTCCTCTCGGCGCAGGTCGAGTCGAAGCCGCTTCGCACCGCGCTCGTCGCGGTGCGAAGCGAGGTCGAGCACGGGACGTCGTTCTCCGCCGCGCTCGCGAAGCACCCGAAGATCTTCGACCGGCTCTACGTGTCGATGGTCCGTGCGGGCGAGGCCGGAGGTCAGCTCGACGTCGTGCTGCTGAAGCTGGCCAACTCGATCGAGAAGCGGGTCGAGCTCCGCTCGAAGGTGCGGTCCGCGTTCACCTACCCCGTCGTCGTCGTCTTCGTCGTCGTCCTCGTGATCACGGCGATGATGATCTTCGTCGTCCCGACGTTCAAGCACCTCTACAGCAGCCTGCACGGGACGCTGCCGTTGCCGACTCGCATCGTGATCGGCGCGTCGAACATCGTCGCGAGCATCTGGGCGCTCGCCGTCGTCGCGGTCGTCGTCGGAGCGGTGTTCGCCGTCCGCTGGTGGGTGTCGACCGAGCGCGGGCGGCTCACGTGGGACCGCCTCCGGCTGCGCGCGCCCGTGTTCGGTCCGCTGATGTTGAAGGTCGGTCTGTCGCGGATGCTCTCGACGCTCGGGACGCTGCTCGCGTCCGGGGTCGGGATCATCGAGTCACTCGACATGGCTGCGGACAACGTGAGCAACCGCATCGTGAGCAACGCGGCACGAGGAGCGATCGCGGGGGTGCGCGACGGTCGGTCGCTCGCCTCGACGCTCGCGGACCACCCGATCATCCCGCCGATGGTCCTGCAGATGGTCGAGACCGGCGAGGAGTCGGGTGCGGTGAGCGACATGCTCGACAAGGTCTCGCAGTTCTACGACAACGAGATCGACGCGACCGTGGGCAGCCTGACCTCGCTCCTCGAGCCCGCGCTCATCGTCTTCATGGGCATCTGCATCGGAGCGATCGTCGTCAGCTTGTACCTGCCGATGTTCAACTACGTAAAGCTCCTCCAGCCGTCGTAAGGAGAGAGGGGTCCAGTGATGCGTGACGATGGGCACCAAGGAGGGCGGTCGACGTGACGCGGCGAATCGGCATCGAGGTGGCCGCCACCTCCGTGCGTATTGTCGAGATCGACAGCGGCGGCTCTCGCGCGAAGGTCCATGCCTTCGGCGAGGCCGCGCTCCCGAAGGGCGCGGTGGCCGACGGCGTGGTAGCCGACCGGTCGGCCGTGAAGCGCACGGTCGCCGCCTGCCTGAAGAACGCACATCTCGAGCGCAGCAAGTTCGGCGCACCGCCCGAAGTCTGGCTCGCGGTCGCCGGGCTCCGCGCGATCAGCCGCGAGATCGTCATGCCGCGCGTTCCCGACGCGGACCTCGACGCGGCGGTCCGGCTGCAGGCGCTCGACATCATCCCCTTCCCCGAGGAGGAGACGCTTCTGTCGGCGCGGACGCTCGGGACCGTCACCGCGCCGGACGGCACCGAGCTCGTCCGCGTGCACCTCGCGGCGGCGCACCGGGCGCTCGTCGAGCCGCTGGTCGACGTGCTCGCGGAGTCCGGGCTCGTCGTGAAGGGCGTCGACCTCGCGTCCTCCGCGCTCGTGCGCTCGCTCGCGAGCGAGGAGCCGGGTGTCGAGGCGATCGTCTCCATCGGCGCCGAGCTCACGACCATCGTGATCCACGAGCTCGGCGAGCCGCACTTCGTACGGACGATCGCCGGCGGCGGCAACGCCGTCACGCGAGCGATCTCCGCGGCGCTCGACATCCCCGCTGCGGACGCCGAGCAGATCAAGATCCGCCTCGGCTGGTCGCCCACCGACGCGGGGCGCCTCCCGGCCGAGGCGGTCGCGGCGGCGCGCGACGGATCGGCGCCGCTGCTCGGCGAGATCCGGAGCTCGATCGACTACTTCGCGACGCTCCCCGGCCTGCCGGAGGTCTCGCGCGTCGTCGTGACCGGCGGCGGCTCGCGCCTCGCCGGGCTCGTCGAGCGCCTCGAGTACCAGGTCCGCGTCCCCGTGACGACTGCGAGCTGGCTCGAGCACGTCGACACGGGCCGCCTGAGCTTCGACCGGATCCACGCCGACACGGTCGGCGCGGTCGCCGCGGGCGCCGCGATGACGGAATCCGCCGGTCGCAAGGCGCTCGACCTGCTCCCGCCCGAGGTCCTCGTCGAGCGTCGCCGCGCACGCACGACCCGCACGATCCAGAGCGCGGCGGTCATCGCGGTGGTCGCGCTCGCAGCCGGAGGGGCGCTGCGCTTCCTCCAGGTGCGCAACGCGGAGCACGGCGTCGGCAGCATCAAGGGAGAGATCGCGCACCTCCAGAAGCAGCTCCCCGCGTACGACCGGGTCCAGCAGCAGGACAACGCGATCTTCGCCGACTCGCGCATCGGCATGCCGATCGTGAGCCACGAGGTGAACTGGCCGGCGGTGTTCGCGGCGCTCGCGAAGTACACCCCCGCGTCGGTGAGCGCGAGCGGGTTCTCCGGGTCGACGGCGGTCGCGCCGACGGCGGCGACCAGCGCGTCGACCGGCCAGGTGGCCGGCCCGTCCTCGGCGCTCCCGTCGCCCACCGACACCGTCGGCACGGTGAGCCTGTCGTTCTCCGGGCCGCAGTATCCCTCGTTCAAGGAGTGGTTCGACGCGATGGTGGCATCGGCGAGATTCGAGATCGTGCAGTACTCCGGGGTGTCGAGCAGCGGGCACGGCGTGGACTTCACGGCACAGCTCGCGGTCACCGGGGCGATCCACACCGATCGCCTCGCCGAGTTCGAGGTGCCGAAGCGATGAGCGCCCCGAGCCGCAGCCTCGCCCGTCGACCCGCCGTGCTCGTCTCGGTGCTCGGCGTCGCAGTGCTCGCGCTCGCGTGGTGGTTCGCGTGGATGACGCCGGAGGGGTCGAAGCTCGCGAGCATCCACCAGCAGCAGATCACCGAGCAGCAGACCGAGACGCGACTCGACCTCCGCCTCGTGCAGCTGCGCGCCGAGGCGAAGCAGGTCCAGGCCGCCGCCCCGTTCCTGAAGCACTTCGCGACGGCGATTCCGTCGACTCCGGACGCGCCCGACCTCGTCGTGCAGGTGTACCGGCTCTCGGTGGCCGACGGCGTGAGCCTGCAGAGCGTGACCGACGACTCCGTGCAGCCGAGCGGTCTCGGCTACTCGACGATCCCGGTCGCGCTCGCCGTGTCGGGCCCGCACGACCAGCTCCTCGCCTTCATCTCCGACCTGTACAAGATGAGCCGCCTCCTCACGATCCAGTCGGTCTCCCTTTCGGGGAACGGGAACCTGAACGCCTCGAGCTTCACGAACTACACCGCGTCGATCAGCGCGACCGCGTACACGACGTCGGTGCCGAAGACCCCGACGGGTGCGTCCTGAGGGCGCAGACGACGTCGATGAGGTGCGCGCGTCACCCGGAGGAACGAGTCCCGCGAGTCGCTCGCGCCGCCACCGCGCGGCGCCACGCGAGCGCGGCGCGCGAGAGCCGAGCCGCGCGTCTCGACGAGGGTTTCTCGCTCGTCGAGGTGCTCGTCGCGCTGCTCGTCCTCGCGCTCGTCGTGCTCCCCCTCACCGTGGTCCTCATCACGACGCACAGCTCCGCGAACACGCTTCACCGTCGCGCCGAGGCCGTCGACCTCGCGACCCAGGCGCTCGAGACCGCGCAGTACCAGGCCGCGGCGGGCTCGCCGCTCACGACCGGTGTGACGACCACGACGGCGATGTCCGGAAGCGACCAGTTCACGGTCTCGCTCGACCTCGCCGTCCTGCCGCAGTCGGGCGTCGGGACGCTGTGCACCGCGCCGCCCGGGGCGACCTCGACGGAGGTGTGGCGCGCGTCCGCGACGGTGAGCTGGGGCGCGTCCGCGAGTGCCGGCAACTCGGTGATCGAGCGCGCGCTCATCTCGCCCGCCCAGGCCGACCTCGCGAACGTGAGCGCCGGGGAGATCGCGGTCCCCGTGTACACGACGACCGCCTCGAGCATGGCGACGACGACGACGACCACGTCGCCCGGTTCGCCGGCGGCGCTCCCGACGACGCTCGAGACCGCGACGCCCATCTCGGTGACCGTGACGGGAACGTGCTCGCTCTCCTCGTGCGCCCAGCCGTCGGGGACGCCACTGCCGGTGACCACCGAGACCGAGAACACGGGATCGACCGGCTGCGCGGTCTTCCCGAACCTGTGGGCGGCGACCGGGTGGCTGTACACCGTGACGGTGTCGGGCAACGCGGGCTGGGTCGACCCGAACGAGCTCTCGGACGCGGCGACCGCGGGCGGGGTGCCGACGCTCGCGCCGATGGCGATCACCGCCGACAGCGTCACGCAGCCGACCGGCCAGATCGTGCTCGACGAGGGAGCACCCATCACGGTGAACTTCTCCGACACCGTGGACAAGACCGCGGCACCTGCGCCGTTTCTCCCGGTGACCTTCGTGAGCCCGGGGGCGTGCGGCAGCGCGGGCCTCTGCGTGCTCGGCAACGCGACGAGCGCGTTCGCGACCGGCGCGAGCTCGGCGCAGACCGCGCTCCTCTTCCCGTTCCCGTCGGCCGGGGCGAACTACACGGCGTACGCGGGTGGGACGACCGACGCCGACCCGACGGCCACGTACTACGGCACGAGCGGGGTGACGACCCGACTCACGGCCTCGGCGGCGGCCGCGGGCTCGGTGACGCTTCCCGTGTACCCGCTCTCGTTGAAGCTCACGGTGAAGAGCGACGCGGGCTCGGTGACCGGGCTCTTCGCGAAGGACTCGGGCGGGCACACGATCACGCTCAACTACCCGGGCGGGACGGGTGCGAGCCTCACGAGCCTGCCGCTCGGGGAGTTCCAGCTCGGCGCGACGGTGACCGGGTCGAACCCGTCCGTGACGTTCTCGGGTGGCCAGGCGTACATGTGGGTGACGCCGACGGGCGTGTGCGCCTCGACCTCGCCTCTCTCGCCCGGCTCCTCGGTGTGCTCGTCGCCGACGACCTCGCAGATCTCGGTGACCGTCGGATGAGCCGGCGTCGGTCACCTCCGGAACCGCTGTTCGCGCGCACCCGCACCCGCACCCGGGCCGCGGGCCGGGGGGACGCGGGCTTCACGTTCATCGAGATGCTCGTCGCGATGGCGGTCCTCGCGATCATCGTGCCGGTCATCTACGGCCTCATCGGCAACCTGAGCCAGCAGAGCGTCGACCTCCACGACACGATGCTCGGCCTGAAGCAGGACCAGACGGCCGGCAACGCGCTGCTCGAGTACCTGCACGGCGCGGTGACCGTGCTCCCGGGCTCGACGCCGACGACGCTCATCGCGTCGGTCGAGGCCGGGTACAACACCACGACCTCCACGCAGGACATCGCGACGCTCGAGGCCCAGCTCGTCCCGCCGAGCGGATCGAACGCCGACGCGTCGTTCGTCGTGTCGATCACACCGCAGGGCGGCACGCCGCACCCGGTCGGAACCTATTACGTCGTGAACACCGCCGACCCGTTCACCTACTACTACTACGCGAGCGTGGGCGCGACCGAGCCGTCGTGCGGCTCCTCGACTCCGACGACGACGACCAACCCGCCCGACGCGACCGGACAGGAGCTCGTCGGCACCTACGATCCATGCGCCGCGCTCGGCAACGTGGTCGCCGTCGGCGTCGACGTCACCTTCCTCGCCGGCCCGCAGAAGCCCCTCCAGGGCTTCCAGGCGATCCAGCCGACGACGTTCCAGACGACCGTGTACCTGCAGAACGCGAACGCCCCCGCGCCGACGACCGCGACGGTCGTGAGCTTCCCCAACACCGCGCCGACGTACGGCACGACGGTCGCGTTCACCGTCACGGTCTCGCCCGTCCCCGACGGCGGCTCGGTGACCGCGGTCGTGACCCGGGGGAGCTCGACGATCTCCAACACCTGCGCGAGCGCGACGTCGCTCTCGACGACCGGGCAGGCGTCGTGCTCGTTCTACGCGGCCTCGCGCGCGACGTACACGGTCACCGCGACGTACTCGGGCGTCGCGAGCCCGCCGGCCGCGACGAGCTACAGCGCGTCGACCTCGGCGGGGACTGCGGTGTACGCGTCATGACGGCCCTACGAGCTCCGGGGAGCCGACCGGGGGCGCGGCATCGCGTCGCGCACGCGCTCCGCGAGCGGGTCGACGCGACGCGCCACGGCCGGGACGACTCGGGCCAGATCATCGTGATCATCGTGATCCTCGTGGTCCTGCTCTCGGTGCTCGGCCCGCTCATGGCGTCGCAGATCACGAGCGACGCACCGCTCGTCGTGCTCTCGACCAACAAGCACGCCGCGCTCGCCGCGGCAGAGTCGGGCATCGAGTGGTATCGGAACCACCTCGACGCGGACCCGAACTACTACCTCTACAGCGCGTCGAACCCGTCGACGCCCGCGGACCCCGCGATGCAGACGGGCGGGTGGTGCTCGTCCGCGTGCGACCTCGGCGGCACGAGCCCGGGTGAGGCCTTCCACTACGTGCCAGACGACTCGACCCTGTTCGCGACGTCGGGCACGAACGCAGGGCGCGTCGTGCTCACCGTGACCGGTCGCGGCGGCTCGCCCGGGAGCTACGTCTACGTGACCGCGCGCGCGAGCTTCACGACGAGCTCCATCCTCGCGAACGCGTACTTCTCGAACACCGAGGTGCTCGACCCGCTCTACCCGGACGTGCAGCAGACGGGCGTGACCGTGACCGGCCTGAGCGCTTCGCAGGGGATCACGACCTACCAGGTGACGTACCCCGTGAACGGCGTGAGCACGACGACGTCGCTGTGGAACGCGTTGTGCGACTACAAGACGTACCAGGCAAACGACTTCCTCGACTGGCTCGGCCAGACGCAGAACGTGAGCGTGGGCGCGGAGACCGTGGGCAGCCCGTACCGGGACGTCTACAAGTCGTACACGCCGAGCAACCCGTACTACGGGCCCTTCTACGGCGCCCAGCGGTTCAGCTTCACGAACGGCAACGGCGCGACGGTAACGGTGCCCGCGGAGGCGTGTGGCGGCACGTTCGACTTCAACACCGGTGAGAGCTTCGCCGGACCCGTGTACTCGAACGACCAGCTCCACGTCTGTGCGTCGCCGACGTTCTCGGGCGCGCCGATCTCGTACACGTCCGGGGTGTCGTCGAGCACCGCGTACGCGTACGACTGGCTCGGCTCCGTGCCGGTGCGGTCGGGTGGGACGACGTACTACTCGCCGAGCGGCACGACGGTCGACCCGGTCCAGAACTTCTGCGGTCAGCCGAACACCCCGAACTTCGTGCACGGATCGAGCTTGAACGGCAACCTCGTGCTCCCCAGCTGGAACACGCAGCTCGCGACCGCTGCGGCTTCGGGTGGATGCCTGTTCACCGGGCCGACGATGATCGCGCTCGTCACGTCGAGCTCGGGCACGACGATGAACGTGTGGAGCCCGCTCTCGACCGGCGCGAACGCCCCGTCGGCCGCCTGCAGCACGGGGAAGAGCCCGACGGGCGCCTCGCTCACCTCGTTCGGCCAGAGCTTCTCCGGCAGCTCGGGCCCCTACATCATCGGCGTACCGCTCCCGGCCAACGGAGTCGTCTTCGTGCAGAACGCGGGCGCCGCGAGCACCGCTCCGACGGTCCAGGACGGGCTGAACAGCACCGGATCCGGCTGCATCAACCCGTACGTGAACCTGACGCAGGCCAACAACCCGATACTCCCGACGGTTACGAAGACCTCCGCGACCTGCCTCGAGGGGGACACCTACATCGAGGGCGAGCTGAGCGGCGAGCTCACGGTCGGGTCTGCTGCGAACATCATCGTCACGCGTGACCTCACCTATGCCTGTGCCGACGGGACGAACGGGCCCGCATCCGCTGCCAACCCGTCGTCCGTCGCCGCGTGCACCACCGGGTCGTCGCCGGACATCCTCGGGCTCGAGGCGTTCGACAACGTGCTCGTGTCGCACCCCGTGAAGTCGCCGCCGTACTCCGTCTCGCAGATGACGGGCCTCCTCGGCTCGACGGGCAACGGACTCTCGACGTGCGCCTACGACGGGACGGCCGCGACCGCGGGGACGTTGTCCGGTGGCACGTCCGGTGACCCGACGAGCGGGTCGTCGATCGGCGAGCCGGCTGCCGTCTGGCCGAACTGCGACATCGCGAACCCGGTCATCGACGCCGCGGTGATCTCGCTGAACGGCGCGTTCGGCGTCGAGTACTGGGACCAGGGCAACGGGACGTACTCGAGCAACGGCGTCCACCTGAACGGCGCGGACATCAGCCAGTACCGAGGACCGTTCGGTCTCATCTCGGGCTACGGCGAGACCTGGGGCTACGACAAGCAGTTCAGCTTCGACAGCCGGCTCCAGTTCCTCCAGCCCCCGTACGCGTTGCAGTCGGCGGTGACCTCGTGGCAGGACCTCGGCTACGTCGTGTGCGGCGACGCGAACATCGCGACCCAAACGACGCCCGCGTGCCCGGCGGTGGGCTAGCGGCGACCCAACGGGCAGCGAGCGTGGGTGAGGGGGGCGAGCGTGCCCCGTGGCCCGTTCGCGCCACGCTGCGTGGTCCGGTGACGCCTGGAGGGCACTCAACGTGGGGATTTCGCGAATTTTCACTCAAGGCAGTGTCACGCCGTGTCGTTGTACGCAGAAGCCGAGCGTCGGCGCGTAGTCCAAGGAGGAAGAGTTGCGAACCCATCTCAAGCGGCATCTCTCGCAGATGTCCGAGGGCGCCGATGAGGGATTCACGCTCATCGAGCTCCTCGTCGTCCTGTTGATCCTCGGCATCCTGCTGGCGATCGCGATCCCCACGTTCCTGACGGTGACGAAGAGCGCGACGAACACGGCGGTGACGTCGAACCTGCAGACCGCGCTCACCGGTGCGGACACCTACTACACGCAGAACAACGGGACCTACACGTCCCTGATCGGCTCGACGTCGGTGTCCGACATCTCGAAGGAGGGGACTGGCCTCACGTACGTGAGCAATGCTGCGTCCACGGGCAACAAGGTCATCAGCGTCGACGTCGTCGACTCGAGCGACCTGTTCCTCGCCGCGTGGAACGGCAGCAACCGTTGCTACGCGATCGCCGACCAGAAGAGCACGGGGGGCCTCGGAATCACGGGCTACACGGGCACGGACACCTACTACGGCTGGTACCCGGCCACGACCAGCGCGGCCTGCACGGCGGCGGGGGCGAAAGCAGGAGTGAGCACGACCGCGGGCAAGCCGGGCGCGTGGACGAACACGGGCGGCTTCCCGGCCTGATCTGACCGGGCCTCGCGCGCCGTCTGGTCCGCGAGCTTCGAGCGCCCCGGCCACGGGTCACCTGGCCGGGGCGCTTGCGCGCCCGAGCCGGTCTGCGCTCAGCCCGCTGCGCTCGCCTTGCGGAGCCCGGCGATCGCGGGCGCGTAGCCGGGCGCGGTCGCGAGCGCGCGGTGCAGCAGCGCGACGGCCTCGCGAGCGCGTCCCTCGCGGATGTCGATCGACGCGAGGCCGACGAGTGCTTCGGTGTCGAAACGGTCGAGGCGGAGCGCATTCTCGTACTCGGACGACGCGGCGCGAAGCCTCCCGAGCTCCGCGTCGGCGCCGGCGAGCGCGGTCCAGAGCTGGGTGTTCGTGGGCTCGCGGGCGGCTGCGACCGCGTGCCAGTGGCGCGCGAGCAGGAGCCAGTGCCGCCGGTCGCGGAACGCGATCGAACGGTTCACCGCGATCTCTGCGACGACGAGCGCGGGGTCGGACCAGACGGCGAGGACGTGGGCGCCGCGCACCGCAGTCGGGTACCGGTAGGCGAGTAGCCCGGAGTTCAGCTCGTAGTCGCCGTAGAGCATCGTGGCGGACGCCCCGACGGCGGCGGCGACCAGCACCGCGGTCGCGGCTCCGACCAGGCGCGCGCGGCCGCGCGCCGTGCGGGCCTCTCCCGGTCCGGTCCGGCCCGTCCTCGCTGTGGCCGCACCGAGCGCGAGGAAGGCGAGCGGCGTGACGCCGACGTTCAGCGGCTCGACGAGCTCGACCGCGAGCATCATGAGCGCCGCGCCGAGCAGTGGTCCGGACGCGGAGCGCATCGCCTGGCCGGCGAAGGCGACGAACGCGACGAGGCCGAGCACGCCCGTGGTCACGGCGACCTCCACGAGTATGTCGTGCGCGTCGTTGAAGTACGTGGCGACCGCGAGCCGCTTCGCGAGGGCGAGCGGTTGGAACGCGGTCGTGGCCTGGAGCGTCTGGCCTGGACCCCAGCCGAGGACCGGGCGGTGCGCGAACGCGTGGGCGAGCGCCTTCCACAGCGTGAGCCGCGGGTTCGACGCGACGTTCCGGGCGATGCGTGCGTGGATGAGCGCGCTCGAGAACGCGTAGGTGACCCCGTAGCCGAACGCGACCGCCGCGGCGAACAGCAGGCTCCGACGGTTGCGGTGGACCGCGACCGCCCACACGACGAGCACGGCGAGGAGCGCGATCGCGAAGCGCTCGCCGCTCAGCTCGAGCGACGCGGAGATCACGACGGCTGCGAGCGACCACTGCCAGCGCACGGTGCACGCGCGCACGAGGACGATCGCGAGCGCGCCGAGGAGCACGCTCTCGAGGAATATCGGGTTGCCCATGAGCCCGTCGGCCTGGGTGCCCTGGTACAGGCCGAGGACGGGGCTCGCGAGCTGGAACGCCTGCTGCGCCACGGTCACCACGGCGTTCACGAGCGCCCCAGCGACGAGACCCGCCGTGGCGAGGTCGGCGCCGCGAGGGCCGAGCGAGCGACCGATCGCCCACGCACCGACGACGCCGCACCAGAAGACCCAACCCGTCCCTGACAGGTACATCCCGAAGAGCCCCACGAGGACGCTGCCCGAGATCGCTGCGGACGCGAGCCCGATCGCGAGGAACGAGAGCGCCGCCCACGCAGCGCGATCGCCCCCGGCGGCGAGGCGGGCGAGCCGAGGAAGCCCGATCGCCGCAAGGACCAGCACGACCGCGAGCTTCGGCGTGAAGGTGTAGGAGTTCGTGACCGGCGAGATCGCCACTGCTAGTAGGAACGCGAGAAGAGCCGCGACGACGTCTAGCGTCGTCGCGCCCTCCAACCAGGAGGGAGCGCCGAATCGCGAGGTCGCCGCGCGCCCGGTGCTTGAATTGGGCGCGGTGTCCAGGTCTGCGCGGTGGCTCATATCGGGCCTGACGGTAGCCGTCGTCGCCGCGCTCGGCGAGGTTCACGCGCACCTCGTGGGCCACTACCGCTTCACGGCGTTCCCCCGGTTCGGATGGCTCGTGGTGTTCACCGCGCTCCTGCTCGTCGCGTTCTACGCGGCTGGCCTGCCCGAGTCCGCTCCGCGATTCTCCGAGGCACTCGTCCGCTCGTTCGCCGCGACGCTCGTCGCCGCCGGCGCCGTGTCGGTCATGGCGCTCGTCGTGGGCCAGGCGCTGCTGCCGCGCTTCGTCGTCTTCCTCGCGGTCGCGCTCCTCACGCCGGCCGTCGCCGTGGCCGCCCGGACGATGTCCGGCGGGAGCGCGCGCCGCGACGCGGCCGAGCGTGTCCTCGCGATCGTCGGCGTCGCCGAGGCGCTCGCGCTCGCGGCCGACCTGAAGGGTGCCCGGGAGCGCCCTGCGGTGCTCGCGGCGACCGCGCTCGCGGCCGACGTGCGGTCGAGCGCGCAACGGCCGCGGCCGCTCGCGGAGCTCGTCGACGCGCACCAGGCGACGCTCGTCGTGCTCGACCGCGAGGCGATCGCGGACGAGGACATCGTCGTCCAGGCCGCGGAGCTCCACCGGCGCGGCTGCAAGGTCCGCACGCTCGCGCTCTTCTACGACCAATGGCTCGGCAAGCTCCCGCTGTCCGAGCTCGAGCGCTCCGCGCTGCTGTTCGACATCCACGAGATCCACAACGCGGCGTACGCGCGCTCGAAGCGTGCGATCGACGTGCTGGTCGCGCTGATCGCGCTCCCGCTGCTCGCGCTCGCGACGCTCGCGGTGCTCGTCGCGGACCTCGCGGGCAACCGTGGGCCGCTTCTCTACCGGCAGGAGCGCGTCGGCAAGGACGGCAGGATCTTCACGATCCTCAAGTTCCGGACGATGCCCCCTTCCGGCGGGGAGTCCACGTGGACGAGCGTGGACGACCGCCGCGTCGGTCGAGTCGGCCGCGTCATGCGCAAGTCGCACGTCGACGAGCTGCCGCAGGTGGTGAACGTGCTCCGCCGGGAGCTGTCGATCGTCGGCCCCCGTCCCGAGCAGCCGCGCTATGTCGCGGAGCTCGCCCGCAAGATCGACTACTACGACCTTCGCCACCTCGTGCAGCCGGGGATCACCGGCTGGGCGCAGGTGAACTTCGACTACGGAGCGAGCGGCTTCGACGCGCTCGAGAAGCTGCAGTACGAGTTCTACTATCTACGTCATCAGAGCCTCATGCTCGACGCGCGCATCGTCGGGCGGACCCTTCGCTCGATCGTCGGGCGCACAGGTCGCTAGGTGCGAAGAGGCGCGACTACCGGTGAGCGACACGGCGCAGCACCTCCTCGACGCGGTCGGTCGCTCGTTCGACGGTCATCTGGAGCGCCTCGCTAGCGGCTCTGGCCCCGAGCGAGGCGCGCAGGTCCTCGTCCCCGAGGAGACGCACTGCGGCGGCCGCGACCGCGCCCGGATCGGCGGCCGGTACGAGCACGCCGTTGGCGCCGTCGCGCACGAATTCCTCGGTTCCCCCGTTTCTTGTGGACACGACAGCCGCTCCGCATGCCATCGCCTCCGCCGCGGGAAGACCCCACCCCTCGTGGCGGCTCGTGAGCAGGAACACGGCGGTCTCGTTGTAGCAGCGGCGCAGCGCTCGCTGCTCGAGCCGGCCGAGGTGCCGGACGGTGGCGGGTGCCGCCTGGCGCGGGTCTCCGAAGCAGCGGATTTCGGCGTCAGGGACGGCCTGACGGATCTGCGCGACCGCGGCGAACGCGGTCGCCATGTCCTTCGAGGGCCCATGGCGCAACGCGAAGGTGACCACGGGCCGGCGCGGCGCGACGGGCGCGTCGAGTCCGAACTCCCCAGCCGCGAGCCCGGGTGTGACGGTCGCGACGGCGTGAGCACCGAGCTCCTCGAGGAGCGAGGCGACTCCCGCCGAGGTCGCGATGCGCGTCACGTCGGGACGCCCAAGCGCTCGCGCGATTCGCGGGCGCAGTGCGGGCGACTCGAGCCAGTGCTCGTAGTCGAAGACGATCTGGACGCTGCGGCCGACGCGCGGCGGCGCGCCGATGGTGCGCTCGGCGGTCTGCCACGCGGTGAGCAGGAGCACGTCGCCGTCGGGCAGCGATGCCGGGCGAAGACGCACGACGTTCGACGAGCCGACGCGCTCGTCGAGAGCGAACCAGGGCACCGCTCCGCCGCCGCGCAGCCTGCGGCGGAGCGCGGCGGCGCCGAACGAAGCGAGCTCGCGCGCCGACGGCACGAAACCTGTCGTCGCCGGGTGTACGACGGTGACTTGGTGGCCCCGAGCCGCGAGCTCGTTCGCGTACTGATAGTGGACCTTGAAGCCTCCGACCGGGTGATCAACGAGCTTCGGCAGCACATAGGTGACGCGGAGCGTCCGTCGGTCCACGGCGAAACCTTACGCGGTCGTGCTCGCGGCCCTTCGACCGCGAGCGCTCGCGGCCGTTAGTCGAGTCGTGAGCTCGATGCTGCGTCGCGCCCGCCCGCGGGCAGGCCTGCGGGCGGCCGCACGACCGGCGGCGGCTCGGCCCGAAGGGTCGCCGGAGCGGTCGGTCTCGAGCCCCGGGTTCCGCGGTCGGATCTCCTACAACGCGCTCGTCCGGCTGGGTGGGCGCGCGGCCGGCGGGCTCGTAGCGCTCGTCGCACTGCACGTCGGCACCCACTACTTCACACCGGATCGCTGGGGTCCGATTGTCGCTGCCACCGCGCTCATCGGCGTCTTCGCCTCCGTGAGCGACTTCGGGGTCCAACAGATCGCGAGCCGCGACCTCGCGTCGCGCGGGGCAGACGCGCGCTCGCTCTACGGTGCCGCGCTCGCGGCGACCCCGGTCACGGCCGGTGCGGCCACCGCGGTCGCGGCACTCGTCGTCCTCGTCGTCTACTCGAGCCACCCAGAGGTACGGGTGCTCGCGTACGTCCTGCTCCCCACCGTCCCGTTCACCGCGCTCTGGCTGATGAGCAGCTCGGTGTTCGTCGCGAGGGCGCGCAACGACGTGCGGGCGGTGCTCGACATCGGGAGCAGCGTGCTCGTTCTCGGCGCGGTGCTCTTGGTCCGTTTCACTCACGGCGGGGCGACGCGGTACGTCATGTTCATCGCCGTCGCGATGGGCGTGACCGCAGCTGCGTCCGTGGCGCTCGCCCGGATGTACGTCGTCCCGCGGCTACGAGGCTCAGCTCGCCAAGTGGGCGGGCTCGTCCGCCGCGCCGCGCCGATCGGGCTCACCTACGGAGCCAATGCCCTCTACGGCCAGGTCGACACCGTCGTCGTCGCGCTGCTCGCGTCGTCGGGTGCGCTGGCTGCCTTCGGGGTCGCCAGCCAGATCGCCGGCTTCGCGGCAGCCGTCCCGGCGATGCTCCTATCCGCGGTCACGCCGCACTTCATGCGCAAGGACGACGCGGAGAGGAGGGTTCTCCTCCAGCGCTCGTTCGACACGCTCGTGACGGTCGCGGCGGTCCTCCCAGTCGGTGCAGCGCTCTTCGCTCATGTCGTCGTGAGCGCGGTTGCGGGCGCGGGCTACTCGGGTGCGACGGTGCCGCTCGTGCTCCTCGTAAGCGCGGCGGCGCTCGGCTTCCCCACGGCCGTGTACGGGCACGGCCTCGTACTCGTCGGTGCCGAACGGCGGGTGCCTCGCGGCGTGTACGCCGCGCTGTTGCTGAACCTCGCCGGCAATCTCATCGCAGTGCCCATCGCGGGAATCACCGGTGCGGCTGTCGTGCTCGTCGTGAGCGAGCTCGCTCTGCTGGCGATTCGCTTCCGCGAGTTCCGCGTCGCGGCTGGGTACGTGCCCTCCTTCGCGCGGTCCGCGACCGCGCTGCTGGTCGCTGCCGGGCTTGCGGCCGTGTACGGGGTCGGCGATGAGTTTCTCGGGTTGCGCGTGAGTCACGGACCTGTCGCGGTGCTCGAGGCGGGAGCGCTCGTCGGCGCGTACGCGTTGCTCGTCTCGGTCGCGCGACATCTCGTGCCCACGGCCCACCACGGCTCGAAGTGACGGGCCCCGTATCGCCGCGCGGCGAGGTGAGGCCGCAAGCGACGCTCGTCGTCGTCGCGTTCCACCGGCCGCTGGAGCTCGCCCGGTTGCTCGCCTCGACTGCCGATCCGCGCGTCTCGCTCGTGGTCGTCGACGTCGAGGCCGACGAAGCCGTCGCGGACGTCGCGCGCCGCGCAGGCGCACGACTGGTCACGATCGAGGGGAACCCAGGGTACGCGTCTGCGGTGAACGCCGGCGCGGCGGTCGCAGGGAGCGACGTCGTCGTGTTCGCGAACGACGACCTCTCGTGCTCCGCGGACGCGGTCGTGGCGCTCGCGCGGCGTAGCGCGGAGTCGGGTGGCGTCGCGGTCCCACGGGTGAACGACCGCGGCGGGCGCCCGGTGCGCACCGTCCAGGCGACGCTGAACCTGCGCTCGCTCGTCGTCGAGTGGCTGCTTCTGCCCGATGCTCCGCCGCGTGTTCTCGCTGGCCGCGTCAGGGTCGAGAAGTGGCGCACGCCTTCTGCGCCCGAACGGATCGAGGCAGCGTCGGCCGTGATGGTCGCCGTTCCCGCGTGGCTGCTGCGCGAGGAGCCGCTCCCCGAGCGCTACGGGATGTACTTCGAGGAATCCGAGTGGTTCGTGCGACTCGCGCGCCGCGAGGTGCCCGTCGAGTACCGACCGGAGATCGTGGTCACGCACCTCGGTGGGCGCGCGGTGATCTCCGGCGCGAAGCAGGCGTTGCTCGCGCGAAACGCAGTCCGCTGCCTGCGCGCCCTCTACGGTTCACGCACGGCGGCGCTCGGCTGGCCCATCGTCGTCGCCTGGCACGCGCGGCTTGTCGCGGTCGCAGCGCTTCATCGAGCGTTTGGTCGAGGCCACGCGCGCGTCCGCGGTCACGAGCTGCTGAACGCGCGCCGTGCGGGGCTCTCGGCAGCGCTGCGGGCGTGGCGCGAGGTCCGATGAGCGGTCGGCGCGTCCTGCTGGTCGACTGGCTCGGTCGTGGCGGGATCGCCCACTGCTCGCGAGCATGGGTCGACTCGCTGCGCGCGTCCGGCGCGGATGTCGCCCTTGCGACACGTGACTCGCGAGAGCTCGCAGCGGAGGTGTCCCCCGCGATCGCGGTGCGCACGGGCAGGGCCGGCGCCGCCGTGGCCCATCTCGAACTCGTCGCGCGCGTCGCGCGCTCGATCAGCCGGCTCGCGCCCGAGCTCGTCGTCGTGCAGAACTTCGCGGTGCCCGATGTGGAGCGCGCCGTCGTGCGCGCTGCGCACCGTTCCGGCGTGCCGGTCGTGCTCGTCGCCCACGAGTCCGAGGCGCGCCGCGCTCGAGCGGGCGGCCCCCGCGCGCTCGCGAACTTGCTCCGGGAGGTCGACGTCGTCGTCGTCCACTCCGACTACGTCGGCGGGCGCGTTGCGGCGCTGTCGGGGCGCACCGACATCGTGCGTGTGCCGCTCCCACTTGCTGTCGGCCTGCTCGCCGGTGCGGGCGGAGCCTCGCCGCTCGTCCCCTCGGGTGGCGGACCGCTAGCGCTTCACTTCGGCCATCTGCACCGCGAGTACAAGGGGACGAGCATCTTCGCCGCCGTCACCGCGACTCCCCTTCCTCCGTGGCGCTTCGCCGTGGTCGGGCGCGGGGCGAGCCGCGCCGCCGCCGGTTCCGGCGCTGCGCTCGTCGACCGGTTCGTGGGTGGCGCAGAGCTCGCGGCGACGGTCGCTGCGTCGCAGGCGACCGTGCTCCCGTACAGTCGCGCCTCGCAGAGCGGCGCCGTCGTGCTCGCACAGGCCCTCGGGTCCGTGGTGCTGGCGTCGCGCGTCGGCGGACTCGCCGAGCAGGTCAGCGACGGCGTGAGCGGTTTCCTCCTCGACCCCGCCGCTCCGGTCGCGGCGTGGCGTGAGTTGCTCGCGTCCATCGCCGCTCCCGCGGTGCGCGAGCCGATCGCGGCCGAGGCGCGGCGGCGCGTTCACGAGGACCACGACGAGTTCGCGCGCTACGTCGCGAGCCTCGTGGCGGGGAGCAGCTGAGGACCGACGTCAGCGGCGGAGCGCGCGCGAGCACGCTCGTGCAAGTCCCCGGACGAAGCCCGCACCCCACGCGACGTGCATCGTCGGAAGCGCGACCGCGAGCCACGGCGCGGCCGACGGGTCGCGTGCCACCTCGAGCGCGGTGCGCGAGATGACTGCGGCGGCGTACGTCACGAGCACCGGGCGGCGCCAGGGACTCGCGATCCCGAGCAGGAGCGCCGGCACCGCGAGCTGCCGGGGCGAGAGCGAGGACGGGTGCTTCGCGACCGTGCCCGCGCGCGCCCGCCCATAGCGGAAGTACTGCGCGGCGAGCTCACGCGGTCCTCCCCGCACCGCATACGTCGAGCGGATCGCGGGGTCGAGGTAGACGCCGCCGGCCGACTGCGCACGGTGCGCGAGCTCGGCGTCCTCGTTGCCGCCGAAGTTCTCGTCGTAGCCGCCGAGCGAGACGATCTCGTCGCGGCGGAACGCGCCCAGGTAGACGGTGTCGACGAATCGCGCCCTGCCCGCGTCGCGCCGGAATGCGGCGGGGCCACCGCCGAGGCGCGAGGTCATCGCGGCCCGCACGCCGCGCTCGCGCGCGCTCGACGCGGCGAGGCGCATCGGACCGCCCACGATCGTCGCGCCCGAGCGGTCGAGCGCGCGCACGCTTCGCTCGACGTAGTCCGGCGCGAGCGACGTCCGGACGTCGACGCGCACGACGATCTCGCCATGCGCTTCGCGCAGTGCGACGTTCATCGCGGCGGGCCGACTCCGGCGGTGGTTCTCGACGACTCTCACGCCGGCGTGGCGAGTCGCGAGCTCGCGGGTCCGGTCGCGCGAGCCTCCGTCCACGACGAGGATCTCGATCGGCCCGGCGTAGGTCTGCGCTTCGACCGCCGCGAGGCACCCGTCGATCTGCTGCTCCCCGTCGAGCACGGGGATTGCGACGGTGACCGCTGCAGGCGCAGCCGGGAGCGCGTCAGTCACCACCACCGCCGGCGTCCGGTTCCGGCGCGGCGAGGACCCAGCGGTTGTTCCGGCTCGTGCGCGACGACGCGGTCGACGCGATCACGCCGTCCGCCTCAAGCATCCGCAGCCAGCGGAGCACGCCCTCGCGACTGATTCCGAAGCGATCCGCGAGATCCTGCGCGGACGCCGGGCCGGCCTGGAGCTGGTCCACGATCTCGTCCCGGCGGTCGCGCCGCAACGGGAGACGTTTGTCGCGCGTCGGCGCGGCCCGCGGTGTGCGTCGTCGAACCGCCTCCGGCGCAGCGACAGCCTCGGGCTCCGCCCCCGGCGCAGCGACAGCCTCGGGCTCCGCCCCCGGCGCAGCGACAGCCTCGGGCTCCGCCCCCGGCGCAGCGACAGTCTCGGGCTCCGCCCCCGGCGCGGCGACAGTCTCGGGCTCCGCCCCCGGCGCGGCGACAGTCTCGGGCTCCGCCTCCGGCGCAGCGACAGTCTCGGGCTCCGCCTCCGGCGCAGCCTTGCGCGTGCGCGACACGCTCCTCCGCCGGTTCGCGCGCTCCTTCCTCGACCCGGCGACGGCAGCGGACGCGGCTCGCTCGACGCCCGCGCGCCGTGCGGTCTCGAGCATCGAGTACCCGTCGAGGAAGCGAGGGTCGACGAGCCGGCGGAGCAGGTCGTCCTGAGAGTCGCCGTCTCTCAACTCGTCGCCCATCCGCACGCCTTCCCGAGGCCGGCCGGCACCGCCGCTCCGATCCTACAAGCGGCCCTCTTCGGGGAGCGGCTCTCTCAACTACGGCGCGCCGCCGCGCACCCGCGTCAACCCGGCTCGGCCGGAGGCCGGCGTGCCGCGAGCTCCTCGACGACCGCGTCGGGGACTGCGAGGTCGCCGGTCCCCGTGCCCATGGAGAGGTCCGGCTTGTAGGTTCCGTGGAAGTCGGAGCCGCCCGTCGCGACGAGTCCGAGGCGGGTCGCGAGCGCGGCGAGCTCGGCCCGCGTCTCCGGGTCGTAGCGGCCGTAGTAGCACTCGACGCCGGCGAGGCCGCGCTCCGCGAGGCGTCGGAGCTCGGCGGCCAGGCTCTGACGCTCGAGCCCGAGGGAGAGCGGGTGCGCGAGCACCGCCACGCCGCCCGACCGGCGCGCGAGGTCGACGACGGTCTCGACCTCGATTCGCGCCTTGCTCACGTAGCCCGGCGTGCCCTTCGCGAGGTACGAGTCGAAGGCCTCCTGCACGGACGAGACGACGCCCTTGCGCACGAGCACGGCCGCGAAGTGCGGGCGGCCGACCCCGACGCCTCCGGCCTCGGCAACCACTTCCTCGTAGGTGACGGGCAGGCCGAGGTCCGCGAGCTTGCGTGCCATTGTCTCGTTGCGCCGCTCGCGGTCGTTGCGCAACTTGACGAGCTCCTCCTGGAGCGGACCCCCCGACGCGGGGACGTGGTAGCAGAGCACGTGCATCGTCCCGGGTGAGTACGCGCACGACACCTCGCATCCCGATATGAGAGGTATCCCGAGCTGTCGAGCCCGCGCGGTCGCCCGCTCGATCCCGCCCGTGCCGTCATGGTCCGTGAGCGCCACGGCCGTGCATCCGGCCGCCGCCGCGAGCTCGACGACGCGCTCGGGACTCTCCGAGCCGTCCGAGAAGGTCGAGTGGCTGTGGAGGTCGATCACACGCCCCAGGGTACCGGGCATGCCCGGCGGGAACGCACGACGACCGGGCCGGCGATGGCAGAATGGGACAGGTGAAGGAAGCCTGCGGCGTGTTCGGCGTCTACGCGCCCGGTTTCGACGTGCCCCACCTCGTCTTCGACGGCCTGTTCGCGCTCCAGCACCGTGGACAGGAGTCCGCGGGCATGGCGGTGAGCGACGGCGAGACCGTGACGGTCGTGAAGGACATGGGCCTCGTCACGTCCGTGTTCGACGCGCGGACGCTCGCGTCGCTCCAGGGTCACGTCGCGCTCGGTCACGTGCGGTACTCGACGACGGGCCCGAGCACCTGGCAGAACGCGCAGCCCGTCTACCGGTCCGTCGGCAACGCGGGATTCGCGCTCGGCCACAACGGCAACCTGACGAACGTCGAGGCGCTCGCGGAGTCCGCCGGCATGCTGCCCGGGATCGTCACCTCGGACAGCGAGCTCGTCGGCGAGCTCGTCTCGCGGGCGTTCCCGACCGTCGACCACGTCGGAGACGGTGCCGATCCCGACCTCGAGCAGGCGCTGCTCGACGTCCTCCCGGACCTCGAAGGCGCGTTCGCCTTCGGCCTGCTCGACGCGACCCATCTCGTGGGGGTGCGGGACCCGAACGGTTTCCGGCCGCTGTGCCTCGGACGGCTCGACCCGGCACCCGAGGCGCCCGAGGGCGGCTGGGTGATCGCGTCCGAGACGCCGGCGCTCGACATCGTCGGGGCCCACCTCGTCCGGGAGATCGAGCCCGGGGAGATGGTCGTGATCGACGCGGGCGGGCCTCGTTCGTTCCGCCCGTTCCCCGCCGAGCGCGTCGACCCGAAGCTGTGCATCTTCGAGTTCGTCTATTTCGCCCGGCCCGACTCGCGACTGTTGGGTCACGAGGTCCACGCGGCCCGGCACCGGATGGGCGAGCAGCTCGCGCTCGAGGCGCCAGTCGACGCGGATCTCGTCATCGGCGTCCCGGACTCCGGCGTCCCCGCCGCAGAGGGCTTCGCGGCGCGAAGCGGTCTCCCGTTCGGTCAGGGGCTCGTGAAGAACCGCTACATCGGCCGCACGTTCATCGCGCCCACCCACCAGGCGCGCGTCGACGGCGTGCGCCGCAAGCTCAACCCGCTGCGCGAGAGCGTGTCCGGGAGGCGCCTCGTCGTCGTCGACGACTCGATCGTGCGCGGCACGACGACCCGCCAGATGGTGCGGATGCTGCGCGAGGCGGGCGCGCGCGAGGTCCACCTCAGGATCTCGTCGCCGCCGTTTCGCTGGCCCTGCTTCTACGGGATCGCAACTCCCGACCGCAGCGAGCTCATCGCGGCGAACATGACGGTGGACGAGATCACCGCCCATCTCGGAGCCGACTCCGTCGCGTACCTGTCCCTCGAAGGGCTCGTCGCGGCCATCGGCGCCGGCGGCGAGGGCTTCTGCTCGGCGTGCCTCACGGGGGAGTACCCGACCCGGGTGCCGGGCTCCGCCGCCCTCGCTGCCGCGCACCGCTGACGCTTCCGCTGCGGCGGATCGCCGCGAGCCCCGGGTCGCGCGTGTGCGGGCTCCCGAACCCGCCCGTCGACGCCGGCGCAGCGCGCCTCCCGGTCCGGGACCGTGCGCGCGGTCGGGGCGTCGAGCGGCCGTGTGGACACGCTCGGTGGTGCACCATGTCCGGGGAGACGATATCTGATATAACGATGTCACATATAGATAAGAACTGTTGGACAGATGTTCCCTGCGTGCCGATACTAGGTATGAGAAGACCCCGGTGGGCGAGCCATCGGGCGGCAGGTAGGAGGCGGCCGTGGCGATCACCGAGGACGAGTACGGAACCGAGCGCGGCATCAGCTGGTACGTGTCCCGCAGGGTCGACGTCGCGGCGTCCGACCTGCCCAGCGCGCAGCTCCCCACGACGGTCACCGGCGCCGGCGGGGTGACGCTCACGATCCTCGAACCGATCTTCGTCGACGACGCGCAGTACCGGAGCTTCTCCGGCGTGCTCAGCTTCCCCGGCATCCTTCCCGGCAAGCTCCGCGTCGAGGTCGACCTCAACCCGTACAGCTCGCACTTCGGCGAGGTCGGGCTGCGTCCCGCGCGGCACGCGCCGCGGCTCCTCGTGAGCGCCGAGCGCTACTTCGACGGCGCGTGGAGCGTGCTCGACGCGATCGCCGCGGAGCTATCGGCAGCGCACGACGCGCCCGGGCAGGCGCCGGGAGCCGGCCGGGCCGCCTGAGGCCGCAGCCCGCTGCGGGGGGGGGGCGCTCGATGGCGGGCGCCGCGACCGTGGACGGTCGCCGGTGGCGGCCCGGCGCGCGCGCGATCAGGGCGTGAGCGCGATCTTCGTGCCGAACGGGACGATCTCGACCCACGTGCGCCCCGGGGTGAGCGCGACAAGGTGCCCGGCTGAGTCGGTGTAGGTCGTCGGGTCCGACGGTGCCGGCCGGTGCCACGTGACCTTCACCGCCACGCCGTCGCGCAGCACGTACCCCGTGCCGCTCCCGACGGTCTCGCTCTCGACGTCGCCGGTGCTGCCGGGGCTCTCGACGTAGGGCCCGTAGGTGTAGTGGACGACCTCGACGACGACGTTCGCCGCGGTGACCGGCCGCCCGGTGAGCGCGTCGACGTCCGGCGTGCCCGCGTACGTGTGCAGCCACGAGCGGGACGTCGCGTCCCACTTCCACAGGACGTCGGTGCCGTAGGAGAAGTCGATCTCGATCGACTTCGCGGGCGTGGCGTCGCGTGGTCGCGCGCTCGAGAACGTGAAGACCGGGCGTGGCGCCCCCGTCGCCGTGCGGAACATCGAGTACAGCGCGGACGTGCTCGTGTAGAGGTTGTCCGGCGGCAGCCGGTTCGAGGTGCGGACCGCCGCGGCCTGCGCGCCCTCGAGCAGGTTCGCCGGGTGCAGCCAGCCGAGCGCCATGACGGTGTCGACGTCGGGGTTGATCCCGCCCGCGAACGCGAGGATCGGGTGCCCGTACTCGGCCATGATGTGCCAGTCGACCCAGCGAAGTGACCGTGTCGGGCCGATCATCGAAGCGTTCTCGCACTGGAACACCGCGATGTACCGCATGACGAATCCCTCGGCCGGGGTGTCGTAGACGACGTCTGCCTCGTTGAGACCGCTCTGGGGTCGCGCGCCCTCGGGCTCGTTGCCGATCTTCACCGCCAGCGCCGGGCGGTTCGGCACGCCGTGGGGGGCGGGGAGGTCCGTGAGCGGGCACCGGGCGGACGGCGCGGCGGTCGTCGACGTCGAGGTCGACGACGTCGTCGTCGTGGCCGGGTGTGCGGCGGGCTTCGGGCTCCGGGTCACGGCGAACGCGACGCTCCCGCCGACGACGACTGCGAGCCCGGCGACCGCGACGGCGATCCGGCGGAGCCGCGCCTTGCGCGCGACGGTCCTGCGGTGCGCGCCCCGGCCAGCCATCCGGGTCACGGTAGCCGGGGAGCGGATCCGGCTCGCGCTGCGCCGTCCGCCGCGGCGTGCCGCACACCGGAGCCGAGGCGGCGGTGCGCGGCGCGACGTCCCGGTCGCACGTCCCGACGTCCCGTCCGCACGTCCCGCTCGAGACCCCGCGCCGGCCGTTCGCGGGAGCGCTCACCTGCGAGGAAGCGCCCGACGACCGGGAGCTCCCAGAACGACTCCGCCCTCGCGATCGCGACGGCGACCGCGGGCAGGTGCTCGGGGGCCCGATAGACGACGTGGCGGCCGAGCCAGCGCGGGTGGTACTTCGCGTTGAACCGCCAGAGCGACTCGATCTGCATCGAGCCGGACATCCGGCGGACGGCCCACCGAGTGAGGCGGAGCCGCACGCAGTCCTCGCCTTCGCCGGCGAGGACCGCCCGCATCGTCGCGAAGTTCAGCCCGAGGGCGCGCATGCCCTTGGCGCGCAGGTGGGCGATCGTCGAGACGATGACGAAGTCGAGCAGCCCGTTCGGGTGCTCACCGTCGTCCCGGCGCATGAGGTCGAGCGAGTAGCCGTCGATCCCCGGAGCGGGCACGTACTGGCAGAACGCGACCGGCCGCCCGTCGGGAGCGTGCGCGACCGCGATCAGCAGGTCCACGTCCTCGGGGTCGAACAGGCGGCCGAGCGTCATCGAGAAGCCGCGCTCCCGCCCACCGCGGCGGCTCTTCGTCATGACCTCGCGCAGCGCCGCCGACACCTCCGGGTCGCACCGGCCGGGGTCGTGGAACGTGACCGTGTAGCCGTTGCGCGCGATTCGGTTCACCGCCTGGCGGAGCCCCTTGCTCCTGCCGCCGTCGAGCTCGAAGGTCGACAGGTCGACGATCGCCTCGTCGCCGACGTAGAAGTCGCGCATGCCGGCGGTCCGGTAGGTCTCGAGCCACTCGTCTCCCGCGCCGAGCACGGCGACGCTCCAGCCGCGCGAGTCCGCGAATCGGCAGAACCGGTCCCAGGCCCGGGCGCGCTCGGCCCCGGGTCCGATCGGGTCCGGGGAGACGAGGCACACGCCGCCGTAGACCGCGTAGGTCACGAGTGTCTCGCCGTCGAAGAAGTGCTGCTTGTCGTCGCGGAGCGCGAAGTAGTCGAGGGTCCCGGCGCCGTGGCGGCGGACGAGGTCGCGTGCCCGGGTCCTCGAACCGTTCCCGGCCCGGCGCCGGCGGTCGACGACCGGACGCGAGACGAGGACGAGCGCGACGCACGCGAGGCCGAGGCCGGCCGCGAGCAGGCTGGGCGAGAGGAAGTCGTCGAGACGTGCGGGCAGGGGGATCGTGCGGAACCCCGCGAGCCGCTCGGCGACGGCCGCGAATGCCCGCTGGGGCGGGATCGGGTTGTTGTCGGGGTCGAACAGCAGCGAGACCTCGACCGCGGCTGTCGCGAGCGCGGTCGTGAGCGCGACGCCTGCGAGCAGCCCGCGCAGCGCGAGGGCCCGCGACGGCCGGTCGACCGCGGTCGTGAACGAGCGACGGTGCGCGGCGAGCCAGAGGAGCACGCCGAGACAGAGCGACGAGTCCGCGAGCTCCACGCCCTTCACGAGATGGAGGAGCGCCGACCCGCCGAGCAGCGCGCTCGACACGAGCCATGCCTGGCGCTGACCCCTGCGCACGCCGCGCGCGAGCGAGAGCAGGACCAGCGCGGCGAGCGCGACGAGCGCGGCGGCGGTCTGCGACACGACGAGCGGCTCGAGCTCGAGCACGAGGTGCAGCCCCGCGCGCATGGGCGGTGTCGCGGCCGATGCGAGGTTCGCCGCGCCGGCGACGAAGACGAGCACCGAGGCGATCCGTCGGGTGCGCTCGAGGCGCGCAGCGTCGGCCAGCTCGGCCGGGATCGCGGACACGGACGACAATCATCGCAGGCGCGCCCCGTGCGACGCGTGCATCCGCGCGCCTTCGGCGGCCCCGCGGCCTCCCGCCCGGTACGGTGTGCACCGTTCGTGCGCAGGTTGGGGGGATCGATGGCGACGGTGCTCGTGACGGGATCGACCGACGGCATCGGCCGGCGGACCGCATCGGACCTCGCTGCGCTCGGCCACCGCGTCGTGCTCCACGCGCGGAGCGAGGAGCGGGCCGCCCACGCGGTCGGGGCGGTGCCAAAGGCCGCGGCCGTGGTCATCGGGGACCTCGCGTCGATGGCCGAGACTCGCGAGCTCGCCGCGGCGGCCGACGCGAGCGGGCCGTTCGACGCGGTCGTCCACAACGCGGGCGTGGGCGGACGTGGGGAGGAGCGCACGAGGACCGCCGACGGCCTCGACTTGATCTTCCAGGTGAACGTCGTCGCGCCGTACCTGCTCACCGCCCTCATGACGCGCCCGTCGCGCCTCGTCTACCTGACCTCGGGGCTCGAGGCGGAGGGGCGGGTCGACTTCGCCGACCTGCAGCACGAGCGCGGCCGCTTCGACGGCCTCCAGGCCTACAGCGACTCGAAGCTCTGCGACGTGGTGCTCGCGTTCGCGATTGCGCGACTGTGGCCCCGCGTGCGCTCGAACGCGGTCGATCCCGGATGGATACGGACGCGCATGGGCGGGCCCGCTGCGCCCGGGGGACTCGCGGAAGGGGCCGACACCCAGGTGTGGCTCGCGACGAGCGACGAGGCCGCGGCGGGCGTCACCGGCCGCTATTTCAAGGGCCGCCGCGAGCGCCGCGCGAACGACGCCGCCTACGAGTCGGACGTCCAAGAGGGCCTGCTCGCGGCCTGCGCGGGGCTCACCGGCGTCGTGCTGCCGCGCTGAGCGGCGCCCACGGAGGCCGCGCGCGCCGATCGGGCCGCCGGCCCCGTAGACTGTTATCAGCGCGGAGACGGACCTCCGCCGCTCTGTTACCGCCGCAGCCCGGGTGGGCGTCCGATCACGGACAGAGGGACGACCGGCCATGCCGAGCGCCGACTGCAGGTCGCATGGCGCCCCTCCAGCCGCGTTCTCGATCCACTGCGACGACACGACCGTGCACATGCCTCGGCCGCGCGAGGCCGTGCGGCACGCGATCCCGATCGTCGCCGAGGGCGTCGTCGCGCCGATGGCCCTCTTCTACGGCGCGCTCGTGCTTGCCGGCTTTCGCGTGGCGCTGATCGCGGCCCTCTGCTGGTCGTACCTCGCGCTCGCGCGGCGAGTCCGCCGCCGCGAGCGCGTCTCGAGCCTCCTGCTCCTCGGCACCGTGCTCCTCACCGCCCGCACGGCCGTCGCGTTCGCGACGGGGAGCGCGTTCGTCTACTTCATCCAGCCGCTCGCCACGACCGTCGGCGCCTCGGCGCTCCTCGTCGTCTCCGCGGCGCTGCGTCGCCCGTTCACCCAGCGCTTCGCGCACGACTTCTGCCCGATCGACGCGACGGTGCTCGACCAGCCGATCGTGCACCGCTTCTTCGTCCGGATATCGCTGGTCTGGGCTTTCGCGCTCCTCGCGAACGCCGGCGTGGTGCTCTGGCTGCTCCTCACGAGCTCGGTCGGCGCCTTCGTCCTCGAGCGGACGGCGGTGAGCTGGGGGCTCACGACCGCGGCGATCGTCTGGTCGATCGTCGGCTTCACGAGGGTGATGCGGCGCGGCGGGCGCGCAGTCGAGTGGGGACGCTCGGTCGTGCACCCCGAGCCCGCCGTCGCACCGGTCGGACCCGTCGTCGCGCAGGCGAGCGCGCCGGCCTCGTGACGCGCGGCTCGCCGGGCGTGCGCACGCGCACGAGCCCGGGCGAGCGATGATCTGCGCCGTGCGATCGGTCGCGGTCTTCTGCGGGTCCAACCCGGGCCGGCGCCCCGAGTACGCGGACGGAGCGGTCGCGCTCGCGCTCGCGCTCGTCGCGCGCGAGGTGCGCGTCGTCTACGGAGGCGCACGCGTCGGGATGATGGGCTTGCTCGCGGACGCGGCGCTCGCCGCCGGCGGGGAGGTCGTGGGGGTGATCCCGCGACAGCTGCTCGACGCGGAGCTCGCGCACCCGGGCCTGAGCGAGCTGCACGTCGTCGCCTCGATGCATGAGCGCAAGGCGCTCATGGCCGAGCTGTCCGACGGCTTCGTCGCGCCGCCGGGCGGGATCGGGACCCTCGAGGAGTTCGCCGAGGTCACGACCTGGTCGAAGCTGGGCCTTCACGCGAAGCCGACGGGCCTGCTCAACGTCCTCGGCTACTACGACCGGCTCCTCGGCTTCCTCGACCACGCGGTCGACGAGCGGTTCCTGCGCGACGAGCACCGCGGGATCGTCCTCACGGACGCGCACCCCGGTCCCCTCCTCGACGCCATGGAGCGCTGGACGCCGCCGGTCGGCGCGCGCTGGATCGACGCCGACGGACGCGCGTACGACCCGGGAAGGGCGTGAGGCGGGCCGCGGCGCGGACGCAACCGGACGGGAGCCCGGCAGGGCTCGGGTCGCGTCGCCCGTAGGTCGCGTCCGTGCGGCCGAACGCGCTCACCGCTCGGGCCGGGGCGCCTGGTCGCGGATCGCCGCGACGAGGGCGGCGAGCGTCGCGGTGAGCTCCCGGCGGCGCGCGTGGCAGAGCACGACGGGGCGGGGGGCCACGTGCTCGGTGGGCACGAGCCACGTGAGCGCCGGGTCGATCGCGCGCCGAGCGCTCAGCCACCCGACGCACGCGTGGCCGAGCCCCGCGGCGACGAGCCGCTGGAGCGCGAGGTTGTCGTCCGTCCGGTAGACGATGCGCGGGGCGATCCCGCGCCTCGCCCATGCCTCCTCGAGCGCGATCTGGCCGCGCCAGCGTCGCGTCCACGCGACGACCTCGAGGCCGTCGAGGTCGTCGAAGCTGAACCGGGGGAGCGCGGCGACCTCGCTGTCGCGCCGCGTGAGCACGACCCAGGGATCCTCGGTGATCGCCGTCATCTCGACGCGGTCGTCGGGCGTGAGGTCGTGGACGAACCCGAGCTCGAGCCCGCCGCGGCTCAGCTCCGCGATCACCTGCTCGTCCGTGTCGATCGCCGAGAGGACGACCTCGACACCCGCGTGGAGCTCGCGGAACTCGCGCAGCGCCGCGGGCATGATCTCCGACGCGGTCGTCTGGGAGACCCCGATGCGGACCCGCGTCCGGCTGCCCCGCTCCGCGGCCTCGATCTCCGCCCGGATCGCGTCGGCCTCGCCGATCGCGCGCCGCGCGCGGCGGTACGCGGCGTGCCCGGCGACCGTGAGCTTCACAGCGCCCCGGCCTCCGGGCCGGCTGAACAGCTCGTGGCCGAGCTTGCGCTCGAGGTTCGCGACCTGGTGCGACAGCGCCGACTGCGTGTAGCCGAGCTCGAGCGCCGCACGGCGGAACGTCCCGAGGTCGGCGACCGCGACGAGCGCGTGGAGCTCCGTGAGTGTGACGTCTCCTGTGATCGACAGAATCGATCGCTCTAGGGACATAGGTCGACGATATCTCGAAATCCTTCACGTTACGATCGGTCCGCAGCGCAGCGCAGCGCGCCGGTAGTCGGCGCGACTGCGTGGAGCGGTTGGCTCGAGGTGGTGGCGGTGGGCACATGGGACGGCGTCGACCCCGCACGAGCGGTCGCGCCCGCCGGCGGACCGGGCCGGCGCGTCGCGGCGCTCGTCTACGCGGTGGTCCTCGTGAGCTCGAGCCTGCAGGTGGGCATCGCTCCCGTGCTCCCTTCGTACGCGCGCCGGTTCCACCTCTCCGGCACCGGCACCGGCCTGCTGCTGTCGATGACCGCGCTCGCGACCTTCTGCGTCGCGCTCCCCGCAGGGCGCCTCACGGACCGCCTCGGCGCGCGGCGGCTCACGCTCCTCGCCGGGTGGCTGATGGCGGTCGCGGCGTGCACCCAGGGTCTCGCGCCCTCGTACGGCGCGCTGCTCGCGTCCCGGCTCGGCTTCGGCTTCGGCTACGGAATCGTGTGGACCGCCGGGCTCGCCTGGCTCGACGAGGTGGCCGCGGGGCCGAGAGCGCTCGGCGGCGCCGTCGCCGCCTCCGGAGTCGGCGGCGTCGCGGGACCCGCGCTCGCCGGCTGGCTCGCGGCCAGGTGGGGCCTCGCCACGCCCTTTGTCGTCACCGGAGTCGCGCTCGCGTCGGTCACGTTGGCACTGACCGCGACGCCCAGCTCGCGGCCAGCCGTGCGTCGCGCCGCCGTCCGCACGGGAGCGCAGGTCGCCGCGCTGCTCGGTCGGCCCGGGACGGTCGCGGCGGTCGCGGCGGTCGTCGCCGCCGGCGTCGCGGCGAGCGTCTCGAGCCTGCTCGTCCCGCTCGAGCTCCACCGCGCGCGCATCTCCACCGGTGGGATCGGTCTCGTGTTCGCGCTCTCGGGTGTCGTGTTCGTCGCAGCGAGCGCGGCGGTCTCGACCGCGGGCCGCCGGGTGGTCCGCGCGCGCACGGCGTTCGTCGCGATGGGCGTGCTGGTCGCGATACTGACGGTCGCGACCGCGAGCACGGCGGTCGCGGCGGTCGTCGCGACGCTGTGCGCGGTGACCGCGAGCCGAGCCGTGCTCTGGAGCGTGGCCTACCCGCTCGCCGCGGCGGAGTCGCGGCGCGTGGACGCCGGGGCCGGCGTCGGCGTCGCGACCGGCCTGTTGAACCTCGTGTGGGCCGCGACCGCGGTGGCGTCCCCGATCGCGGCAGGCGCGCTGTTCGGCCATGTCGGCGCGCGTGCCGCGTTCGGCGCCGCTCAGCTCGCCACGGCGGCCGTCCTCGGGGTCGCGCTCGCCGGCGCGGCCGCGCTTCGCGCGCGGAGCCGCTCGACAGGGCTTCGCGCCCCTGATATGTTGCGCGCGCAATGAGGTGATCTGTCGGGCGTGGTCGGGAGCCGGGTCGATGAGGACGTCTGAGCGCGCGGGGCCGGCGGGAGCGCTCGAGCCCGGCGGCCCGACGGGCGACGCGGACCGCCCGGCGTTCGTCCTCGGCGGCGGGGGGAACCTCGGCGCGCTGCAGGTCGGCATGGCCTACGCGCTCGTCGAGCGCGACATCCGCCCGGGGCTGATCGTCGGGACGTCCGTCGGTGCGATCAACGGCGCCTTCCTGTCGAGTCGCGCGGATCTCGACGGCATCGCCGAGATCGCCCGATTCTGGCGCTCGCTCCGGCGGAGCGACATCCTGCGCTTCGACGCCCCGACGGCGTTGCGCGGGCTCGTCCGGCGCGGCGGTCACCTCTTCGACTCGTCCGGCCTGCGATCGGTGCTCGAGTCCTTCGTGGGCTTCGAGCGTCTCGAGGAGGCGCCGATACCGCTCGCGGTCGTCGCGACCGAGCGCGGCTCGCGCCGGGCGGTCGTGCTCGAGTCCGGCGACGTCGTGACCGCGCTGCTCGCGAGCAGCGCGGTGCCCCGGCTCCTCCCGCCCGTCGCGCACGGTGGAACGGTGCTCGTCGACGGGAGCCTCGCCGCGGACGTGCCGGTGCGCCAGGCCCTCGCGCTCGGTGCGACCCGCCTCTTCGTGCTCCCGACGATGCCGGGCCAGGTCGCGTCCGCGCGCGACGGTCTCGACGGGACGCGCACGGCCCTGTCCGCGCAGCTCCACGTGATCCCCGCGCCGCGGGTGCGCGCCCCGATGGCCGACCTTCGCCACACCCGCCGGCTGCTCGAGATCGGCTACGAGCACGCGCTCGCGTGGCTCGACGGGCTTCCCACGTCCGAGCGCCCCGGGCGCCGGCCCTCCGGTCGCGCCCTCGCGCGTCCGGATCCCGACGGGCGCTTCTCGGTCCCGCGCCCGGCCGCGCGCGTCAGCGCGCGACGACCTCGCCGAGGTCGAGCCCGAAGTCCGCGAGCATGACCATCGCGGCGTTCCGCCCCGGCGCGCCGGACACCGAGCCTCCGGGATGGGTCGTCGAGCCCGTCTGGTAGAGGCCGTCGATCGGCATCCGGTGCGTCGCCCAGCCCGCCGCCGGCCGGAGCGCCCCGGACTGCGCGGGGCCCGAGTCGCCGCCGTGGCACGACCCGTGCCAGTTGTGCGCGTTCGCCCGCTCGAGGTCGAGCGGGCTGTGGACGCTCCTCGCGAGGATCGCCTCGTCGGTGAGGCCCGGCGCGTACCGTCGGAGGTGGGCGAGGTGCGCGTCGGAGACCTCGTCCGCGATCTCGTCCCACCGCCGGGCCCCGCCCTCGACGTCGTAGGGATGGAAGCCGACGACCTTCAGCGTGTGCGCCCCCGCCGGCGCCCGGCTCGGGTCGAGCGCGGTCGGGCAGAGCACGAGCAGCGGCGGGTCGTCGAGCGCGACCCGGCCGCGCCGCACGTCGACCTCGAGGTCGCGCATGCGAAGTGAGGACACGGGCGTGCCGGACGCGAGTGGGCGCACCGGACCGGCGTCGCCCGGGTACTCGAGCGGCCCGCGCAGCGCGTAGTGCGTGACGAACATCGCGATCCCGGGCTGCCACGAGTCGACCGCGTACCGGAAGCCGTCGTCCCAGGAGGCCACGGGCGCCATCTCGAGGAGGTGCTTCACGTGGATCGTCGAGAGCACGGCGCGCGTCGCGTCGTAGCGGTCACCCCGCTCGGTCTCCACCCCGACGCACCGCCCGTGCTCGACGCACAGCCCGGTGACCCGCTCGCCGGTGCGGAGCTGCCCGCCGCCCGCCTCGATCACGCGGGCGAGCGCGGCGGGGAGCGCCCCGGAGCCGCCGCGCGGCACAACCCAGCTGTGCCGCTGGCGACCGAAGACGAGCGAGTACGCGTTGAGGCCCGTCCCCGGCTGCTCGAGCGGCTGGATCGTCATGAACGCCATCCACGCCATGAAGGCGCGCACGTGCTCCTCCTCGAACGTCGCGGCGATGGCCTCCCAGGCGCTGCCGGCCGCGCGCCGCACCCAACGCGCCCCGCCGTCTCGCGCGAGCAGGGCGTCGGTGAGCGACGGGCCCCACCCGATCGGCGTGTAGCGGTACGCGCCGACGACCGGGGCGATCGCGGCGTACTCGTCGATCAGCCGCCGGTAGGCGGCGGCGTCGCGGACCGAGAAGCGCGCGAGCTCGTCGCACGTCCGGTCGACGTCGCGCCACTGCGTGATCGACGCGCCGTCCGGGAACGGCACGTGCGCGACGGGGTCCGGGTAGAGGTACTCGAGTCCGAGCTCGAAGAGCCCGAGCTCGTCGTCGCGGAGCGTCGGCGAGGACTGGATGAGGTTGTGCGCGGTCGAACAGCTGTCGTGGCGGAAGCCTGGGAGCGTGAGCTCCTCGGTCGCGGTGTCGCCGCCGACGACCGGGCGCGCGTCGAGCACGAGGCAGCGCAGGCCCGCCCGCGCGAGGTACGCGGCGGCGATCAGGCTGTTGTGGCCGGCGCCGGCGACCACGACGTCGAACGTCTCTCGCACTGCCATCCCCCGCTCCCCCGTCGCGACACGGCCGCGACGTCCCGTCGCACCGGCCCGGTCGATGTCTAGCCGCGGCGGTCCGCCACGTGCGGGGCCGGTCCGAACGCGACCTCCGCGGCGCGCACGATCGAGACGCCCGCGGCCGCGAGCTCCTGCTCGGCCGCGTCCGAGATCGCCCTCGCCCCGACGGCGCCGTCGCCGTAGGTCGCGTGCGCCTCGCTCGGGAGGAGGACTGCGAAGCCCGCGCCGAGCGCGCCGAGGCTCGTCGCGCGGACGCAGTACTCGCTCTGGAGGCCGACGACCACGAGACGGCGCACACCGGCAGACCACAGCTCGGCCGCGAGGGGCGGGTTCGCCGCGAAGGTGTCGGAGACCGACTTGCGCACGACCAGCTCGCCGTCGGCGGGCGCGAAGGCGAGCTCCCAGCCGTCGGTCCCGGGCTCGTCTGGCTCTCCCACGGCGCCGTCGTTCTGCACGTGGACGACGGCGGCGCCCGCGTCACGGGCGCGGGCGCGGGCGCGGGCGAGAAGCTCGCCGAGCACGCCGCGGAGCTCGGCCGCCTCGGGCGCGGCGCCGGCACCGACGAGCATGTTGCGCTGGGCGTCCACGACGACGAGCGCGGTCGCGCCCGTCGTGCCGGGGTGCGTCATCGTCCGGAGGCTATCGGGCCCGCAGCACGGTCAGCTGCGCACCTCGGCAAGCGCTCGGGCGACCGCGTCGACCGAGCGACGGACGTCGCGCTCGTCGGTCGACCAGTTGCTCACGGAGATGCGGAGCACCCGGCGCCCCTGCCAACGGGAGCCCGACATCCACGCGGTCCCGTCCGCGATCACGCGCTCGGTCACCGCTCGGGTCGTCTCGTCGTCCTCGAAAGCGACGCACACCTGGGTGTAGACGACGTCGTTCAGCACGGTGACGCCCTCGATGCGCTCGAGCTCCGCCGCGAGCGAGCGCGCGTGGCGCACGAGCCGGTCGACGAGCTCGGCCGTCCCGCTGCGACCGAGCGACCGGAGCGCGGCCCACACGGGGACGCCGCGAGCGCGCCGTGAGAGCTCCGGCACCCGGTCGATCGGGTCGCCCGCCCCGGTATCGTCCGCGATCACGTAGCTCGTGTGCATGCCGAGCGCACCGCGCATCGTCGCCGGGTCGGCGACGATCGCCACGCCGCAGTCGTAGGGGACGTTCAGCGTCTTGTGGGCGTCGGTGGCCCAGGAGTCCGCGTCCGCGAGGCCGACGGTCAGCTCGCGAAGGGCCGGGGCTGCCGCGGCCCACAGCCCGAACGCCCCGTCGACGTGGACCCATGCGCCACTGGTGTGCGCGACCTCGATCGCCTCCGACATCGGGTCGAACGCGCCCGAGTGGAGGTTCCCCGCCTGGAGACAGACGATGGTCGGCCGGTCGGCACCCGACAGCGCGTCCTCGAGCGCGTCGACCCGGATCCTTCCCTGGGAGTCCGCCTCGACCGCGCTCGGCGCGCCGAGGCCGAGATAGCGGAGTGCGAGGTCGATCGAGTCGTGTCGCTCCGCGCCGACGAGGACCCGCACGGATGGGCCGCCGGCGAGGCCGTCGCGCGCGACGTCGCACCCGACCCGGGCGAGCACGGCGGTCCGCGCGGCCGCGAGGCAGGCGAAGCTCGCCATCGTGCAGCCCGTGACGAAGCCGACGCCGGACGTCGCGGGGAGGCCGAGCAGGTCGAGGAGCCAGGCGGCCGCCGCCTCCTCCGCCGCCACGCATGCCGGAGTCGCGTAGCGCATCGCCGCGTTCTGGTCCCAGGCGCTCACGAGCCAGTCCGCCCCGAGCGCCGCGGGCAGGGTGCCGCCCATGACCCAGCCGAAGAAACGCCCCGACCCGATCGCCATGAGACCGGGCTCGGCGAGCTCGGCGAGGAGGTCCACGACGTCCGGCGCCGCAGTCGGCCCCTCGGGGAGCGCGACGGCGAAACCCTCGCGAAGGACGTCGGCAGGCTCCCTCGGACCGACGCGGCGCGTGCCGACCGTGTCGAGCCACGCCTTCGCGTGCTCGTGTGCGCGCGCGAGCGCGTCGTCGTAGGCATCGCGCCGCACCGACATGGCGGACCTCCCTCGTCGCTCGGTCGCCCCCGAGCCTTGCAGCCCGTACCCGTGGCCGCCAGGAGCGTGCTCGGCCCGGCGCGGCCCGTGCGTCGGCGGAGCACCGCCGCGGACGGTCTCGGTCGCGGACGGTCCCAGCTGCGGAGCGACTCAGCCCGGATGCACCGCGCGCAGCGCCGCGAGCACGTCGAGCGCGCGGTCGGCGTCGTCGACCGGTACGAGGAGGTGGTCGTGGTAGTAGCCAGCGAGCACGTTGCACGCGATGCCCTCGACGGCGAGGGCGTGGGCGATCGCGGCCGTGAGCCCGACGAGCTCGAGCCCGGTGACGACCTCCACGGTGAGCCATGCGGCGACGAAGTCGACCGGGATCCCGGCTCGCCGCGCGTCCTCGAGCCGGATGACCGACGTCGTCCCCTCGTCCTCGACGACGCTCGCGGCGACGGTCGTGCCGGTCGGTGGCGCGGGTCCGGTGACGACGCACCAGGTCCCCGGCCGCCGGCGGACGGCGAGCCCGGCGAGGACCGCCTCGAGCCCGTCCGTCACGGGGCCCGCCGACCTGCGCAGTGCCGGGACCACGACGCCGGCGCCGTGACCGCCTGTCGCGCTCTTCGGGCGTGAGGCTGCGGCACCGCGCGATCCTCGCGCGGTCGCGGCCGGACCCGCGCTCGGCCCCGCGTGGGTCGCGCGCGTGCGCGTCGCGTCCCGACGCCAGCGCGCGTGCGCACGGCGGAGCCCGCCCTCGGCTCGCCGCCTCGGATGCCGTGGACCCGCGTGCGGTCGGCCAGTCCTCTGGGGCGCGACGGCCGCGCCGACGAGCCCGCGTCAGCAACCACGACGCCGGGAACCGGGAGTTCCCTGTGGTCGGGACCGGCGTCGATCCGGTGACCTCGCGCTTTTCAGCCGTATTCCGGGGTCAATTCCGAACGGGCGTTCGTCCTGCTCAGCCGACGTTCTCCCTAGTCAGAGTCACGTTCTCTATGTTAAGCGGTGTTGCACCGTCGCGCCCAGTATCGCCGAATTCGCGTCTTTTCGCGTCCTCGCGCGTCTTTTTCGCGTCCTTCCGGGACTGCACTCGACGACCGGTACGGACCGCTTGGCGGTTCGCCCGAGGCGGCACAGGCCGGCGTCGAGATGGTCTTCGTTCGGCCCGAGCCGACGGCAGCAATGCGCTCGCTCGGGCGCGACCATGGTGGCATGGCTTCGGAGCTTTTCGACTTGATCACGTCGGACCCGGCCGTGCTCCACGGTCAGGCGGTGATCCGTGGCACCCGCGTTCCGGTGACTGTCGTGCTCGATTGCCTAGCGGATGGCATGAGTGAGGAAGCTCTGCGCAAGGAGTATCCAACCTTGCCTCAAGGAGTGGTTCATGCCGCGCTCGCTTACGCAGCGGCGCTCGCTCGTGACGAAATCAGCCCGCTCGACCCGACCCAAGGGTGAAGATCAAGCTCGACGAAAACGTGCCGGCGACGACGAGAAACAGGTCCTCGCCGCGCGCCACGTAGTCGGCGACATCTCAGCTCTGAGCCGAGTGGTTAGGGACGGGGACCAATTTGAAGCATCCGTACGCAGTCGTCGGCGCCGTAGCGACGTTGGAGAGCGTCGAGCACGTCGTCGAATGTCATCTGCGGTCCGAAACGGCCGCTTCGAGCTGCGACGCGTCCGACGGCCCGAGCCGCGCCCAAAGCATCGATCTGGACGGAGTCGAAGAGGAACTCGTTCGGATGCGAGACCGCCATCCCGTAGGGGAGCGAAGCCGCGGGGAAGTCCTTGAGGTTCTCCGTGACAATAAGACCGGCTCCGCCAACAACCGCAGCCGCGACTACGTGCTCGTCGTCCGGGTCGGGCAACCCGAACGTCCCTTCGAGCGCCTGGTAAGAGGCTTCTGGCACCTCGCTGTCGTCAAAGGCGTGACGCATGTTCGCGATTAGCGTCACGGCACGAAGTTCGGCAGCGTCCGGCAAGGTTCCTCGGCGGATCAGCTTCTGTGTCTCAGCGTCCTGCAGCTCCTCAAGCACCGTCGTCGACCACAGCGGTCGGTAGAGGCCCTCAGCTGCGAAGGAGAGCAATACGTCGCGCCTCAGGCTCGGCCAGAGCGTGCAGGTGTCGAGCAACGCGGCGAACACGGCTAGACACGCCGAGCCTGGCGTGCCTCAGCGACGCGCCTTCGTGCGGTCTTCGTCACTTCGAGCATGGCGGCTACGTCCTCTTCGTCGTCGAGTGGTAGGGCGGTCTCTTCGAGCGCCCGGTACTGCTCCTCTCGACGTGATTCGCGAAGCCGCAACACGTCACGCAGCATTACCTTGCGGTGCGTCCCAACGCGCTCGAAGGAAAGTTCGCCCTTCTCGATGATCCGGATGAGCGTTGGTCGACTGATCCCGAGAACGTCTGCGGCCTGTTGGGTTGTGAGCGTCGTCGCAAGCGGCGCCACTGTCACTGCAAGACCACGACTGAGTGCCTCGGCCGTCTGGCGTACAACGCGGTAGAGCTCGGCGGGCAACTCGACGCGCTCACCGCCCTCTTCCACCAAGAAATACCTCGGAGGCTGACCCGCCAGACGCCCGCCAGACTCGACAAAGCGGATCAGCTCGTCGAGCGAGTCACCGTCAGGCAAATAGGTTTGCTGTTGCAGTTCTGAGGCTGGCATCGCGGTCGCACCTCCTAATCGCACAAATCGTACGTCTATTCGTTTTATACGAGTACAGCATACCGGTGTGACAGTCGGCCAGGACGTCAGTCGCACTTTTCACGGCTGACTGGAGTTGACACCTCTGACGCGCCCTTGAGGAAGCGCGGCATAAGTGTTGTCTGCCCCAACGTGCCGCTGGACGACAGGCCGGCCGCCAGTCGCGCCAAGTCGTGGCTGCTGGCATGACGCCTGATGTTGGGTTGGCGGCCGTATGCTGATGGTGACCTCAGGGGTTCGCAAGTTCCCATGGGAGCTCCTTGCGGGCGAACCGTGCGTCATCCGGTGAGCCACCTAGCGCAGCATTCGCGCTGAACCCGTTGTTGTCGCGCGAACGGCCCTCTCAGAGCATCGGGCCGTGATTCGTGGCCGTGGAATTCGGCCGCCTCCCCTCGTTCCCTCGAAGGAGGCCGCCTGTCCATGGCCGCGAACACGAAGAGAAGACTGCCGAACCCGTTTCTCTCGATGCGCTGCCCGCCGTGCTCAGCGTTGAGGAGGC
>DATLRJ010000019.1:0-4029 GCA_035534715.1 Acidimicrobiales bacterium | reverse complement strand
GAGCGTGTCGCCCATCGAGTTGCCGATCTCCGACGCGAACCCACCCGCGACGCCCGCGGCGACCGCGGCCGCAACGGCGACGACGCGCGACGGGGCGATCCGTCGGGCGATGGCGTAGACGAGCACGAGGTTGATCCCCTGTATCGCCCCCACGACGGCGGCCTCGACGCGAGGCGGCGTGTGGTTGATGAGGAAGTAGATGGGGAGGTCGAGAAAGGGGTTGAGCAACGACTGGAGCTGGGCGGTGTACACGTCCACCGGCAGGCGGTCGTGGAGGAACGCGTAGGCGATGTAGTAGTGGTAGTTGAGCAGGTCGTAGTTCGCGTCCTGGCCGATCGCGAGCGCAGCGAGAGCGCACCCGAGCGGGAAGAGCAGGAGCGACAGCCGCCCGATGGTCCGGCGCCGCGCGCCCTCCGGCGCACTGCCCCGGAACGCTGGCGGTAGTAGTCGGGTCATGGCCTCGTCCTCGAGGTCGCGGCGGTGCTGCTCGGCGAAACGTCCGGGCGCGGGCCCCTGACCCTCGGTGCGCCACGCCAGCGACACCGCTCTCCGAGGCGCGCGGCGACCGGACGCGAGGGGAAGGAGACCGACGCCAGACTGTAGCCTGCACCCCCGTGCCCGCCCTGGCCTACCGGTGACCGAGCACCGGCTCGACCCCGTCCCGCGCGCGCCCGACCGGCTCGTCGCCCCGCGACAAGGCGCGCGGGCGACGTGAGCCGCTCGCGGCCGCCGCGAGCGGATGCCTCGGCGCAGCGCTCGCGGCGCGCGCCAGCGGCGCTCCTGCTCTTCCCGTTCGGGTGCGCTCTAGCTGCGCTCGCGATCGGCCAGGACGCGAACTTCGACCTGCTCAACTACCACTACTACGACCCCTACGCGCTCCTCCACGGGCGGCTCGCTATCGACGTGATCCCCGCGTCGCTGCAGAGCTACCTGAACCCGCTGGTCGACCTGCCATTCTACTTCCTGATCAACCACGCCCCCCCTCGCGTCGAGGCCGCCGTCGTGGGGGCGGTCCAGGGGATCAACCTCGTGCTCGTGTACCTCATCACCCGAAGGATCTCGGGGTCACGCCTGCTCGCGATCGCCGCGGCCGTCGCGTCCGGGGTCGCGGGAGGGTTCGCGTCGGAGATCGGCAACTCGATGGGCGACACGATCGTGTCGATACCCCTACTCGGCGCGGTGCTCTGCGCGGTGCGGGCGATCGAGCTGTCCGACCGGCCTGGGACGGGCCGCTCCGCGGGGACGGCCCCTCACCGGGCGCGTGCGCCGGCGAGGCGGGGCGCGCAGGCGCTTCGCCGCCAGGAGCTCACCTGGTGGGCGGCCTCGGGGGGCCTCGGAGGGATCGGCGCGGGCCTGAAGCTCTCGGAGCTCGCGACGACCGTCGCGCTCGTCGCCGGCGCGTCGTGCATCGGCGGGCCGTGGCGCACGCACCTTCGGCGGGCGCTCGCCGCCACGGGTGGCACCGTCGCGGGGCTCGCGCTGACCGCTGGCTACTGGACCGCCCATCTCTGGCTCGCGTACGGAGACCCGCTGATATTCGACCCGGCCTCCTCTGCCATATTCCCGACCCGCTATCTGCCACGATCGGTCATGACGGGACCGGGCTTCCTCCCCCCGTCGCTCCTCGACGCGCTCTTCTATCCGCTCTACTGGATCGCCCACCCGCTCGCAGTCGCCGAGATCCCGATCCGCGAGCTCTCGATCCCGATCGCGTACGTGCTCGTCATGGCCGTCGTGCTCGTGGGGCCGGCGCGTGCGCTCGCCCGGCTCGCCCACCGGCACGCGACGCCGCCAGCCGTCGATCCGTCCAGCGCACACGACACACGCATCGATCGCTACATGCTCGTCGTCTTCGGCGTCTCGATCGCGATCTGGACCAAGCAGCTCGGCATCTACCGCTACCTCATCCCGGTCGAGCTGCTTGCTCCCGTGGTCGCGCTGTCGGCCGGCCGGCGGCTGTCGACGCTGTTCTCCGGGGGGCGCCGCCTCCCCGTCGCGGCCAGGCGCCGGCTCGCAGCGGGGTTCGTCGGGCTGTGCGCGCTCTGCGCGGCCACCGCGTACCCGGCCAACTACTGGATCCGCGCGCCGTTCGGCAGCACGTTCTTCCGCGTGCCGCTCCCCCGGCTGCTAGCGAACGGTCGCGTGGACACGGTCATGCAGGTCGGGGTCCAGCCGATCGCCTACGTCTTCCCGAAGCTCCCGCCGCGCGTCATCGCGATCGGTCGGGTCGACAACGTCGCCGACCCGGAGTATCTCGCCCTCGTGCGGCGAGCGATCCATCGCGCCGAGGCGGACGGCGGCGGTGTGTTCGTCGCGTTCTTCGGCTCGTACGGGCCCGGCACGAGGATCCCCCCGGGATCGACCGCGTACCTCGGCGCGATCGGCGTGCACGGGTACCGCGTCAGCGTGTGCGAGATCGACCACGGCTCGATAGGCGCCGCTCCTCAGGACGTCACGTTCTGCCGCATCGTGCGTTCGTAGTCGACGCGCAGGCGCCCCGTGGGTGGCCAGCGGTCAGCGGCCGGCGAGAAGCTCGCGCATCCGGGCGCCGACCGCCATGCTGCTGCACATCGAGCGGACGGTCGCCGCACCTGCCTCGCCGAGCCGCTCACGGACATGCGGGTTCTCGAAGAGGAAGCGCATCCTCCGTGCCGCCTCGTCGACGTCGGGCTCCGCCCAGAGCTGGCCCGGGGTGTAGACGTGCTCGGCGTCCGGATTGAACCGCAGTTGCCCGCCGTCCACCGCCGTCATCGCGTAGCCGACCGGGCAGCTGTTGGAGACGTCCATGAAATCGAGGTTGCCCGAGTAGGCCGTCGCGATCGCCGGTCGACCGAGTGCCATCGCCTCGGCGATGCCGAGCCCGAAGCCTTCGCCTCGGTGGAGCGAGACGTACACGTCGCACGCCGCGGTCAGAGCGGCGACCTCGGCGGGGGGCAGGTCCGCGTCGACGACCGTCCCTCCGACGCTCGCTACCGCGCTCTCGAGCATCAGCCGCGCCTCGGGGAGCGCCGAGAGATTGAGGGTCTTCATGACGAGCCCGACCTCCTCCGCGCGCTCGCGCGTGGAGAACGCCCTCCGGTACGCCTCGACGACCGCTCCGGGGTTCTTGCGCGCAAGGGTGGAGGAGGCATCGAAGTTGAAGAAGTACAGGCATCTGTCCTCGGGGAGCCCGAAGTCCGCCCGCGACAGGGAGCCCTCGGCGACCGGCTCGACGACACACGGGACGACGTGGACGGGCGTCGAGGTGTAGCCCCGGAACACGGACGCGACGAACTGCGATGCGACCCAGATCTCGTCGACCCGCGAGATCTGGTCGTGCTGGGCGGTGGGGATCCCTGCGAGCTCCCAGTACCACGACGCGATGACGTGCCGGCGGCGCCCGATCGGGCGCAGGTAGGAGTCGGGAACGACGTGGAGCTCGTTGAGGTTCAAAAAGTACAGGTCGACGGGGTGGGGACGGCCCCTCGGGAGCGAGCGGAGGCTCGCGGGCCAGCGCGCGGCGAGCCTCGGCGCGCCGTAGTCGTAGTCTTCCATCGCGACTCGCACACCCGAGTCGACGAGCGCGCCGACCGCTCGCCGGGCCGCCTCCGTGAGCCCGGTCGTCGCCTCCCAGCTCGCGATCGCGTTGAGCGCGGGCGGCGGGCGCACGAGCGTCGCACGGCTCGCGCCGCGGTGTCGCGCCGCGAGGACCGCCCGGGCGATCTCGACGTGGCGCGCCGCGACGGCGGGGTAGGTCGCGAATGACGCGACGAAGTTGCGTGCGCGCCGTCCCGACTCGCGCGCCGCGACGGGGTCCACGGCGGCGCGGCACATGAGCTCGGCGAGCGCGGACGAACCCGTAGCGCTCGACCCGTCCGCGCGCCAGCAGTACAGGTCGTCGAGCTCGAGGTATTGCGGGGAGTCTGCGACGATCGCGACTCGCCCGGCTCCGAACGCATCCATGAGCGCTCGGCTCGTCGCCCCTGTCTCGGCACGCTCGACGACGACGACCGCGTCGCAGGACTCCATGAGCGCGACGCGTCGCTCGGC
>DATLRJ010000018.1:0-4248 GCA_035534715.1 Acidimicrobiales bacterium | reverse complement strand
CTCGTGGCCTGCGACTGCTCAGTCGGGTCCCCCACGTCTCGAGCCAAGCCGTGGGCAGGCTCGTGTCCCACTTCGGCGACCTCCACCGTCTGATGCGTGCGCCGGCCGCGGAGATCGCAGATGCGGCGGGAATCGACGGCGACCAGGCCCGGCTCGTGAAGGACGGCCTCGTGCGCCTGGCCGAGTCGAACATCCTCGACCGTACGAGCTGAGGATCGCGCCCTGGCGCTCTCGGGCGGGCGGCGGGGTGCACGTGGTGACGTGGCCGGTCCGCACCGGGCGCGATCGTCCCGGTAGACGGCTCATGCGCGTGGAACAGGTAGAATGGTGCCACGCGCGGGTGTTCGTCCGTTGCGCGCACGCGCCCCGGCCCGTCGTCTGCGGCGCGGCCGGTCATTTCGCAGCTCGAGGAGTCGCTCAGTGTTCGACGTCGGCGACAAGGTCGTCTATCCCCATCACGGTGCCGCGGTGGTCGAGAAGCGCGAGGTTCGCGAGGCCTTCGGCGAGAAGCGCGAATACCTCGTGCTCCGGCTCGCGTACGGCGACCTCACCCTCATGGTGCCGGCGGACAACACCGACGAGGTCGGCCTGCGCGAGGTCATCAACGACGAAGAGGTCGAGGAGGTGTTCGCCGTCCTGCGCAAGAAGGAGGCGCGGATGCCGACGAACTGGTCCCGCCGCTACAAGAACCACGTGGAGAAGCTCAAGTCCGGCGACATCTACCAGGTCGCCGAAGTCGTGCGGAACCTCTCGATCCGAGACAAGGACAAGGGCCTGTCCGCGGGCGAGAAGCGCATGCTCAACCGCGCCCGCCAGATCCTCGTGTCGGAGCTCACGTTCGCCATCGGCGTGAGCGAGGCGGAGGCGGAGGAGCGGTTGAACGCCGCGCTTCCGTAGCTGGACGCCCGGTCGACGGCGTGGCACCCGAGACGTGGGCGATCGTCGTCGCCGCAGGTGAGGGGCGGCGCTTCGGCTCGCCGAAGCAGTTCGCGCTCCTTGGTGGCAAGCGGGTCGTCGAGTGGTCGATCGAGGCGGCGCGGACGGTCGCCGCCGGGGTCGTCCTCGTCGTCCCCGGCAGCCTCGTCACCGATCCGGCGCTCACGGGCTCGACTGACATCGTGGTCGCCGGCGGCTCCACCCGATCAGGCTCGGTCCGGGCCGGGCTCGCGGCGGTTCCCGCGAGCGCGGACGTCGTCCTCGTCCACGACGCGGCGCGTCCGCTTGCGACGCCCGCGTTGTTCGCCGCCGTCGTCGAGGCCATCGTGTCCGGCGCGTCGGGAGCGATCCCGGGGGTTCCCGTCTCCGACACCGTGAAGCGCGTCGCCGCGGGCCGCGTCGTCGAGACCCTCGACCGCGACGTGCTCGTCGCCGTGCAGACCCCCCAGGCGTTTCGGGCAGACGTGCTCCGTGCGGCCCATGCGGGCACTCCCGAGGCGACTGACGACGCGGGGCTGCTGGAGCTCATCGGCGAGCACGTCGCGGTCGTGCCCGGCGAGGCGACGAACGTGAAGATCACGAGCCCGGAGGATCTCGCGCTTCTCGAGTCGTACATCGGATCGGATGTCGTCTCCGCAGGGCTGGACCGGTGAACGAGCAGAGGATCGGTCTCGGGGTGGACATCCACCGCTTCGCTGCGGCCTCCGGTGGGGAGGTCGTCGCGCGCGAGCTCGTGCTCGGCGGGGTCGCGTTCCCGGGGGAGCCGGTGCTCGAGGGCCATAGCGATGCCGACGCGATCGCCCATGCCGTTGCCGACGCGATCCTCGGTGCGGCCGGCCTCGGCGACATCGGGACGTACTTCCCCGACACCGACGAGCGCTGGCGGGGCGCGGACAGCATCTCGCTTCTCGAAAGTTGCGCGTCGTCCGCACGCGACCTCGGCTGGCGGCTCGTCAACGCCGACTGCACGGTCGTCACCGAGCGGCCGAGGCTCGCCGGGGCTCGTGAGGAGATGATCCGTCGCCTGTCCGGCGCCGCCGGCGGCCCCGTTCACGTGAAGGGCACGCGCCCGGAGCGTCTCGGAAGCCTCGGTCGGATCGAGGGCCTCGCGTGCGTCGCGGTCGCGCTCGTCGAGCGCGCCACGGCGAGCATATGAGCGCGGGGCGCAACGCCGGTCCCGGGGGTGGTGCATCGCGCGGTCGCGGTCGCGGTCCCGGGGCGGGCGCCGGGCGTCCCGGTGCAAGAACGAGCTCTGGCGGTCGTGGGGCTCCCCGTGCCTCCTCTTCCGGCGGCGGGACGGCCGCTCATGCCGCGGCGCAGGACGGGGCCCCAAGGCGCCGCCGCCGAGACGACGACGAGCTCGGTGGCGGCCAGGTCGAGGGTCGCCAGGCGGTGAGGGAGCTCCTCCTCGCCGGTCGCCGTGCGGTGCGTGAGGTGCTCGTTGCCGACGGGCGCGACCCGTCCCCCGCGATCGACGAGATCGTGGACCTCGCGCGCTCCGTGGGGACACCCGTGCGGACGGTCTCGAAGGAGCAGATCGCGGCGCGGGCGACGACCGACGTGCCTCAGGGCGTCCTCGCGTTCGCCGAGCCCCTCGTTCCCGCGGACCTGGCGGAGCTCACCGGACGCGACGCGGCAGGCCGCGCGCCCTTCCTCGTGGTGCTCGACGGCGTGACCGATCCCCACAACCTTGGGAGCGTGCTGCGTAGCGCCGTCTCTGCCGGAGCGACTGGCGCTGTGCTCGCGAAGCACCGCGCCGCGCACGTCACCGCGACCGTGGCGAAGGCGGCGGCCGGGGCGATAGAGCACGTCCCGATCGCCCTCGTCCCCGGTGTCGGCGCCGCGCTCGAGCAGCTCGCGCGCGCCGGAGTGTGGACCGTGGGCCTCGACGAGTCCGGAGACGCGGTCGTCTACGACCTCGAGCTCGCGACGGAGCCCATCGCGCTCGTGCTCGGGGCCGAAGGTCGGGGCCTCTCGGCGCTCACCCGGAAGCGGTGCGACGTGCTCGCGCGCATCCCTCTCGACGGCCCGCTCGCGTCGCTGAACGTCTCGGCAGCCGCAGCCGTCGCGCTGTTCTCGGTCGCGAGACGAAGAGCCGCCGCTCGCTGACGCCAGCGCGGCTCCGGCCGGCGGGGTCCGACGGGACGTAATCGCCGCGGCGGATAGAGCGCGCCGGGGCGCGAGCCAGAAGACCGCGCGCCGGGGCGCGAGCCAGGAGACCGCGCGCGGCAGCGGCCCGTCGGACATCGCCGACGGGCCGCTGCTCGGACCCCCCCACTTGCGGTGCCGGAACCCCCTCCGACCGATTGCCTCCATCTGTATAGCGCATCGCGGACATATGCGCCAGAGATCGAGACGGCTGCTGCGGCGGACCGGCCAGTCAGCCGCGGTCGGCCATCGCCACGTACGGGCGCTTCGCGCTGCCCGTGTAGATCTGGCGCGGCCGGGCGATCTTCGTGTTCTTGTCGAGCATCTCGACCCAGTGCGCGAGCCAGCCTGCGGTGCGCGGGATCGCGAACAGCACGGGGAACATCGCGACGGGAAAGCCCATCGCCTGGTAGATGAGGCCGGAGTAGAAGTCGACGTTGGGGTAGAGCTTGCGGGAGACGAAGTACTCGTCCGCGAGCGCGACCTCCTCGAGCTTCAGCGCGATGTCGAGCAGCGGGTTCTTCCCTGTGACCTCGAACACCTGGTAAGCGACATCACGGACGATCTTCGCCCTCGGGTCGTAGTTCTTGTAGACGCGGTGGCCGAACCCCTGCAGGCGCCCGTGGCCCTCCTTCACGGACCGGACGAAGTCGGGCACGGCGTCGATCGTCCCGATGGAGGTGAGCATGTTCAGCACGGCTTCGTTCGCGCCTCCGTGGCGGGGGCCGTAGAGCGCGGCGGCGGCGGCGGCGCAGGCGGAGTACGGGTCGGCGTGGGCCGAGCCGACGACGCGCATCGTCGTCGTCGAGCAGTTCTGCTCGTGGTCCGCGTGGAGGATGAACAGCACGTCGATCGCCCGGGCGAGGACCGGGTGGGCCGCGAAGCGCGGCTCGGCGACCTTCCACATCATGGAGAGGAAGTTCTCGGGGAAGCTGAGTGAGTTGTCGGGGTAGACGAAGGGCATGCCGACGCTGAAGCGGTGCGCGGCGGCGGCCAGCGTGGGCATCTTCGCGATCAGTCGCACTATCTGCTTGTGCAAGATCTCGGGGTCGTCAAGAACCTTGGCGTCCTTGTAGTACGTGGACAGTGCCGCGATCGCGGAGACCAACATGCCCATCGGGTGCGCGTCGTAGTTGAAACCTTCCAGGAAACGCTTTCGCACGT
>DATLRJ010000017.1:0-9191 GCA_035534715.1 Acidimicrobiales bacterium | reverse complement strand
GGACCTCGCCGCGAGGCGCGATCCGACATGACGGCGCCGGCGGGCGGAGTCGACGCGGTCGACTGCATACGCGACAAGCGTGACGGTCGCGAGCTCTCTCGCGAGCAGATCGACTGGGTCGCCCGCTCCTATGTGAGAGGGAGCAACGCGGACGAGCAGGTCGCCGCGTTGCTCATGGCCGTGTACTTGCGGGGGATGAGCCCGGCCGAGCTCTCGTGCTGGACCGACGCGATCATCGCGTCCGGCGAGCGCGCGGAACTGTCCGGGCTCTCGCGACCCACGGTCGACAAGCACTCCACGGGGGCGTCGGCGACAAGATCTCCCTCGTCCTCGCGCCGGCGGACCGCCCGCTCTACGCGCTGCGCGACGTCACCGCGACCGTCGAGTCGATCCCGCTCGTCGCTGCGTCGATCATGTCGAAGAAGATCGCTGAAGCCACGGGCGCGCTCGTGCTCGACGTGGAGGTCGGCTCGGGTGCGTTCATGTCGAGCCGGGAGCGCGCCCGCGAGCTCGCTCGGACCATGGTCGCGCTCGGACGGGACCACGATCTCGAGACGGTCGCGATCCCCAGCGCGATGGACACGTCGCTCGGGCGGACCGCGGGGAACGCGCTCGAGGTCACCGAGGTGGTCGAGGTGCTCTCCGGAGGCGGCCCGGAGGACGTCGTCGAGATCACGCTCGCACTCGCGCGCGAGATGCTCGATCTCGCTGGCATCGGAACGGATCCGGCCCTGGCGCTGCGAGACGGGTCGGCGCTCGAGGTGTGGCGCGAGATGGTCAGCGCGCAGGGCGGCGACCCGTATGCGCCGCTGCGTCGCGCGTCGCGCGTCGCACGTCGCACGTCGCACGTCGCACGTCGCACGTCGCGGCCGTGCGCGCCGAGCGGTCGGGAATTCTCAGCAGGCTCGACGCGCGCGCCGTCGGCGTCGCGGCGTGGCAGCTCGGTGCAGGGCGCGCACGCAAGGAGGACTCCGTGAGCGCGGCGGCCGGAGTCGTGTGGAACATGCGGCCAGGCGACGAGGTGCGGGCGGGCGAGGTGATCGTCGAGCTGCACACCGACGAGCCCGGACGTGTCGGCCACGCGCTCTCGCGCTCGACGGTGCGATCGGCATAGGCGACGAGCCCGCGTCGGCCGAGCCCCTCGTCCTCGAGCGCGTCGTCTGAGGTCCCGTCGTTCGGGCGGCGGCAATTACGCTGGCATCGTGGACGACTCCCCGCCGACGATCGAGCAGATCCGGCGGGCTCCGAAAGTCCTGCTCCACGATCATCTCGACGGGGGCCTACGCCCAGCGACGGTCGTCGAGCTCGCGCAGCGGCACGGCTACACGGGATTGCCGACCCCGGATCCGGGCGCGCTCGCCCGGTGGTTCGTCGAGGACCGTCCCCGGCACGACCTCGTGCGCTACCTCGCAGGCTTCACCCACACGGTCTCGGTGATGCAGCACGCCGACGCTCTGTGGCGCGTCGCGTCCGAGTGCGTCGAGGACCTCGTCGACGACGGCGTCGTCTACGCCGAGATCCGTTTCGCCCCGGAGCTCCACACCGAGGCGGGGCTCAGCCTCGAGGAGGTCGTCGAGGCGACGCTCGCGGGCTTCGCGGGTGCGACGGCAGCCGCGGCAGCCGCGGGCCGACCGATCGTCGTGCGCGCGCTGCTCACCGCGATGCGCAGCGCGGCGCGCTCGCTCGAGATCGCCGACCTCGCTGTCCGCTACCGCCACCTGGGCGTCGCGGGATTCGACGTCGCGGGACCGGAGGCCGGCTACCCGCCGACGCGCCATCTCGACGCATTCCAGCTCGTGAAGCGAGAGAACTTCCACGCGACCCTCCACGCGGGCGAGGCGTTCGGGCTCCCGTCGATCTGGGAGGCGCTCCAGTGGTGCAACGCCGAACGCCTCGGCCACGGCGTGCGGATCGTCGACGACATCGAGAGCGATCCCGACGGCTCCGTGCGCCTCGGTCGGCTCGCGAGCTACGTGCGCGATCGCCGCGTGCCCCTCGAGCTGTGCCCGACCTCGAACGTCCACACCGGTGCCGCGCCATCGCTCGCGGAGCACCCGATCGGCGTGCTGCGCCGGTTGCAGTTCCGAGTGACGCTCAACACCGACAACCGCCTCATGAGCGGGGTCACGCTCTCCTCGGAGATGTCGCGCTGCTGCGACGCGTTCGGGTGGGGCTGGGCCGATCTCGCGTGGCTCTCGATCAACGCGATGAAGAGCGCGTTCTACCCGTTCGACGACCGGCTCGCCCTCATCAACGGGGTGATCAAGCCGCGCTTCGCGTCCCTCGCCGCCGAGTCGGCGTTTCGCGTCTCCGCTCCGCTCGGCTGACTGCCCGTCTCTTCGCCTACCTGGTAGCTGTGGCTCGTCGTGGGCGAACCATGGACCGCCGGCAGCGTGCGCTCGTCCGACCTCGTGCCGATCTCGGTCGTCGCGTTGCCGGCCCCCGCGGCGATCATGGCGCGCCTCTGCGCACGCCGCGACGGGTCGGTCGAGCGGATCGTCCCGAGCGCGAGCAGCACGACGTGACGCGAGAGCTGTGACGCGACCGGCTCGAGGCGCGCACCCGAGACCGCCTCGAGCCGGTTCAGGACCCTACGCAGGGTCTCTTGCTCGGCACCCTCCTGGCGCCGATAATTCGACCACCGCGCACCGATGGGCGGAACCGGCGAGCGAGGGAGCGCTGATCGCATGGCTGCGACCCACGACGAGCTGCTCGCGCGACACCGGTCCGTCATGGCGTCGTGGCTCACGCTCTACTACGACGAGCCGATCGAGCTCGTGAGCGGCTCCGGGTGCACCGTGCGCGACGGGGAGGGGAACGAGTACCTCGACATGTTCGGCGGGATCCTCACCACGATGACCGGCCACGGCGTGCCCGAGGTCGTCGACGCGATCCGCGAGCAGGCCGGCAAGATGCTCCACTCGTCGACCCTCTACCTGATCCGGCCGATGATCGAGCTCGCCGAGAAGATTGCGGCGCTGTCGAGGATCCCCGACGCGAAGGTCTTCTTCGTGAACTCCGGGACCGAGGCCAACGAGGCCGCGCTACTGCTCTGCTCGACGGCCCGTCGCTCCGACCAGGTCCTCGCGCTCCGCAACAGCTACCACGGGCGGTCGTTCGCGACGATGTCGGTCACGGGCAACCGCTCGTGGTCCGCCTCCAGCCTGAGCCCTGTGCGCGTGAGCTACGTGCACAACGGCGACCGGTTTCGCGGCGCGTTCTCCGCTCTTCGAGACGACGAGCTCGTCGCGGCGTGCGCAGCCGACCTCCGGGAGGTCATCGAGACGACGACGTCCGGGGACGTCGCGTGCATGATCGCGGAGCCGATCCAGGGCGTCGGCGGCTTCATCGTTCCGCCCGACGGCTTCTTCGCCGCGATGAAGGTGGTTCTCGACGAGTACGGCATCCTCTTCGTCTCCGACGAGGTCCAGACCGGCTGGGGACGGACAGGGGAGCACTTCTGGGGCATCGAGGCACACGGCGTCGTCCCCGACCTCATGACGTTCGCGAAGGGCCTCGGCAATGGCATGTCGATCGGTGGCGTCGTCGGCCGCGGCGCGCTCGTCGACTCCGTGCGCGCGAGCTCGATCTCGACCTTCGGGGGGAACCCCCTCGCCACGAGCGCAGCCCTCGCGAACCTCGAGTACCTCCTCGCGAACGACCTCCAGTCGAACGCCCGCCGCGCGGGAGGGGTCCTCCTCGGGGGCCTCTCCGCACTCGTCGGCCGCCTCGGCGTCGTCGGCGACGTCCGTGGCAGGGGCCTCATGGTGGGGGTCGAGCTCGTCGAACCGGGCACGCGGATTCCCGCCCCAGCGGCTGCGTCGCTCGCGCTCGAGCTCGCGCGCCGCGAGGGCGTGCTCGTCGGCAAGGGCGGCCTCTACTCGAACACGCTCCGCATCGCGCCACCCATGTCGATCTCTGGCGACGACGTGCAGCGGGGGGTGGTCGCGCTCACGCGGGCGCTCGAGACGGTCGACGCGACCTGGCGGGAGCGCGCGGGCTGACCGTCGCTGCCCGCATGAGCGCCTAGGTGAACCTAGGTGTTCGCGGGCCCGCCTCGACGATCGCGTTTCGTCACGTACATGTCTTGGTCCGCGCGTCGCGTCGCGCTGTCGGCGGACTCGCCGGGAGCGCCAAGGTATCTCCCGATGCTCGCGGGCACGTGGAGGGCACGTCCGTGGACGAGGTACGGCACATCGAGTGACACCGATATTCGCTCGGCGAGGGCGGCCAGCTCACTGGCGGTGACACGAGGCGCACAAATGGCGAACTCGTCGCCGCCGATCCGCGCGGCAGTGTCCCCGGACCGGATCTGACCGCGAAGCCGATGTGCGGCCGTCAGCAGGACCTCGTCGCCAGCGTCGTGCCCGTATCCGTCGTTGACGGCCTTGAACCCGTCGAGGTCGAGATAGAGCACGCCGACGTCCGCGGTTGCCAACCGATCCGAGCGTCGCGTCAATGCCTCGGCGAGTCGTGCGGCGAACAATGTGCGGTTCGCCAGACCAGAGAGGGGGTCGTGGGCTGCTTCGTGGGCGAGGATCTGCTCGGCCATCTTCCGGCGGGTGATGTTGACATGGGACGCGACCGCTCCGCGCGCCGGTCCAGCGAGCGGCGTTATCCGCAGGAGGAACCAGCGGTCGACCGCGGGAGAGGGACACGGGTACTCGAGGTCGCTCTGCACGGTCTCGCCGGCGAGCACCGCGCGAAGCCCGGCTGCCGCCGTCCCGCCGTCCTCACAGCCCCGTGCGGCAGCACGATCACAGACGTCCAGGTAGTTCGCTCCTACCCCAGTCGTGTCCGGTCGAGTGTCGTTGTCGAGGCCGAACAGCCGCCAGGCCCGGTTTACCGCCACGATCAGCCCCGCGCGGTCGAGCACCGCAGTCGCTCGTCGGCCAGGTCCGCCCGGCGACCACCCGCCTCCTCGCTCAGCTCGTGGTCGCCGCCGTCCTGCCGCTGACAGGGACGCTCATCGACGTGCGGAACCGGTCGTCGCCTGGCCTGTCGCGTGACCGCCGAACCTCTTAACGAGTCGGCGACCCGGCCGTAAGGGGTATGTGGCTCTGATGGAGCAGGAGGACCGGGCGGGCACGACCCGGTCGTGGCACGCGGGGCCGGCAGAAACGGCGTCGCGCCCCGTCGGTCTCGCGGGCCAGCCGCCCGTCCTCGGAGACGAGCACGCGCGGCTCGCGGAGATCGACCACTACCAGCTCGGCGACCCCGCGTGGTCCCCCGTGCTCGCCGACATCGTCCGCCTCGCTGCGCACCTCATGCGAGCGCGCCACGCCGCGATCGATGTCGTCGGTGACGCCTGCGTGTGGTCGCTCGCGGCCTTTGGCGGCGCTGTCGCCGACCGCCCGCGTGCCTCCTGCTCGAGCGCGCTCGTCGTCTCGAGGGGCGATGCTGTCGTCGTCCGCGCTACGCGCGGCACCCACGCGGCACCGAATGCACCACTGCGGCCGCGCGCGCAGCTGGCGCCCGGCGTGGCCGTCACGGTCAGCCGTCCGCCAGAGCCGGCGATCCGGCGCCGCTACGTCGGCGTGCCGCTCGTCAGCCCGGCGGGCCTCGTGGTGGGCGCACTGTGCGCGTGGGGCGGCGGTGACGGTCCGGTCACCGTGGCGGAGATGGCGGACATGCGAGCGCTCGCGTCCCAGGCACGCCGCCTTCTCGAGCTGCACCACGAGCGCTGGACCCTCGACCGCGACCGGGCGCGCCACGTCCTTCAGTCGCGCCTCCTCCTCGACGTCGTCGCCGGGCGCCCGCTCGACGACGTCCTCGCGACGCTCGTGACGGCCGTCGAGGCGCAGGCGCCCGGGCTGATCTGCTCGGTCATGCTCGTCGAGGACGGTCGACTGCGCGGGGCCGCGGCGCCGAGCGTGCCGAAGGCGTTCCGCGACGCGATCGAGGGCGTCGAGATCGGTCCAGACGTCGGGAGCTGTGGGCACGCGGCGGCGACGGGGGAGGCCGCGTACGCGGGCGACATCGGCACGGACCCGCGATGGGCGCCGTTCCGCGAGACCGCGTTGGCGAACGGGCTCCGGGCGTGCTGGTCCGTCCCGGTCGTCGGCGCAGGAGGCGAGGTGGTCGCGACCTTCGGCGGCTACTACGCGACGCCGCGCCTCCCCGGCGACGAGCACGTGCGGCTGATGGCGGACTGGGCGGCCCTCGCCGGCATTGCGATCGTCCGCTCGCGCGAGCAGGACGAGCTCCGCCGGGCCGCGCGCAGTGACCCGCTCACCGGGCTCGCCAACCGCCAGGCAATCCTCCAGGCGATCGACAACGCGATCGTGCTCGGAACGAAACGGCTCGCCGCGGTGCTCGTGTGCGATCTCGACGGCTTCAAGGTGCTCAACGACTCGCTCGGCCACGCCCACGGCGACACGTTCCTCGTGGACCTCGCGCGCCGCCTCGTCGGCGAGCTGCCCGAGGAGCTCGTCGTCGGCCGCCTCGGAGGCGACGAGTTCGTCGTCGTCGCGAACGTGCGCGGGGGCGACGCGGCGGCGCGCCTCGCTGAGCGGGTCCTCGCGATCGTCCGGCAGCCGGTTTGCGTCGGTGGCAGGGCCGTCGTGCTGTCCGCGAGCGTCGGCGTCGCGCTCGGCAGAGGCCCGGACGCCGCGCACGATCTGCTGAAGGACGCGGACGCGGCTATGTACGCGGCGAAGTCGACGGGCCGGAACCGATTCGCGATGTCGGACCGCGGCTTGCGTGCAGCTGCCACGGCCCGCCTCGAGCTCGAGCTCGAGCTCCGGAGCGCGATCGCCCACGGAGACATCACGTGCGACTACCAGGCGAAGGTTGATCTGCGAACGGGGGACCTCGTCGGGATCGAGGCGCTCGCGCGCTGGCGACGGCCGTGTGGTGGAGCCGTCGGCCCCGACGTGTTCATCCCCATCGCCGAGCAGAGCGGCTCGATCGTCGAGCTCGGGGCGGCCGTGCTCGCCCGCGCGTGCAAGGAGCACGCCGCGCGCCGGACTGTCGACCCCTCCTATCGGGACGTACGGCTCTGGGTGAACGTGTCGGTGAAGCAGCTCGCGGGCGGCCTCGTCTCGACCGTCGACGAGCTGCTCGCAGTCACCGGGGTCCCGGGCGACCGGCTCGGGCTCGAGATCACCGAGTCCGCCCTCGTGAGCGACGTCGTACTCGCGACCACGGTCCTCGCCGAGCTGCGCGCACGAGGCGTCAGCGTCGCGATCGACGACTTCGGCCAGGGTTACTCGAGTCTCGCCCAACTCCGCCGGCTCCCGGTCGACGTGCTGAAGATCGACAAGGCGTTCGTGGAGGGCATCGGCGTCGACGCGGCCGACGAGCGGATCGCGACCGCGATAATCGGGCTCGGGCGCGCGCTCGAGATCGACGTCGTCGCGGAGGGGATCGAGACCGAGCTCCAGCGGCGCCGGCTCCTGGAGCTCGGCTGCGAGCTCGGGCAAGGGTACCTCCTCGGCGTGCCCGGCCCGCTCGAGCGCGCGGTGAACGCGCGGGTGCTCACTCGCCGCACAGGCGGCGTACGTCGTCCCGGAGCGCCGCGAGCAGCGCGGACGCCCGCCGTCGCGCCTCGCCGAGCGTCCCCCGGTCGACCGGAGGGGTCGTGACGAGTAGGTAGGCCTTGAGCTTCGGCTCGGTCCCGCTCGGCCGCACGACGACGCGCGCGCGGTCGCCTGCGCGCAGCACGACCGCGTCGGTCGGCGGCGTGCCTCGCGCGCCGGCCGCGAGGTCGACGACCTCGGTGACCTCGAGGCCGGCGAGGCGCGCCGGGGGAGCCGAGCGGAGCCGCTCGACGATCGCGGCCATCGCGCGAGGCGCGTCCGGACCGTCGAGGCGGAGCGACCACTGCGCGCTCTCGTGGACTCCCAGCCGACAGGAGAGGTCGTCGAGCAGGTCCGCGAGCGTCTCGCCCGACGCCTTCGCGCGCGCCGCGATGTCCGCGACGACGAGCGCCGCGGACATGCCGTCCTTGTCCGCGACCGCGTCGCTCACCGCGAACCCTAGGGCCTCCTCGTAGCCGAAGAGCAGCCGGTAGCCGGGCCGGCCCGCCGCCGCTCGGGCGATCCACTTGAACCCGGTGAGCGTCTCTGCGTAGTCGACGCCGCGCTCCGCCGCGAGCGCTGCGAGCATCGTCGAGGAGACGATGGTCGTCGCAACGAGGCGACCACGCCCGAAGCTCGAGGAGACGAGGTGGTCCGCGAGCAGGATGCCGATCTCGTCGCCCGTGAGCACGCGCCATCCTCGCTCGCCGTCGGGGACTGCGACGGCGAGGCGGTCCGCGTCCGGGTCGTTCGCGAGCACGATGTCGGCACCGGTGCGCGCCGCGTCGGCGATCGCGAGGTCGAGGGCGCCCGGCTCCTCGGGGTTCGGGAACGCGAGAGTCGGGAAGTCCGGGTCCGGCTCCGCCTGGGCGGCGACGACGGCAGGCGCGTCGAAGCCCGCCGCCACGAGCAGGTCGGGCACGATCGCGCCCCCCACGCCGTGCAGGGGCGTGTAGACGACGGACAGCTCCCGGGTCGTCCCGTGCTCGACGAGGCGGAGCGCCGCCGCCCGGTACGCACCAAGGAGATCGTCCTCGTCGACCGGCTCGACCCGCCCCGCTCGGGGCCCCCCCGACCCGGTCGGGGCGGGGAGGTCCCGCGGCCCGGGGAGCGCCGCCGCGGCCGAGATCTCCTCGTCGTCAGGAGGCAGTACCTGCGCCCCGTCGGAGACGTACACCTTCACGCCGTTGTCGCTCGCGGGGTTGTGGCTCGCCGTCACCATCGCGCCCCCGGCCGCGCCGAGCTGCCGGACGGCGAAGGCCGTGATGGGCGTCGGGAGCGCTCGCTCGATGCTCCGCACGACAAGGCCGTGGGCAGAGACGACCCCGGCGAGCTCGGCCGCGAACGCCGCGGAGCCGTGGCGGGCGTCCCGGCCGACGACGACGCCCCGCTCGGCCGCGCGCTCCTCGTGCGCGAGGAGGTAGCGGCTGAGCCCGGTGGCCGTGCGCCGCACCACGAGGCGGTTGATCCGTGCGGGACCCGCGCCCATGGCGCCGCGGATCCCTGCGGTGCCGAACGTGAGCGGCTGGTCGAAGCGCTCGTGGAGCGCCGCGGTGTCGCCGGCCGAGAGGAGCTCGGCCATCTCTGCTCGTGTGGCCGGGTCGGGGTCGGCGCTCATCCACGCCTCGGCGCGTGCGCGAAGCTCCACCGGCACCGGCACCGGCACCGGCA
>DATLRJ010000016.1:0-21204 GCA_035534715.1 Acidimicrobiales bacterium | reverse complement strand
ACGTCCAGCTCGACAGCGACACGATCGTGCGAACGGCCGGGTCGCGAGGTCGCCACGTCAGGCGGAGCGGGGCGCCGCTGCGCACGAGCGCGGGGACGAGCGCGGCGGCCTGCACCGCGACGCCGAGCGTGGTCCCGAGGCCGAGGAGCGTGACGAGGCCCTGGTCGGCGCGCAGCGCCGAGACGGGCACGGTGCCGCCGGCCGCGAGGTGGTGCGCGACGACGGCGAACGAGAGGAACACCCCGATGCTCACGAGGTTGTTGAGGACGGGGACGACGCCGACGACTGCGAAGCGGTCGCGGGTCGCGAGCACAGCCGAGATGAGGCTGACGACGCCGTAGAAGAAGACCTGGGGAGCGAACCATCGAAGCAGCTCGACCGCGACGTCGCGCGCGGCCGGGGTCGCGGCCGCGGCGCCCGAGGTGTACGCGTCGACGACGAGCGGGGCGAAGAGTGCGAGCAGGATCGTCGCGGCGAGCAGTACGACGAGCGCGAGCGTCACGACCGCCGAGATCGACTCGTGCGCCTCCCGCTCGGGGCGCGTCGCAAGGCGCTCGACGAACACCGGCACGAACGTCGCGGCGAGGATCCCGCCGAGCACGAGATCGTGGACCATGTTGGGGGTGTTGTTCGCGAGGTTGAACGCATTCGCGAGCCCCGCGCCACCGAGCGCGGCGGCGAGCACGACGAGGCGGACGAGCCCGCTCACCCGGGAGAGCAGCGTCCCTGCCGCGGTGCCGAGGGAGGCCCTGTCGAGCTGGGCGCGCCGGCTGCGCGCGGGCGGCGCGGCACGGCGCCCTACGCGTCCGGCCCCCGAGGGCGCGAGCGGCCTCGGGAGGTATCCGGGGCCGCGTGCCGGCGTCGTCGGGAACGACCGTGGTGGCTCGGTCACGAGCCCGGCGTCGTCTCGGCGGTCCCTGGGGCGAGGGCGCGTGCTGCCGCGGCGCGTCGCCGGTGTCGGAGCACAGACCGCAGCCACCAGCCGAGGAGGACGAGCAGCGCGCCGATGCTGAGCGTCACGGCGACCCCGGACACCGCGGTCGAGCGGATTGTGAACGAGCTGTTGAGCAGCACGACGCCGCCGGTCGGCGAGAGCACGACGACGTCGAGGCGCGACGCGCCCGAGGTTCTCGTACTGACGTGGTAATTGCGCGCCGTCGTCTTCGTCGCGAAGGTCACAGGCACCGGCCCGGCGCCGCCCTCTGGGAAGGTGAGCGCGCTGTCGCGCACCTCGAGGAGGGCGTGCACCGGGTATGGCGACGAGGACGTGATCGTGATCGGGATCTGTCCCGTCCGCGACGTGAGCGTGACGGTCCTGCCGCCGGTGGTCGCGAGTGGCCGGTCGATGAGGGCGAACGAGGAGCGCGGAGCGCCCGCATAGCGGCGGCGGGCCGAGACCGGCATCCCCGTCGCCTCGCTGAGCAGGATCGAGTCGCCGAGCCGTGACAGGAGCGTCTTGGCGCCGGGGAGGACAGACGCGAGCACGAGAAGCGCGCGGCGGCCGCTCGTGACAGGCCCACCAGCGAGCGGGTGGGCCGAGCGCACGACGCCGGACGCGAGCTGCTCAGTCCGCGGTGAACCGTTGCCGCCGACCGGCAGCTGCGCGAACGCTTGCGAGAGCGTGCGTGCCGTGAGCACCGGGCTGTCCGCGAGGCCCGATAGCACGGTCGCGAGGAACGCCCGGTCGGGCGTCCAGCTCGCGGGTGCGACGACGACGCCGCGGGCGTCCTGGTCCGACGGCGCGTCGAAGTAGATCTCCGCGAGGTCGGCGAGCAGCTGGTGGGCGGCGAGGACGGGATCGCCTGGGGAGCTCGAGAAGTGCGACGCGAGCGCGGGGTCCGCGACGAGGGCGGTCGACTGCGGCGCGCTGAGGGAGCTGCCGCGCGCCTCGGGCGGCACGAGCCCGAACGGTGAGGTCAGCGCGACCGACGGAGCGGGGCTGCCGGCCGTGGGCGCGACGGCGTCCGTCGGCAGCACGAGCTCTCTCGCGCCATCGTGGCCGAGGAGCGAGAGCGCGCTGCTCCCGACCGGCGCGTAGGAGACGTAGGGAGTCGGCGCTGCGGCGACGCCGAGGCCGGAGTCGATGGCCTGCGCTCCCCTCGCGAGCTGGCGCGCGAGCTCGCCGCTCAGGTGGGCGGCGGACAGAGCGGCGACGTCGACCGGTGCGAAGGTCGTGCTGAGGATCTCGCGCTCGGGCGAGCTGGCCCCCCCGCGCGCGCCGAAGGAGGACGTGAACGCCGCGAGCACGGACCGCGCCTGCCGTGACGGGTCACGCTCGAGCGCGACGAGGAGCTGCGGGTAGATCTCGAGCGTGACCGCGACCGACGGCGCCGCCGCCAGGGTGCCGAGCAGGCTCGCGAGCCCGACTAGGCGCCGCGTCCCGAGCAGCGGTGCGCCCCTGCTCGTGAGCGCCACCGCGCTTCCCGCGGGGAGCACGAGCGAGACGCGAAGCGGCAGCGCGCCGGCGATGCCGGAGGTGTAGACGACGTGGGTCGTGAACGACGCGAGGAGCGCCTCAGTAGTCGTGTCGACGAGTACCGCCTGGAGCGGGTAGACGCCGTCGCACTGGTCGCCGCAGTCGAGCGCGAGCGTCGGGGACGCGGCCTCGCGTGACGGGCTGGACGAGGCGGTCGTGACGGGGAAGTGCACGGTCACCGCGCCGTCGGCGCTCGGGCGCCGGTCGACCAGAGCGAGCGAGATCGTCGGCGGCGTGTCGACGGGCAGCTCGCTCGACGGCTCCACGCCCGTCGCCGACTGCTCGAACGCCGAGCGGCTCGTGAGGCGGCTGTACAGGACGAACCGCAGGCCGAGCCGTGAGACCGGGAGCGAGCTACGGACCTGGAGCTGCAGGTCGAGACCCGACGGTCCCCGGACCCAGGACGTCTGGCCCGCGAGCGTGAGCGAAGATCCCACGCGGGGCGCAGCCGCGGCGGCGCCGGCCGTCCGGGCGAACGCACCCGCCGTCGCGCTGGCGACGAGCCCGAGCGCCGCTACTGCGAGCAGGCGCCGCCCGAGTGCCGCTCGGACGTGCGTGTGAGGCGGCACGGCGGTCTCGTCCTCCCATCGCTCCGCGAGTCCGTGCGGAGCCTACCGGGGCCGGTGACAGGCCTGCGTGCGGCTAGGTTCGTGCCGTGAGTGTGCTGATCGGCTCGCATGGCGCGTTCCTCGAGCACGATCCCGGCGCGGACCATCCCGAGTCACCGGACCGCCTCGCCGCCGTGCTGCGGGGCATATCGTCCGCCGGCGTCGGCGACGCGGTCGTGCCGTTCGCTCCGCGACGCGCGACGCGCGACGAGCTCGCGCGGGTGCACGACATCGGCTACGTGTCTCGCCTCGAGGAGACGTGCCTCGTCGGCGGCGGGCGGCTCGACCCCGATACGGCCGTGTCGCCGGCGTCCTACGAGGCGGCGATCCGAGGGGCCGGGGCCGGGCTCGACGCGGTCGCCCGCCTCGACCGTGGCGAAGCCGTCGCGGCGTTCCTCGCTCTGCGCCCCCCGGGCCACCACGCGACCGTGGGCGGGGCGATGGGCTTCTGCCTCCTGAACAATGTCGCGGTCACCGCCGCGGGTCTCGTCGCTCGCGGGGAGCGGGTGCTCGTCGTCGACTGGGACGCGCACCACGGAAACGGCACACAGGCCGCGTTCTACGGCGCGGCCGAGGTCCTGTTCGTTTCGCTCCACCAGTTCCCGTTCTATCCCGGGAGCGGCTCTCTCGACGAGATCGGCGAAGGCGAGGGCGAGGGGGCGACCGTCAACATGCCGTTCCCGGCCGGCACGGCCGGGGACGCGTACAGGATGGCCGTAGAGGAGGTCGTCGTGCCGGCCGCGGAGCAGTTCTCGCCGACCTGGCTGCTCGTATCCGCCGGATTCGACGCGCACCGAGACGACCCGCTGACCGATCTCGGGCTCAGCGCGACGGATTTCGGCGATCTCACCGAGCGCGTCTCGAGGCTCGTGCTCCCGGGGCGGCGGATCTTCTTCCTCGAGGGCGGCTACGACCTCGACGCTCTCGCCGCGTCGGCCGGCGCGACGGTCGCCGCACTCGTCGGGTCGTCCTACCGGCCGGAGCCACCGACCACTGTAGGGCGGCACGGCTCGCTCGGGTCGCCGGGATCCGGGGGGCCGGCCGCGGTCATCGAGGCGGCGCGTTCGCTGCACGAGCTCCACCAGCGGACCTGATGGCGCCGCGTCGCGCCCGGCGGTCGGCGCCCTCGCGGCACGCCCCCGCTAGCTTCGCGCCGTGATCCCGGACCGGTTCCGCCCCGTCGTCGAGGAGACGGCACAGCTCGCCCGCCTCTTCGCCGCGGCTGGCCGGCGTCTCTACCTCGTCGGCGGTACCGTCCGCGACGGTTTCGTCGGCCGCCCTGGAGGCGGGGCGCCCTTCGACCTCTCGACGGACATCGACTGCACGACGGAGGCTCGACCCGGCGAGATCGAGTCCATCGTCCGGGGATGGGCGGACGCGGTATGGCTCCAGGGCAAGGCTTTCGGGACGATCGGCTGCAGTCACAGGGGCCGTCGCTTCGAGATCACGACGCATCGCGCCGAGGCGTACGTGGAGGACTCCCGCAAGCCCGCTGTCCGCTTCGGCGACGACGTCGTCGCCGACCTCTCCCGCCGCGACTTCACCGTGAACGCGATGGCGCTCTCGCTCCCCGAGCTCGAACTGGTCGACCCCTACGGCGGGGTCGCGGACCTCGCGGCGAAGGCGCTCCGGACCCCGCTCGATCCCGCGGAATCCTTCGGCGACGACCCGCTGCGCATGCTGCGCGCTGCGAGGTTCGTCTCGGGCTACGGGCTCGAGCCCACCCCCGATCTCGTCACGGCGGTGGTGCGTCTTGCTCCTCGGCTCGAGATCGTCTCTGCCGAGCGGGTCCGGGACGAGCTCGACAAGCTCCTCTGCCTCCCCGATCCGGAGGCAGGCCTCTGGTTCGTCGTGCGCACGGGACTCGCGCAGCAGTTCCTCCCGGAGCTCACGGCGCTCGAGCTCGAGCAGGATCCGGTCCACCGTCACAAGGACGTCCTCGCCCATACGGTCGCGGTCGTCTGCAAGACCCGGCCCGACCTCACCCTCCGCCTCGCCGCGCTGCTCCACGACATCGGCAAGCCGCGCACCCGGGCCTTCGGCGCCGACGGGGTGAGCTTCCATCACCACGATGTCGTCGGCGCGCGCATGGCGAGGACGAGGATGGAGGCGCTCCGCTACCCGAGCGCCGAGATCGCGGACGTCGCCCGGCTCGTCGAGCTCCACCTTCGCTTCCACACCTACCAGCTCGGCTGGACGGACTCCGCGATGCGAAGGTACGCGCGCGACGCCGGCCCGCTGCTCGGACGGCTGAACGAGCTCACCCGTGCGGACTGCACGACCCGCAACCGCCAGAAGGCCGAGGCGCTCGGGCGCCGCATGGACGAGCTCGAGCGGCGGCTCGCGGCGCTCCAGGAGCGGGAGGCGATCGACGCGATCCGGCCTGAGCTCGACGGCGCCGAGGTCATGGCGCAGCTCGGCATCGGTCCCGGCCCCGACGTCGGACGCGCCCTCGCGCACCTCCTCGAGATCCGGCTCGACGAGGGTCTCCTCGGCGAGGCGGAGATTCGCCGACGCCTCGACCAGTGGTGGAGCGGGCAGCACCCCACATGACCCTGCGGGGCGTCCGCCGGGTCAGGTTCCTGCCGAGAACTCCTCGATCATGTTGTGGGCGTCCTCGTCCCGGTACTGGACGGGTGGGGATTTCATGAAGTAGGCGGACGGCCCGAGAAGCGGCCCACCGATGCCACGGTCGAGGCCGAGGCGAGCGCAGCGGACGGCGTCGATGATCACGCCTGCGGAGTTCGGGGAGTCCCACACCTCGAGCTTGAGCTCGACGTTGAGCGGGACGTCGCCGAAGTTCCTCCCCTCGAGGCGGATGTAGGCCCACTTGCGGTCCTCGAGCCATGCGACGTGGTCGGAGGGTCCGATGTGGACGGACTCGGCCGCGATGCCGCGGTCGATCTGGCTCGTGACCGCCTGCGTCTTCGAGATCTTCTTCGACTCGAGCCGTTCGCGCTCGAGCATGTTCTTGAAGTCCATGTTGCCGCCGACGTTGAGCTGGTAGGTGCGGTCGAGCACGGTGCCGCGGTCCTCGAAGAGCCGGGCGAGAACACGGTGCACGATCGTGGCGCCTACCTGGCTCTTGATGTCGTCCCCGATGATCGGGACCCCGGCGTCGGTGAAGCGCTTCGCCCACTCCGGGTCGCTCGCGATGAACACGGGGATCGCATTGACGAACGCGACGCCGGCCTCGAGCGCTGCCGCGGCGTAGTGCTTCTGGGCGTGCTCCGAGCCGACAGGGAGGTAGGCGACGAGCACCTCCGCCCCGCTCGAACGAAGCGCCTCGGCGACGTCGACGGCGGGAGCCGGGGACTCTTCGACGACCTCCCTGTAGTACTTTCCAAGGCCGTCGAACGTCGGCCCGCGCTGGACCGTGACCCCGAGATCGGGGACGTCTGCGAAGCGGATCGTGTTGTTCTGGCCGGCGAAGATCGCCTTGCCGAGGTCGAGACCGACCTTGTCGGCGTCGACGTCGAATGCCGCGACGAAGTCGATGTCGCCGACGTGGTAGCCGCCGAGCACTACGTGCATCAGCCCCGGAACCGTCTCGGTCGGGTCGGCGTCTCGGTAGTACCCCACGCCCTGGACGAGCGCGCACGCGCAGTTGCCGACGCCGGCGATGGCGACCTTGATCCTGCTTGCCCGACCCGTCATGAAACGATCCTTCCGTCCGTGCTGTCTGTGGATCCCTGTGCCGCCGTGCTCGGCGCGAGCCGAGCAGCCGCGTCTGCGTGCCGCTCGTGCGTGGATTCCTCGAGGGACGTGCGCTCGGCCGCGAGCAGCCGCTCGATCCACATGAGGTCGTTCTCCACCGTCTCTCGAGCGTGCTCGGCGATCGCGAGCTCGTAGCTCCCCGCGGCGTGCTCGCGGGTCCCCGCCGGGCGGCGGGCGAGCTGGAGGCGGTCGGAGAGCTGCATGCGCCGCCGCTCGAGCAGGCGGATCCGCGCCGCGGGGCTGAGGTGCTGCGCGAAGGCGAGCCGTAGCGAGAAGCTCCGGGCTTCCTCTCCACGAGGCTCCGGCGCTTCGAGGAGCTGCTCGAACATGAGCTCGCCCTCGGGCGTGATCTCGTAGACCTTGCGTGAGCGGGTGCTGCGGCCGCCGAGCGCGGCTGCGGCCTTCGCGGTCGCACGGCGCGCGACGAGCGCGGCGCGCTCTCCGGTGAGCGAGCCCGTCATCGGGAGCAGCGGCTGCTCGGCGCCCACGGCGCGTCGGGCGCGAACGCCCGCTCCCGCGTCCACCGCCCGGACGGCCCCGCCCGCCTCGAGGCGGGCGAGCGCAGGGTAGAGCGAGCCGAACGAGAGGTTTGCCATGGGCCCGAAGTCGTCGCGGAGACGCTTGCGGAGGTCGTAACCGTGCATGGGCCGTTGCTTCAAGAGTCCGAGTACGGCGAGCTCGAGCACGTGCCAACTCTAACACGTAGATGTATCGAGTCGATATGTCGGTCGTGCGACAAATGAGCTCCGCGCGGATCGTCACACCCGTGGCGCTCGCCGCGCGGGCGTGACGTGTGCTGTCGCGTGCCACCGGCGCGACGCGCGAGCGGTGCCGGTGCGCCGGGGCGGTCCGGTAGCCTTGCGCCGTGCGGACCGGCTCACAGTCCTCCCCGGGGGCAGGCCTGCCGACCGGCCTCGCCCAGGTCGAGTACCGGCTCCAGCGCGACTCGGCGGTGCGGGAGTACCAGCGCGGGCGGCTCTCGCGCCTCGACATCTGCGACGCGCAGCCCGAGCTGATGCGCGTCGCTCAGAACCTCGGCCGGGCGACCGACGTCGCCTGCCCGATCTGCGAGGACACGACGCTCGTCCACGTCTCGTTCGCGTTCGGACCGCGACTTCCCCCGAGCGGGCGGCCGCTCGCGTCGAACGCCGAGCTCCAGACGATGGCGCGCACCAAGGACGAGGTCGCGTTCTACATCGTCGAGGTGTGCACGAGCTGCCGCTGGAACCACCTCCTCCGGATGTTCAACGCGCAGGTCGCCCGGCGCCGGCCCCGTCCGGCACGCGGGTAGCAGGCCGGGTCCCGCGACGTGGCTCTGGAGCGCGCCGGACGGTAGTGTCGTGGTGCCGCTGGCAGCCGCGTGGCGCTGGACGGTAGGAGGGGTGCCATGACGACGCACGAGGACCGTCAGAGGGTCACCGCGCCCTCGATCGCCGCACGAAAGCGCCGCGACGGGCGAGATCCCGTGGTCATGATCACTGCGTACGACACGCCATTCGCCCGCATCGTCGACGACGCGGGGGTGGACGCGATCCTCGTCGGCGATTCGGTCGCGGACAACGTGCTCGGCTTCGAGGACACGCTGCAGGTCGGTCCGGAGCAGATGGCCCACCATGTCGCCGCGGTCGCCCGCGCCCGGCCACGTGCGCTCGTCGTCGCGGACCTGCCGTGGATGAGCTACCACCTCGGCGCGAGCGAGGCCCTGCGCAACGCGGCCCTGCTCGTGCGCGCGGGCGCCGACGCGGTGAAGCTCGAGGGCGGGAGGCGCAGGCTCCCGGCCGTGCAGGCCATCCTCGATGCGGAGATCCCCGTGATGGGCCACCTCGGGCTCACGCCCCAGTCGGTCCACGCGTTCGGCGGCCTCAAGGTCCAGGCACGCGACGCCGAGGCCGCGGCCGAGCTCGTGCTCGACGCGAAGGCGCTCGCGGCCGCGGGCTGCTTCGCGCTCGTCATCGAAGGTGTCCCGGACGCGGTCGCCGACGCGGTGACCGCGACGGTCGACGTCCCGACCATCGGGATCGGCGCCGGCCCGGGATGCGACGGCCAGGTGCTCGTCCTGCACGACGTGCTCGGGCTGTCGGCGCGGCCGGCGCCGAAGTTCGTCCGCCGTTACGCCGACCTCGCGTCCGTGGCGCGTTCCGCCGTGGCGGGTTACGCGGCCGACGTCAGGTCGGGCTCGTTCCCAGAGGATCGCGAGACCTACCACGCGTCCGCCGCGCTCCGGGGTTCGCTCGCCTCCCCAGGCGGCTGAGCCCCCGGGCCCGGCCGGACCGGGTGACCGGGCGGGGGCGCGCTGTCACACCCCGCGTCCAAGATCCTGGTCGCCGCCACCGCGAGGTCCGGTGTCCTGCAGCGCTGCTGTAGGAGGTATCGCAGCCGTCGGCTACCATGGCTCGGTCACACACGCCCCTGCCCCGGCTCGACCGGGGTCCCGAGCACCACACGGTGCCGGGTCCGGAGGAGGTATGCCGCCTTGCGGCCCTACGAGATCGCAGTCATCTTCGACGCCACCCTCGACGAGGGTGTCATCCGCGAGACCATCGACCGGGTGGTCAACCATGTCCGTGCCGAAGGTGGCACACCGGGACATGTCGACCGCTGGGGCCGACGGACCTTCGCCTACGAGCTGAACCACCGCACCGAGGGCTACTACGTCTTCATCGAGGTGGTCACCGAGCCCGAGGTGGTGGCCGAGGTCGACCGGACCCTCGCCCTGAACGACGCAGTACTTCGTCACCGGGTCATCCGTCAGCCCGAGCACGTCGCCGGCCGCAGGCGCGGCCCCGCGACGCCGCCACCGGTCGCCGACGCCCCCCCGGCGGCCCAGGCGGGCTAACAACAGTCGAAACGGAGACAGCGACATGTCCAACGGCAACACGGTGACCCTCGTAGGCAACGTCACGCGCGACCCCGAGCTGCGCTTCACCCCGAGCGGCCAGGCGACCGCGAGCTTCGGCCTCGCGGTCAACCGTCGCTGGCAGAACCGCCAGACCCAGGAGTGGGAGGAGGCGACGTCCTTCTTCGACGTGGTCTGCTGGCGGGAGATGGCCGAGAACGTGAGCGAGAGCGTGACGCGAGGGTCGCGCATCATCGTGACGGGCCGCCTCGAGCAGCGCAGCTGGGAGACGCCAGATGGTGACAAGCGGTCGCGTATCGAGGTCATCGCCGACGAGCTCGGGCCGAGCCTGCGCTGGGCGACGGCGCAGGTCGTGAAGAACGAGCGGAGGGGGCCGGCCGGCGACGGCCCCGGAGGCGGGGCCGCGCCGCCCCCGCGAGCCCCACGCGCTGCGGCGGACGCCGGGTACTCCGGCGAGGACGAGGAGCCTTTCTAGATGGCACGGAGCAACGACAGAGACCGCTCTACGCGGCGCGCCCCGAAGGACAACGGTCGGCGCACGAAGAAGAAGGTCTGCATCTTCTGCAAGGACAACATCAGCTACGTCGACTACAAGGACGTGAACCTGCTCCGCAAGTTCATGTCCGACCGCGGCAAGATCCGCGCGCGGCGAGTCTCGGGCAACTGTGCGCAGCACCAGCGCGCGGTCGCCGTTGCGATCAAGACGTCGCGAGAGCTTGCGATGCTGCCGTACACGCAGCGGACGACCACGGAGCGGCCGGGCGGCCGTGGCGGCGGCCGCGGAGGCCGCGAGGGTGGGCGCGGCGGCGGCGCACCCTTCCCGCGCTCGGGCGGCAGTCCCGCAGGAGCGAGTGCCGGTGACCTCGCGGCCGCCGGCGCGGACGCGGGCGAGCTCGTGTCCGTCGCCGACGCAGGCGTCGAGGAGATCGGAGCGAGCGAGTGAAGGTCGTACTGCGTGCCGACGTGAGCGGCATCGGCAAGCGTGGAGACATCGTCGACGTCGCGGACGGCCACGCTCGCAACTTCCTCGTGCCGACCGGGAAGGCGATCGCGGCGACCGAGGGCGTCAACGGCCAGGCGGCGGCAATGCGGCGCTCGCGTGACCTGCGGGACGCGCGCGACCGCGAAGGTGCAGAGGCCGTCGCGCAAAAGCTCGTGCCGATGGTCATCGCGATCCCGGCGCGAGCCGGGCGCGAGGGTCGGCTGTTCGGCTCGGTGACGCCTACCGATGTCGTCAACGCGGTGCTCGCCCAGTCCGGCCTCGAGATCGACCGCCACAAGTTCCTCGACCACGAGCCCCTGAAGTCGCTCGGCACCCACGAGATCGGCGTGCGGCTCCACCCCGAGGTCGAGTTCCGGCTGACCGTCGAGGTCGTTCCGGGCTGATCCTGCAACCCAGGCGCCGGCGTTCGCCGGCACCCGGTGCGGCCGCACTCGTCGAGGCGACGCGATGTCGCGCCTCCGGACGGCTGACGCGCGACGCACTGTCACACCCCCGTGCGTACGCTCCGCCCGTGGATCCGTCAGGTGTGCCATCCGTGGACACCGCCAGCGCCGTGGGTGACCAGCGGTCGAGGTGGCTACCCACAGGTCGGCTCCCGTCGTCCCCGGTTCATGCACAGGCCGGGGGCAGATATCCCCTAGAAGTTGCCCTATCGTTCCCCGGGTCGGTAGGTGCAGGGTGAGTGCCGCCATGCTCCAGCCACTCGACGAGTCCCGCCGCCGCTCCCGGTCACATGACGCTCCGGCGCCGGCTGGCGTGTCGCGGATCCCCCCCCACAGCATCGAAGCCGAGGAGTCGCTGCTCGGCGCGATGCTCCTCTCCCGCGACGCGACGGCCATCGCCCTCGAGCGGTGCTCGGCAGGGGACTTCTACCGCCCATCGCACGGGCAGGTGTTCGCTGCGATCACCTCTCTCTACGCGAAGGGCGAGCCGGCCGACGCGGTGACCGTCGCCGAGGAGCTGCGCCGAGCGGGAGTGCTCGACGACGTCGGTGGCACGGCCGCTCTCGTCGGGCTCCAGTCGAACACGCCGGCGATCTCGAGCGCGGGCCGGTACGCGCGCATCGTCGAGGAGCACGCCCTGCTCCGCAGGCTCATCGGCGTCGCCCAGGAGATCGCAGAGATCGGCTATGGGTTGCCCGAGGACGTCACCGAGGCGGTCGATCGTGCGGAGACGCTCGTGTTCGACGTCGCCCAGCGGCGCACGACGGACACGATCGCACCCCTGCAGGACCTTCTCAGCCGGAGCCTCGACCGCCTCGAGGAGCTCTACGGCCGCGACGAGTCGATCACCGGGGTCCCGACGGGCTATCACGACCTCGACGAGCTGCTTGCCGGACTCCAGCCCTCCAACCTCGTCGTCGTCGGCGCGCGCCCCTCGATGGGCAAGACGGCGTTCGCGCTCGGCATGGCGTCTCACGCCGCGCTCCAGGGCACACCGGCGCTCTTCTTCTCGCTCGAGATGAGCCACCTCGAGATCGCCCAGCGCGTCCTATGTGCCGAGGCGCGAGTCGATGCGTCTCGCATGCGCAACGGTCGGCTCGTCGAGAACGACTGGTCGAAGATCAGCCACGCGATCGGCCGCCTCGGCAACGCCCCCCTCTTCATCGACGACAACCCGAACGTCACCGTCATGGACATCCGGGCCAAGGCGCGCCGGATGAAGGCGCGTGACGGTCTCGGGCTCGTCGTCGTCGACTACCTGCAGCTCATGACCGGTCGCAACAATGCCGAGAACCGCCAGGTCGAGATCTCTGAGATCAGCCGAGGTCTGAAGATCCTCGCTCGCGAGCTCGAGATCCCCGTCGTCGCCTTGAGCCAGCTCTCTCGCGGGCTTGAGAGCCGCGCGGACAAGCGGCCGATGCTCGCGGACCTGCGCGAGAGCGGGGCGATCGAGCAGGACGCAGATGTCGTGATGTTCATCTACCGCGACGAAGTGTACAACCACGAGTCCTCGGACCAGGGCTCAGCGGAGATCATCGTCGCGAAGCACCGCAACGGCCCGACCGGTTCGGTCGACCTTGCGTTCGTGGGGAACTACGCGCGCTTCGCGAACATGGCGAGGGTGTGAGCCTGTTGCGAGCAGCGCCGGCGTCGCGTCGGCGCGCTCGCCGCGTGTCGTCAGATCTCGTGATATCCCGGAACGGCGGCGATCGGTGAGTCGAGATAGACCTTCGCCTCGGGCGGCTGGCCGAAGCGTCCATGGCTCCAGCGAATCTCGACGTGGCCGTCAACGGTGCCCGGTTCGCCGGTCGAGCGATCGCGGTAGCGGGCCGACCAGCTGACGAGCGCCTGACCGCCGGCGTGGGCAGCGATCGCGAGGTCGCGCAGGACGAAGTGTTGCCGCCAGTCCCACGGCGTGTCGATGCGAAGCCGCGTGACGCCGCTCGCGCTCGAGCCGAGGACGAAGTACGGCGTCGAGCCGATCCGCAACAGCCGCCACAGCATCAGCTCGGCGTTGCGCTCGCTCACCCGGCTCCTCCACTCGGCCGCGGTCCTGCCGGCCACGGTCGCGCACATCTCCGCGTATGCCGCGGCCGCACCGGCGGGCCATTTCGCGTGGAGCGCGGCCGCGAGCGCGCGGCGCTGGGCCGTCGTCAGGTCCGCTACCCGCTCGGGGAGCGAAGCGTCGCCGACGGCGGCGCGGCAGGAGTCGTAGAGCGCCTGGTACTCGACCGGCGCCGTCCGGTGGAACCAGTCAGTGAGGTCGTCGACGGGCGCATGGCTGAGTAGGCCGGTCGCGAGCCGGGCGGGGCTCGGATTGTGCAGGATCCGGCTCACGTACTTGCAGCTTACGAGGTAGACGTGATCGACACGCAGGTCCGCCGGGACGACCTCGTCGCCCGGCGGTCGGCGTCCACCGGTCCACTCGATGACGCGCGGCGTGCGCCCCCGGAGCGCATCGGACGAGTGGAGGAAGGCCTGCCCGTTCAAGTAGCTCCCGAGGAACTCCGGCGCGAGATCCCCTCGATCCCGAAGCTCGGCGAGCCGCTCCCAATCCCGTGCGCTCGCGTTCACGAACTGCTCCGGCCGCGCCGCGATGACCTCGTCGACGCCGCCTCCGCCGACCATCCCGAGCGCCGTCGCGAGCTCGGTGACGAACGTCTTGTCAGAGGGCAACTACCGCTCGGCCATCCCGAGCGCGTACCGGCGCAGGCGTGCCTGGCCATCGGGGTCGAGTAGCTCAACGAGGTCGTAGACGATCTTGCCGGGCCCTGTCACCGCCGCGAGTGCCGTATGTCCGGCGCTGCCCTTCTCCGGGGCGTCGGTCGTGAGGATCACGAGGGCGAGGTCTCCCCCGCCCTCGTGCACGACGGCGGCTCTCCCGAGTGCTTTCCACAGCACGTCGGTGCGGCGAAGGCCCGTCCGCGACGACGTGAACGTTCCGGAGACGTCGAAGGCCCACCTGGCTCCTGAAGCGTCGGTCGCGATGAAGCCGAGCTCGATCCCGAGCCGGGGCAGCTTCACGTCCTGCTGTATTTCGGCGAAGCCACACGCGTGCAACACGATGCCGGCGATCTCCTTCGCCTGGCGACCCTCGCGGATCGCGCGGGCCTGGACGTCCCCCCCATCCGGATCGCCGGACCGGCGCGCCACGGCAGGCAGGTGCACCCTGAAGGAGGTCTCGTCCTTGTTGTCGAGAAGATCCAGCCTCGCGATCTCCTCGGCGACGCGGCGCTTCGCCTGCCGGATGTAGGACGAGTCGGTCTCGAACCCGATGTAGCTGCGCCTCGTGCGGACTGCCGCGACGGCTGTCGTCCCGGATCCCATGAACGGGTCGAGGACGAGATCGCCCTCGTAGGTGTACAGGTCGATCAGGCGTCGCGGCAGCGCGACGGGGAACGGAGCCGGGTGGCCCACCCGGGTCGCGCTCTCGGGCGGGATCTCCCAGAGGTCCGTCGTCGCCTCGAGGAACTCGTCGCGAGAGATCGTCGCAGAGGAGGGGAAGCCCCGCCTCGCACGCTCGTCCGGCTTCATGGCTCGGTCGAAGCGTCCTTTCGACGCGATGACGATGCGTTCGGTGACGTCGCGAAGCACAGGGTTGCTCGGGCGTTGGAACGTCCCCCATGCGCACGAACCGCCGGCCGCGCGGCCCTTCCACCACACGACCTCGCCACGAAGGAGCAGGCCGAGATCTTGGAGGATCTGGGTCACGTCGCCCGCGAGCGAGCGGTACGGACGGCGGCCGAGGTTCGCCACGTTGACGGCGATCCGACCGCCCGGCTCGAGGACGCGCTTGCACTCCTCGAACACGTCGCGCAGCATCTCGAGGTACTCGAAGTAGCTGCCTGGAACACCGTTCTCGCCAAGGCTCTCTTCGTAGGCCTTGCCCGCGAAGTAGGGAGGCGAGGTGACGACGAGCGCAGTCGAGTTCGTCGAGACGCGCGACATGTCGCGGGCGTCTTGGCGGAACATCTGGTCGCGCACCGTGGGATGGTCGACGACGCTCTCGCTCGAGATCTCCGGCGGGACGAACCGCTCGTAGAAGGCGGAGGCATCGTGGCTCTCGCGTCGGGAGGAGCCGAATCGGGCCGTGGAGGTGGACCGGCGAAGGCGTTCCGGGCGCGCCTGTGCGACGGGCTCGGCGGTCACGACACGGCCTCTGTGGCCGTTGGTGCGCTCGGGGAGCCGGCGCCGCACGTCACCAAGCAGTCGAGCAGCTCGCGGATGGTGTTCGTCGCGAGGTGGTTGACCGAGACGTCACGGGCGTCCGCGGCGCGTGGCTCCTCGTAGAGCCGCGGTCGAGCCATCGGGCCACCCTACAGGGGAGGTAGATCGATGTGCGCGATAGCGCCCGCGCCACAGCATCAGCGGCATCGGGGGTGCACGGACCTCCCCATCGGGTGGGCCGGCGTCCTGGCGGGCGGGAGCCGGCGCCGTCCCGGGCCGGGCCGGGTTGGAGGTGCCCGTGGCGCGGTACCGGTCGAGGTCCGCGAGGAGTCCGGCGACGAAGGCCATGAAGGCGTGGCGGTGCTCCTCGGTGGCCACCGTCTCGATGTCGGCGCGATGGAGCTGAGCTGCCGCGAGGCGCAGTGCGTCCGTGCGCTCGACCGCCCCGCGCACGCGCCGCGTGGCGACGATCCGGAGCACGCCGACCTTCGTGAGAAGCGCAACGTTGCCGCAGATGCTCCCTGCCGGGACGTCGCCGAGCTCGCCAGCGCTCTCAGTGGCGGTGAGTGCCCGGTCCCCCAAGAAGCCCTGGACGATTCGCCGGGGGACCGGGTTGGCGAGGAGGTCCGCGCGTGCCATGGCGGCAAGGCCACCCACGTTCGCAACACTGCTAGTGTTCACATTGGTGCTAGTAGTAAGGGCACGCCGGACGGCGCGAGCAGGTCCGGGCAAGGAGGCACGCCGATGAGACCCACGACCCGCCGCGCAGGGATCCTGGCGGCCGCCGCGCTCGTGGGCGCCGAAACGGTCGCGGTCGTGCGCCGGCGGGGGTCGGTGCTTGCGGCCGACACCGTGGTCCGGTGCCGCAGCGGCCACCTCTTCACGACGTGGTGGATCCCGGGCGCGTCGCTCAAGGCCGTGCGGTTCGGCTGGTGGAGGTTCCAGCGCTGCCCGGTGGGTCGGCACTGGAGCTTCGTGGCACCCGCTCGGGTATCGCAGCTCAGCGACGACGAGCGGCGAGCTGCGGCGCTGCACCACGACGCGCGCATCCCCTGAGGGTTACCTCCGCGGCGCGCGATCGCCGTCGCGGCGCCTACCGGACGCGGCGGCCCGCTTTCTGGGCCTTCACCTCGTACATGACGCTGTCGGCACCGGCGAGGAGGTCCTCGACCGTGGACGTCGCGAGCACCGGGCGCGCTGCCCAGCCGACGGACACCTCGACCGTGCGACCGACCTCCGCGACCGTCGCCGCGGACCGCAAGCGCTCGCGGATCCGCTCCTCGACCGCGCCGCACTCGGGCGCGTCGAGGCCGAGCGTGAGGGCGACGAACTCGTCGCCTCCGATGCGCGCGACGAGGTCCGCGCGGCGAAGTGCCGCGGTGAGGGCGAGCGCGACGGCGCGCAGCGCGCTGTCGCCGGCGGTGTGACCGAGATCGTCGTTGAGCTCTTTCATGTTGTCGACGTCGAGGAGAAGGAGGCGTGCAGGTCGGCCCTCTCGGTCCGCGAGCTCGAGCAGGTGAGAGCCCGCGTTCACGAGCCCGCGACGATTTCGCAGACCCGTCAGCTCGTCGCTTAGCGCGAGCTCGCGCAGCTCCTCGCTCATCTGGACGAGCAGGCGCTCCATGTGCACGCGCTCGGTGACGTCACGGACGACGGTGCAGGTGCGCTGCTCGCCGTGCGCGTCGGTGAAGATCTGCGCGGCCATCTCGATCTCCACGGGCACGCCGTCTCCCCGGATCATCCGAGCGACGCCGACGACCCGCCCCGCCCGGTGCCGCTCGTGGAGGAGCGCGCTCCAGCGTCCGTCGGCCGAATCTGCAAGACCCTGGCGGCCGCGAGCGCAGATCTCGTCCTCGGTGAGGCGGAGCACCTCGCATGCGGCGCGGTTCGCTGCAAGGACGCGCCCGTCGGGCGCAGTGAAGAAGACGCCGTCGGGGCAGTGCTCGTACAGCGAGCGGTACCCCTCGAGCCCCAGTGTCGTCCCCATGGTGCCCGTCTCCCGCCCTCCGGGTCCCTTCGCCTCTCCCGCCGTGCCGGCGGAGATGCTACCCGGGGTATCGGGCGCGGGCCATGACGTGGAGGTCGCGGGGCTCGCCTCCGGATCCGTCATGCCCGGGGACCGCCCGCGAGCATCCGCCGCACTCCTCTGACCCGGATCCCGGCCTACCGCGATGCCACGACACGGTCGCGGCCGCGGCCCTTCGCCTCGTAGAGCGCGGCGTCGGCTCTCGCGACGAGCGTTTCCGCCGGCTCGGAGGGGTCCCAGTAGGCGATACCTACCGAGCACGTCTGGTCCTGGGGGGTCGACGCGCGCAGCCGCTCGAGCAACGTGATCGACTCGTCGCGTGCGCAGCCCGGCAGGAGCAGGGCGAACTCCTCCCCGCCGTAGCGGGCGAGGAAGTCCGTGGTGCGGAGGATCCGATGCCACGCCGACGCGGCGTTCGCGAGAAGTGCATCGCCCGCAGCGTGGCCGAACGTGTCGTTGAACGACTTGAAGTGGTCGAGGTCGAGCATCGCGAGCGCGAGCGGGCTCCCGTGGCGGCGGGCCCGGGCGATCGCGTGGCCCACCTCCTCGTCCCACGACCGTCGGTTCGGCAGGCCCGTGAGAGCATCGGTCCTCGCCATCGCCTCGACGCGACCGAGGAGCTCCAGCCGCTCCTGCTCGAGCCGCTTTCTGTCCGATATGTCTCGGGCGACGGCGTACTTGCGGTGCTCGTCCGAACGCGCACACCACAAGAGCCACCGCCAGGAGCCGTCCTTGGCCTGGTACCGGTTCTCGAAGTTCACGACCTCGCCGGGGCGAGCGTCGAGGGATCCTGCGATGGACATCGTCGACGCGAGGTCGTCGGGATGGATGAACTCCCGGAACGGCCGGGACATCAGCTCCTCGCGCGTCCATCCGAGGCATGTCTCCCACCGCTCGCTCAACCGCGTGAAGTAGCCGTCGAGGCTCGCCTCGACGAGCATGTCGTTCGACATCTCGAACCACCGCGTGTCCGCCGCCCCCGGTGATCGACGCTCGCCGGTGGGCGATCCGACGACCGCACCGGCCACGAGGAAGGCCGATGCCTGTGTCAGCCAGCCGACGGCGCCGAGCTGCGCGTGCGAGGTGGCAGCCCACACTCCGCTGAGCGCAAGACCCATGACCGCCGCCGCGACGCCGGCACGCCGTCCGGAGCGGGAGGCGGCGAGCCCGATCGGCAAGACGTAGAGGAGGGTGAGGCGCTCCGCCGTGCCCCCGGTCGTCACAAAGCACGCGAGCGCGACGGCGACGGCCGGGGCGAGCACGAGCAGCCAGCTCGCCCTGCTCTCGTCGTGCGGCGTGACCATTACTCTGCCCTGATCCGACTCATCGAGCGACGTTTCCCAACTACGCGGATAACGGACGAACACGGGATTCTGTTGAGCCGCGACGCGCAGTGTGCACGGTGGGGCGACACGTCGAGCGACCGGTCTCGCGGCGAGGGCCGCGAACCGGGGCCGGTTGCCGGCAGGCTCGCGTGGTGTGGGCGAGACTGAACGCCATGGCATTCGGTCAGCAGCCCGGTCCGCCCGCCTCCCCGAGGCAGGTGAAGGAGCTGCTCGAACTTCTGGAAGCTGCTGGTCACCGTGACTTTCGCGACGCGCGGGGACCGATGGGCTTCACGCAGCGCCAGGCGGCAGGCAAGTTCACGCGCGACGAGCTGAAAGCGTTCGTCGATCGGTTGCGCGACGGCGACGGCGGTGATGGCGACGACGGCGGTGACGGTGGTGATGGCGGTGACGGTGGTGATGGCGGTGACGGTGCTGATGGTGACGGCGTGGCCGGGGGCGAGACGCGTGCCCCGGCACCCGAGCACTCGCTGCGCTGGGTGGCGGCGGAGCGACTTGCTGGAGAGCTCCGACGACGTGGATGGACCGTCACCGGCCCTCGCGCACCGTCGTAGCCCTCGCGTTCCGCGGGCCGCGCGTCACCTGGGCCCGCGCGGCTCTTCGCGCCGGAGCGACCGCAGACGAGCGACCGCAGAGCAGCGGGCACCGACCCCAGTGGACGGTACGCTCGCACCGTGCAGGATCCGGCAACCCGCAGCGATCGGGACGAGGCCGCATCGCGCTGCGGCGAGGACTCGCGAGATGTCGGGGGCGATCCGGCGTGCTGGTCCGGTCTGCTCTGCCCGGAGTGCGGCAGCGTGCTCGACGGGGGGCCGCACCTGCCGCGATGCACGGCCGCTCAGCACCGCGACCTGCCAGCGGACTCTGGTCGATGACCGTCCGACCGCTCCCGAGAGGATTGACCCGGGCGCCGCGCGTCCGCGGACAGACCCGTGGCGCGGTCGCGGCCAGTGCGTGTTGGCTTCTCGTGGCGGCGCTGACCTCGCTGACCTCGGTCGCGTTCGGCGTGCCCGCTGGCGCCGCGGATGCGGTGCCCGCGTCGGACCGCCCGCGGCCCCCGGTGATACACGAGTCGTTCTCGCCGCTTCTCCCGTGCAACAGGCAGACGACGATCGGGGCCGAGGGCTGCGAGGAGCACGCCATCGTCGCGGCCGATGAGCGGATCGACAGGGAAGTGGCCGTGATCTTCTCGCTCCTTCACGACTCCGCGGCGAGGACCCGGTTCGTGCACGCCGAGACGACCTGGTTCGCGTACCGGGTCGCCGACTGTGCAAGCCAGGCAGACATCTACGAGGCAGGATCGGAGGCCGCGGTCGTCGCCGCGTCGTGCGCCCTATACGGCGACACCGCGAGGAGCGCCGACCTGCGCAGGTTCTACGAGGGACTCGCGCAGGGCCGGCCGCACGTCCCGCCCTTGCCGTGATCCCAACGCGCTCGTGACCCCGCTCCGCTCTCGAGCCCCGGCTCTCTGCGGCGCCCCGCTCTCCGCGCGACGTCGCACCGCGTCGGCGAGAGCCGAGGTGGCCGACCTCAGCACGCGCGCGGGTCGTAGGGCGGGACTGGGGGCGAAGCCAACGTCGGGGCGCTGAAGTTCGGGTTGGTGGTCGTCGTGACAGCAGCGGGGCCCGTGCTCGCCGTCGCCCCGGGCGCGCCCGAGGTGCTCGCGCGAGCTGCCGCTCCAGATGGTGCGGCGACGGTGAAGTCCGAGCCCGCGACCACGCTGACGTCGGCCCCGGCGGCCGGCGTGCCGAGGCCGAGCACGACGGTGCCCGAGAGCGAGGCCATGACGCGCTCGGCCTGGGCGAGGTGACCCGGTGCATAGCGGACCGTCGTCTCCGACACCGGTCCCACGTACTCTGCCGCCGACGTCGGGACGATGTGGTAGCCGAGTGCGTGGAGCTGGGAGGCCGTCGTCGTGGCCGTCGAGGGTGAGCTCGTCCCGTCGATCACCGACACCGAGATCGACGACGGCCGCAGCGAGAGCCCTGGAGCCGGGTGGCCCATGAACGCGGCGATGGTCCGAGAGTCCTGGGGCTCGGTCGGGAACACGACGTCGCCGTAGTTGTAGCCCTTGTAGTAGTAGGTCGCAGCGTTCACGACGATCGGAGCTGTGAGCTGGGGAGCGCCTCCGAAGTTCGCGTGCCGGAAGTCGAGGACGAGACGGAGCATCTCGGCGTTGCCGAACGTGCTGTCGACGGTGAGGTCGGGGGCGACGGCTCCGAGCAGGGCGTTGTCGGTGAGGGGGTTCCCGAGACCGCGCTTCGAGATCTCGGTCGCGAGCACCTTGACGAACTCGTGGACTCGCGTGATGCGCCCGAGGTCCCCGGAGCCGTCGTACTGGCCACCGGAGTTGGGCGTGTAGTAGGTGCCCGCGAGGCCTGCCGCGCGAATCGCCGGGACGTTCATGCGCCGGCCGGCGGTGAAGTAGTAGAGGTGGCGCGACCGCACGAGCTCGAGCGCCTGCACGCCGTTCAGGTACTGACAGCCGGTGCGTGTGATGTCGAGGTCGGAGTTCGCGTCGTAGAGGCGGTCCGGGAAGTACATCCGGATGCCGCCGAGCG
>DATLRJ010000015.1:0-12656 GCA_035534715.1 Acidimicrobiales bacterium | reverse complement strand
CGACGGCGACCTTGCCGACGTCGGCCTCGGGGAACCCGACGACGACGTCGAGCGACGACAGGTTCGCGACCGTCGCGAAGGCCGACCCCGACGCCGACGTCGACGCTCCCGTTCCTGCCGACGAGCTAGCGGTCGTCGCCGCGTTCTCTGCCGGCGTCGACGTGAAGGTCGAGCTGCCCGCCGCGACGGTGCTACCCACCGAACCGTTCACCGCGGTGACCGTCCCGGAGATCGGCGACCTAAGCGTGGTCCCCGCGACCGTCGACGCGTCGGTCGCTACGGTCGCCTTGTCCGACGCGACCGTCGATTCGTCCTCGGTGATCGTGACCCCGTTGGACTGGCCCTGGGCGGAGATCGTCGACTGCTCGCCGCGGAGGGCGAGCGACGCCTGCTGGAGCGTCGCCTGCTGGCGTTGGAGCGTCTCTGTGTCTGTCGTGATCGTCTGCTCGTCGATCGTGCACGAGCTCTGCGCGGTCGTGAAGGTCGCGACCGCGCCGCTGCTCGTTCCCGACGCGTTCGTCGCGACGATGCGAAAGCCGTAGGTCGTGTTGGCTCGAAGCCCGCGCACCGTCGCGGTGACCGACGTCGCGGTCGTGCCCGCGCCAACGCTCACGGCAGGAGTCGCGCTGTCGAACGAGGAGGTCGGCGAGTACTGGAACACGTACGTCGTGTCCTCGCCGTTCGGGTCGACGGTTCCCGACAACGCCGCGCCCGACGTCGTGACGCCGGCAGCGGAGCCGGTTGTTACCGACGGCAGGCTGCTCGCGGGGGTGAGAGAGCCGGTGCTCCGCACCGATTTCGCCGTCGACGCCCCACTTGCTCCCGGGTTCGTCGTGGTCGACGCCGCGGAGGTCCCCGAACCGGCGCCGGTAGAGGAGCTGGAGCTGGTCGTGCTTCCCGAGGAGGCGGACGTACCCGACCCGCCGGTGCCCGAGCCCGTGCCGGCACTGCTCGACCCGCTCGCAGTCGCAGCGCCGGTCGTGGCGCTCGAGGTGCTCGCCGTCGGGCACCCGATGGACCGGTCGGCGGCGAGCTGAGTCGTTGCTGCCGCAAGTGACGACTGGTCGCTGCTGAGCTGCTGCTCGGCGCCGGTCAGCGACGACTGGTCTGCGACGAGCGACGACTGGTTCGCGTCCACCGTCGACGCGGCACCTCCCTGCGTCGCAGTCGCAAGCGCCTCTTCTGCCGAGGTGAGGGCCGCCTGGGCCGACAGCAGAGTCGCGCTCGCCGCCGTCGGATCGATCTTCCCTAGCACCTGTCCAGCGCGGACGTGGTCACCGACCGTGACGTCGACCGCGGTAAGCGTGCCCGCTGTCGGGAAGCTCAGCGAAGCCGCGGTGGCGGACCCGATGTTGCCGGTGGAGGTCTCGACCGACTGCACGGTTCCGACCTGAACGGTCGCGGTGCGCACCGCTCCCGGCGACGTCGCGGACGTGCGGAAGATCGACGTGACCCCGAGGGTGCCGACGGCCGCGACCGCGAGGACGAGCGCCCCGTAGAACGCGGCAGTCCGTCGAGTCAAGTGGCGGAGCAGGCGCACGTCGAGACCATCGCGCTCATCGCTGGCAATCTGCTCGGGAAACCATGTGGGGTTCCTGTGAGACGTCAGCGTCCGGCTCGCGCGCCTGCATCCCCTGTCGCGTGCGCTCCCGACGCCGCCGCGGGCGAGCGATATCGTGTCTCGTGGTGGCCCCTCGCGCTCCGGCACCGGCTGTCGAGTTCCGCACTGCGGCCCCCGGCGACGTCGCGGTCGTCGTCGAACTCGTCGACGGCGCCTACCGCGGGGAGTCCGGTCGTGAGGGGTGGACGACCGAGTCGGACCTGCTCGGCGGTCGGCGCACGGACGAGGGCGCGCTGCGCGCGGTGATCGACGACCCCGATGCGCTAGTGATACTCGCCGAGCGGGCCGGAACCCTCGCCGCGTGCTGCGAGATCGCACGCTGTGGTGCCGACGCGCGCTTTGGGATGTTCGCGGTGCGGCCGCGGCTGCAAAGCACGGGAATCGGGTCGGCATTGCTGACCCGAGCGGAGCAGACCGCCGTGCAGCGCTGGGGTATCGGCTCGATGCACATGTTGGTGATCTCCTGCAGGCGCGAGCTCCTCGCCTGGTACGGCCGACGAGGGTATGCGCCGACGGGGGAGACTGAGCCGTTCCCCTACGGCGACGAGCGGTTCGGGATCCCTCGCCGTGAGGACCTCGAGTTCGTCGTGCTCGCGAAGCGCTTCGCCTGAACGGGTATGCGTTCGGCCGGCGCGCCGACCGTGGGCGAGGGGCAGGAGGCTCGGTCGGAGAGCGCGGGGCCGCTCCCCCGGGTGACGATCGCGGCCGTCGGGTACGATCCGCGCTCGCGGGTGCCGATCGGGGGTGGGGCCGTGGGACGGATGATCGATGCCGCGCGACGCTTCCTCGAGAGCGATGGTTGGACGCTCACGCCGGTCGATCCGACCTCGGGCGTGCGCGCCGCGCTCGCCGCAGAGAAGGCTGACGACCGCGTCCTCGTGCGGGCGCGGGAGGACGCGGGCCAGATCGTCGTGTACACGGTGTGCCCGTTCGACGTCGCCCCAGAGATGCGCGCGCCGGTCGGGGCGTTCCTCATGCGGCTGAACTGGGGCATGCCCTTCGGCAACTTCGAGCTCCACTACCCGACCGGCGAGATCCGCTTCCGCACGAGCATGACGTGCGCCGACGCCGAGATCACCGACGCGCTCGTCCGTCCGCTCGTGCGTGCGAACGTCGCGACGATGGGCCGGTACCTCGCGGACATCGGGGCGGTCTCGGACGGCACGCTGCCGCCGGACCTTTCGGACGCGCTCGGCTGACCATCTCGGCTCGGGGCGATCCGCCCGTCGTCAGCCAGGCGGCGCCTCGTCACGGTCCGTCCGTGGCGAGATGGTCCGCGAGGACCCGAGCAGCGCAGTGCTCGAGATCCTCTGAGGCGGTCACGAGGGTCACGGGGCCAGCCCCGCACAGCTCGCGCAGCCGATCGAGCCCCACGTCGCCGCCTACCCGCAGCTCTGCGAGATACCTGTCACGCAGCTCGTCGAAACGCTCGATCCGGTCCCCGTGCCAGCGCCGGAGGTCGCTCGTCGGCGCGACGCCGCTCAGCCACTCCTCGAACGGAGCGCTCTCCGCGCGGACGCCCCGCGGCCAGATCCGATCGACGAGCACCCGGGTGCCCGCAGCGGGGTCCGGGCCGTCGAGGACGTGGGCGACGCGTACCCGCGCGGCGCCCGCGGCTGCGCGCGCCGCGGGCGTGCCCGTCGCACCCGAGATGCTCGCGGCACCCTCCGCGACCCCGCCCGCGACGGCGCGCCGTCCTGCCGATGTCGAGCGGACGGGTACCTCGGCGGCGATCCCGTCCGCGATCGGGCCGAGGTCGGACGCGAGCCTGCGCAGTTCCTCTGCGTGGAGCGGTTCGAGATCCTCGAGGACACGGCGGCCGGACTCGCTGACAGCGAGCCGGACGGCCCGTCGGTCGACGGGGTCGCCGCGGCGCGTTACGAGACCGGCCGCCTCGGCGCGCTGCACGAGCTCGACTGCGCTGTGGTGCCGGAGGGATAGGTGGTCGGCGACGTCGCCGATCGTCGGTCCGGCCGAATGGTCGTGGCCGCGGATCGAGAGCAAGAGCTGGTGCTGGCCAGAGCTGATCCCGGCGCTCGCGGCCCGCGAGTCGCGCCACGCGAGGAAGCGGCGCAGCTCGTCCTGGAGTCCGAGCAGCTTGCGGTAGGCGTCGTCGTCGAGATGCCGGTCCACCACGCGAGCGAGGCTACGCGCCCGCCGGCCGCCGCGTCGCGCTGGACGAAGCACGCGGGATCGAGTTCGATACGGATGATGATCGAGAGGCTGCTCGTCGCCAACCGCGGCGAGATCGCGATCCGTGCGTTCCGTGCGGCCCACGAGCTCGGGATCGTCTCTGTCGCGGTGTATCCGCACGAGGACCGCCATTCGCTGCACCGCCAGAAGGCCGACGAGAGCTACGAGATCGGCGAGCCCGGCCACCCGGTGCGCGCCTATCTCGACGTGGACGGGATCGTCGCGGTCGCACTACGAACCGGCGCCGACGCCATCTACCCCGGCTACGGCTTTCTGTCGGAGAACCCGCTCCTGGCGGAGGCGTGTGCCGCCGCGGGGATCACCTTCGTGGGCCCGCCCGCCGCAGTGCTCAGCCTCGCCGGGAACAAGGTCGAGGCGCTCGCAGCGGCGCGCCGCGGCGGTATCCCCGTGCTGCGCGCGCTGACCGGCGCCCGGGACGCCCGCGAGCTCGTCGCCCGGTCCTCAGAGGTCGGGTTCCCCCTGTTCGTGAAGGCGGCAGCGGGCGGTGGTGGGCGGGGCCTGCGCCGCGTCGAGCGGCCTGCGGACCTCTCTGGCGCGATCGACGCCGCCGTGCGCGAGGCGACCTCGGCGTTCGGCGACGGCACCGTCTTCCTCGAGGAGGCGGTCACAAGGCCGCGCCACATCGAGGTGCAGGTGCTCGCCGACGCGGCCGGCAACGTAGTCCACCTCTACGAGCGCGACTGCTCCCTCCAGCGCCGCCACCAGAAGGTCGTGGAGATCGCTCCCGCTCCGCACCTCGACCCGGAGCTGCGCGAGCGGATCTGCCGCGACGCCGTCGCGTTCGCGACGGCGATCGGTTACGTCGGCGCCGGGACGGTCGAGTTTCTCGTCGACGCCGCCGGCCGGCACGTGTTCATCGAGATGAACCCTCGGATCCAGGTCGAGCACACGGTGACCGAGGAGGTCACCTCCGTGGATCTCGTCCAGGCGCAGCTGCGGATTGCCGCGGGCGAGCGGCTCGCGGACCTCGGCTTGCTTCAGGAACGCATCGAGATGCTTGGTGCCGCGCTCCAGTGCCGGATCACCGCCGAGGATCCTGCGCACGACTTCCGACCGGACACGGGCGTGATCAGCACCTATCGAGCGCCCGGCGGATCGGGGATCCGGCTCGACGAGGGGACGGCGCTCGGCACCGAGGTGCTCCCGTACTTCGACTCGCTCCTCGCGAAGCTCACGTGCCGCGGCCGGACCTTCGACGAGGCCGTCGACCGGGCACGCCGCGCGGTGGCAGAGTTCCGCATCCGGGGGATCGCGACGAACATCTCGTTTCTCCAGGCGATTCTCGACGACGACGACTTTCGTTCCGGCCGGCTGACGACCGCGTTCGTCGAGGAGCACCCGACGCTCCTCGCGGGACGCAGGAGCGCGGATCGCGGCACGCGCCTGCTCACGTACCTCGCGCAGGCGACGGTCAACCGCCCCTACGGCGAGCCGCCCGCGTTCGTCGATCCCGCGGCGAAGCTGCCGCCCGTCGACCTCGCGGCGGCCCCTCCGCCCGGGAGCCGACAGCTCCTCGACGAGATCGGCCCGGTCGAGTTCGCCGCGCGGCTGCGCGCGTCGGTCCCCGTGGCCGTGACCGACACGACCTTTCGCGACGCGCACCAGTCTCTCCTCGCGACGCGGATGCGCACCGCCGACATGGTCGCGGCGGCCCCGCACGTCGCGAGGCTGCTGCCGGGCCTGCTCAGCCTCGAGGCGTGGGGTGGCGCTACCTACGACGTCGCTCTGCGCTTCTTGCGCGAGGACCCCTGGGAGCGGCTCGCGCGCCTGCGCGACGCCGTTCCGAACATCTGCCTCCAGATGCTGCTGCGCGGCCGCAACACGGTCGGCTACTCGCCCTACCCGGACGCGGTGTGCCGAGCGTTCGTCGACGAGGCGGCGCGTTGCGGGATCGACGTCTTCCGGATCTTCGATGCGCTGAACGACGTCGGGCAGATGCGGCCGGCGATCGAGGCGGTCCTCGGTACGGGGAAGATCGCCGAGGGAACGCTCTGCTACACGGGCGATCTGTCCGATCCCGCGGAGCGGACGTACACGCTCGACTACTACCTCGCCGTCGCCGATGCGCTCGTGCGCGCCGGGGTCCACGTGCTCTGCATCAAGGACATGGCCGGCCTGCTCCGGCCGCTCGCGGCGCGGCGCCTCGTCGGGGCCCTGCGCGAGCACTTTGACCTCCCTGTTCACCTCCACACCCACGACACGGCCGGCGGGCAGCTCGCGACCTATCTCGCTGCGCTCGAGGCCGGCGTCGACGCGCTCGACGGGGCGGCGGCGCCGTTCGCGGGAATGACGAGCCAGCCGTCGCTCTCGTCCCTCGTCGCCGCCACCGAGCACGGGGAGCGCGAGACAGGTCTACGTCTCGGAGCGCTTCTCGATCTCGAGCCGTACTTCGCGTCCGTCCGCCTGCTGTACGCGCCATTCGAGAGCGGGCGTGCTGCACCTACCGGGCGTGTCTACCGCCACGAGATCCCCGGCGGTCAGCTTTCCAACCTCGCGAGCCAGGCGATCGCGCTCGGTCTCGGCGACCGGCTAGAGCTCGTCGAGGAGCTGTACGCGACGGCGAACGAGATCCTCGGCGACATCATCAAGGTCACTCCCACGTCGAAGGTGGTCGGCGACCTCGCGCTTCACCTCGCCGCGACGGGCGTGGACCCGGTCGCTCTCGCAGAGGACCCGGGGAGCTTCGCGCTGCCCGACAGCGTCCTGGGATTCCTCGCGGGAGAGCTCGGCACGCCCCCCGGCGGCTGGCCGGAGCCGTTCCGCACGAAGGCGCTCGCCGGGAGGGAGCCCGCGCCGGCGAACGCCGTGCTCACCGACGAGGAGGAGGACGTGCTTGCCGGGCGGGACGCTGTGTCGCCCGGGGACCTCGCCGGCATGCGGCGGCGAGCGCTGCTCTCGACGCTCCTCTTCCCTGGCCCTGCGCGCGAACTCGCCGAGTCGACCGAGGAATACGGCAACCTCTCGGTCCTGCCGACTCCGGCCTTTTTCTACGGGGTGCGGCTCGGCGAGGAGATCGAGGTCCAGCTCGCCCCCGGAGTCGTCCTGCTGCTCGCGGTGGATGCGATGGCGAGTCCGGACGAGCGCGGCTATCGCAGCGTCTACTGCCGGCTGAACGGCCGGCCGCGTGTGGTGTCAGTGCGCGATCTCGCCGCGGCGTCGACGAAGCCGACGGGTGAGAAGGCGTCCCCCGACGTACCCGGGGAGATCGGTGCGCCGTTCAGCGGCATCGTGACGCTCGCGGTCCGTCCGGGCGACCGTGTCGAGCCTGGTGGACTCGTCGCGACGATCGAGGCGATGAAGATGGACGCCCGGGTCTCGAGCGCCGCGGGCGGCGTCGTCGTCCGCTGCTCGGTCCCCGACGCCGCACGCGTCGAAGCCGGCGATCTGCTCGTCGTCCTCGGCGCGGGCAGCACCGCGTAGAGGATGTGGTCGCACGAGTGCACGGTCCGGCGCGGCGCACGGCAATACTCGAGGTGATGCGCACTCCGTCGCTCCTCCTCGCGCCCGCGGCGCTCGCGGCCACGGCGTTCGCTGGCCTCGGGTCGCTCGTCGCCGACCAGGTCGTCGAGGTCCGGCGCCGGCCCCGCTACCCGCACCGCGTCCTCGCGGTGGATGGCGACCGGGTCACCCTGAAGCGCAATCGCGGCACCGAGCGCGTCGGCACGTACGGTCTCGCCTTCCCGGGCGGGCACGCGGTCGCGGGCGACGTCGTGGAGCGGACGCCGGATGTCGTCGTGCGCCCGGTCGTCCGCGTCGACAGCGGGACCCTCGCCCCGGGTCGTGTCGCGCTCGACCACGTCGACGTTGGCGACCCAGCGACGGCCTTCGCGCTGGACTTCGCCGAGGTGGAGCTGCACAGCGATGTCGGCACGCTCCCTGCGTGGGAGGTGCCTGCGGACGGCGATACGTGGGTCGTCGTCGTCCACGGGTACGGCGGCACGCGTTCTAGCGCGCTGTCGTTCCTCCCGATGCTCCACGACCTCGGCCTGCCGGTGATCGTCCCCGCGTACCGAAATGATCCGGACGCGCCGGCGAGCCCCGACCGCCGCTACCACCTCGGAGCGACCGAGTGGCGCGATGTCGATGCCGCCATCGCTTACGCGGTCACTCGCGGAGCGACGCGCGTCGTCCTCTACGGCTGGTCGATGGGAGGCGCGATCGTCCTTCAGACCTGGGCGCAGAGCGCGCACCGCCCCCTCGTCGCGGCCCTCGTGCTCGACGCGCCGGTCGTCGACTGGCGCGCGGTCCTGCTCCACCTCGGCCGTCGGCGGCACATCCCGCTCACTCTCGTGCGATATGCGATGCGTCTCGTCGAGCGGCGGATCGCGGTCGACTTCGACGACCTCGACTGGCTGAGCCGGGCTGCCGAGCTCGACGTGCCCGTGCTCGTCGTCCACGGCGATGACGACCTCACCGTCCCGTGCGAGCCGTCGCGCCAGCTCGCCCGGCGTCGCCCGGACCTCGTGGCGCTGCACGTCGTCGCTGGGGCGGGCCACGTCGGGTCGTGGAACGTCGATCCCCATGGGTACGCGCGCGACGTGGCCGCGTTCCTCCTGCCGCTGCTCGCGCGCGCCCCCGCGTGACGGGGCGCGCCTCCCCGCCTGCCGTCGCGATCGCGGTCGGCGCCACGAGCTCGGACCGCGACACCGACACGCCGTTGCTCGTCCGTTCCCTCGAGCGTGCAGGCGTCGCGGCGCGCCCGCTCGCATGGGACGACCCCCGCGCAGACTGGGACGAGTACGACCTCGTCGTCATCCGCTCCACCTGGGACTACGTTTCCCGGCTCGGCGAGTTCCTCGCGTGGGCCGACTCCGTGCCGCGCCTAGCGAACCCCGCCGACGTCGTGCGCTGGAACACCGACAAGTCCTACCTGCGCGACCTCGACCGAGCGGGAGTTCCCGTCGTTCCCACGCGCTGGGTCGCCCCCGGCGATCCCGTCGAGCTGCCCGAGGGGGACGTCGTCGTCAAGCCGGCGGTCGGCAACGGGTCGCGCGAGTCGGCTCGCTTCCGGGCCGGTGACGACGCGGCGCGTGCGCACGTCGCCAGGTTGCACGCCCGTGGGAGCGTCGCGATGGTCCAGCCCTACCTCGACTCTATCGATGAGCGCGCGGAGACGGGCGTTGTCGTGATCGGCAACCACCCGAGCCACGCGATCGCCAAGCCGCAGCAGTTGGCCCGCTCCACCATGACCCGGCGAGACACCGGGATCGCGACGAGGAGGCCCTGTCTGGAGGAGCTCGAGCTCGCGGCCCGGGCCCTCGCGCAGGTGCCTGGCGGCCCGGACCGGCTGCTCTATGCGCGCGTCGACATGGTCGCCGGCGGCACAGGTGCCCCCGTGATCATGGAGCTCGAGGTCGCCGAGCCGTCACTGTTCCTCGCTCTCAGCGACGGCGCGGCGGACCGACTCGCAGCGGCCGTCGTCGGCGCGATCACGGCTCGCTGACCGGCCGAGCCCGCGGCACCCGCTCCCATGCGTCACCGCGGCGGTGGATGTACCGGTGCTCGAGCTCGAGGCGCGTCGGGTCCGGCGCTTCTGCGACGAAGCGGACCTCGACCTCTCCCGACTGCCGTCCCGCGGCGTTCGACGCGTCACCTGCCACGCGCCCTGCCTCCTCGTTCGGCCGCGGACGTGCGTGACGTGAGAGCGCCCTTCGGGGACGTGCCGAGCTGCGCTCGTAGCTCTACGGGCCGCCCGGGTCGACCCGGTGCATATGACGCGTCCCGCGCTCGCTCGTCACGAGCCCGGCGGCCGTCAGCACCCTCACGTGACGCGAGACGGCCGGGCGGCTCACGAGAGGCATGCCGCGAGCTCGCCGACGGCGGACGCGTCCGCGGCGAGGCGCCGAGCGTCGCTCGAGGTACAGCACCGCCGAGAGCCGTGAGAGCTGATGCGTACCGCGTGACCTGCGGTGGGGAACTGGTCGCCGAGTGGCGTCGAACGCGTAGGCCCGCGACCACGACGCCGCCAGAAGGAGTGCACCCGCGACCAGGAGGGGCGCGTCCTCCCGGCACCCTCAGCGAACGGAGAAGCCGGAGAATCCCTGCGGCGGCTCGGCCAGCTCCTCGACGGCGTCGACGACGGCATCTGTAGACCCCTCTTGGCACCACGCGACGAGTGCCGCGACCGCAGGTGCGTCGCCCTCGAACACGGCCTCGACGCGCCCGTCGGCGAGGTTACGCACCCACCCGACGACGCCGTGCCGGATCGCAACCCGCCGGCACGACTCGCGGAACCAGACACCTTGCACCCGCCCGCGCACCCAGACGTGACGGCGCACCGAGGGGTCGGCCTGACCGTGCATAGCGCCATTCTTCTCTGCCGCAGTGTCGCGTCGCGGGGGAGTCGACGGTCGCGTGCGTCGGACGCGTTCTGGGCGCTGCGCCGCGCCGGCGATACTCGCGACCCGTTCGGGACCCGGCGCGGCAGAGGAATAAGGTTGCGTGTACAATTATCTCGGCGCGAGCCGTCGGGCGAGAGCAGGTAGCGCGTGGCGCGGGCGGGTCCGTGACGGCGGGGCCCGAGGAGGGAGGCAGGAGATGGAGGTCAAGGAGCTCGGCCATATCGTTCTCTACGTCCGTGACGTCGAGCGCTCGGCACGCTTCTACCGCGACGTGCTCGGTTGGCGCCAGATAATGCCGGGCGACTCAAGCGGCCCTAGGGTGCCGATCGCCGCGTTCTCCGCGCCGTCCGGACGCACGCACCACGAGCTGCTTCTCATCGAGGTCGGGGAGGACGCCGCAGCTCAGCCGGCTGGTCGTCGAGTGGGCCTCTACCATTTCGGGCTGAAGGTCGGCGAAAGCGACGACGAGCTGCGCGAGGCGCTGGCACGCCTTCACGACTCCGGAACGCCGGTGCTCGGCGCGAGCGATCACACCGTCACACACAGCCTGTACATCTCCGATCCCGACGGCAACGAGGTCGAGCTCTACATCGACGTCCCGGGCGTCGACTGGCGGAGCGACCCGGCGCTCATCGCGGCCCCCGTCCGTCCGCTGCGCATCTGAGCCTCCGGGCGCCGCGCGTCGCGTCGGGCGGAACATCGCGGCTGACCGGCAGCCCCGTCAGGCCGTCGCGTCGACGAAGACATCCCCCTCGAGGACGGGGACGCACTCGCTCACATCGAGCTCGCTCGCCCATTCGGCGTCCTCACCGTGGCCCACCGAGGCGAGCTGGCGCGCGGATGCGGACGCCCCGACGAGGACTGCGGGCTCCGGAGAGAAGCCCGCCTCCGCGACCGAGGCCTCGGGCGAGCGCGTGCCGGGCAGGTAGCGCAGGATCGCGGCGGCACCGAGGATGTCCTCGACGGCCGGTCGCATCGTGCCGTCCGACGCGAGGTCCCCGGCAGCGACGACGCCGATCGGTCCCGGCATACCGCCGACGTACTTCGCGACCGCGCTCGCGTTGCGGAGCGAGCCCGCGACGACGATCGCGCCGGTGTCCGCCGCGGCGAGCGCACAGTTGGCACCGTTGAGCGAGGGGAGGATGACTCGTTCACCCTTCGGCAGCAGGAGGAGCGACGAGGGGGAGAGCGAGGGCCCCCCGGGGATCGAGCCGTCGGCGACGTAGCCCGACCGCGTCCCCGAGCGGGGCAGTGGCCAGTGCTCGGGTTGGACGACGAGACCGTGCGTGAGACCGGTCTCGACGGCCGTCGAGAAGCGCAGGACGTCGATGACGACGAAGGTCCGGCAGTGCGGGGCGAGCCGCGCGACTCCAGGAGCGCCCCAGTCGAACCGGAGGTCGAAGCCGTCTTGCGAGACCCATGACACAGCCGTCAGTCTGCCGCGCCCGACGCGTGCCGGCCAGCTCGTCTGGCGGCCGAGCCCGAGCCGCGATCCAATGGGGCGATGAGCATGCCAAGCGCGTCGTTCTCGGTCACTATGCGGGTGGAGCTGACCGACCCCCGGGGCGTCGGCGCGATCACGACGGCCGTCGGCGATGCCGGGGGCGTCGTGACCGCGCTCGACGTCGTCGAGTCCCGGGGCACGAGCCTCGTCCTCGACCTCACGTGCAACGCGGTCGACGAGGCGCACGCCGGTCGTCTCCAGACCGCGGTCGGCGCCGTCGAGTGCGCGCGGGTGCGCGCGATGAGCGATCGGACGCTGCTGCTCCATCTCGGCGGGACGCTCTCGGTGGTGCCCCGGGTGCCACTGAAGACTCGCGACGACCTGTCGATGGCCTACACGCCGGGCGTCGCGCGGGTGTGCCGAGCGATCGCCGCCGACCCCTCCGCCGCGCGCAATCTCACGATCAAGCGCAACACTGTCGCGGTCGTGACCGACGGCTCGGCGGTGCTCGGGCTCGGCAACATAGGTCCCGCCGCGGCTCTACCGGTCATGGAGGGCAAGGCGCTGCTCTTCAAGCGCTTCGCCGACATCGACGCGTGGCCCGTGTGCCTCGCCACGCAGGACACGGACGAGATCGTCCGCATCGTCGAGTGCATCGCTCCGGTGTACGGCGGCATCAATCTCGAGGACATCGCCGCGCCGCGCTGCTTCGAGGTCGAGAGGCGCCTGCGCGAGTCGCTCGACATACCCGTGTTCCACGACGACCAGCACGGCACGGCAGTCGTCGTCCTCGCGGCGCTGATGAACTCACTGCGCGTCGTTGGCAAGAGGATGAGCGACGTGCGCGTGACCATCCTCGGCGTCGGCGCGGCGGGAGCCGCGATCACGAAGCTCCTCCTTCGCGAAGGGGTTGGCGACATCGTCGCGGTCGACCGGCAGGGGATCCTCGCGCCGGACACCCCGGGTCTCGACGAGGTGCGCCGCGAGGTCGTGTCCCACACGAACGGCGAGGGGCGTCGGGGGGGGCTAGACGAGG
>DATLRJ010000014.1:0-14716 GCA_035534715.1 Acidimicrobiales bacterium | reverse complement strand
GAACTTCACCGCGGGAGCGGTCGTCCCGAACTTCACGATCGCGGACACCTCCGGCTCCGGTGGCGTCCAGATCTACAACAGCCACGGCGCCGCCGTGAACGTCGTGATCGACGCGTTCGGCTACTTCGCGACCTCGTAGCCACCGGAATCCCGGGCGGAACGGCCGCCCGGGATTCGAGGTGACCTCAGATTCCCGGGACCTCGCCGGTCTCGACGATGTACGTCGCGACCTCGCGCAACTTGATGTTCAGGTTCTGGGAGGCTTTCCGCAACACGCCGAAGGCCTCCTCCGCCGTGATCCGCTCGCGCTCGATCAGGATGCCTTCGGCCTGGCCGATGACCTCGCGCGACGCGAGGGCGCCCCGGAGGTTCTCGACGAGCAGGATCTCGCTGTCGAGCGCAGTCCTCACGTCCTCAAGCAACTGCGTCGCGGCGAGCGCGACGCCCGCGTGCGTCGCGAAGATCAGCCCCTTCGTCCGGTCCACGATCCCGAACGCACGCGGGAGGTGCGCGTAGAGGTTGAGCGCTCCGAGCGCCGTCTCGCTCACCAGGCGGTAGGCGACGAGGCTGCGCACGCCGAGGGCCACAGCCCGCGGCCCGAACACCGGCCAGCGACCCTCGTCGGCGAGGTCCTCCGCGTAGACGACCGGCTCGCCCGCGATCACGTCGGCGAATGGACCTCCGTCCGCCTCGAGTTGCGCCGCGACGACATCGAGGACGACCGCCCCCGAGTGCACGGGCGTCGTGACGCCGTTCTCGCCGGCGATCGAGATCCCCGCTGCGTCGCAACCCTCGATGGTCCCGACCGCGAAGTCGACGATGTTCTGAAGTGTGCCGCGGAACGAAGGGTCGGAGAACAGCGTCTTCGCGATGTCGCCGAACAACGACGCCAAGCCGCCGTACGCCTCGTCTACGTCGACCATGTTGCCGCCTCCGGGTCGCAGGCCCAGCCGGCGCGAGCCGCCGACGCCGCCCGCGGCCGAATGATACACTTCACGAGCCTTCTACCGTGAGGGCCTGGCCGGCACCGCGTGCCCTGCAGGCTCCGAAGGCAGCAGATGATCCACTCCCAGCGATCCCGGTGCACCTCGGATCGGCGCCTGGCTGCGACGCTCGCGTGAGCGGTCCCGGCAAGCTTCCCGAAGCGGCCACGCTCGGACAAGCGCTCGGGTATCGAGGTGCCGACGAACTCGTCGACGCGGCCCTGCTCTTCGTCGTCCTCCTCGCGGAGGCCACCATCGAGCTCGCGGACGGAGCGAGCGTCTCGCTCGTCGTGAACGACCGGCTCGCCACGGTGGCCGCGAGCAACGACCTCGTCCGGGCGATGGATGCGGACCAGTACCGGCTCGGCGAGGGACCGTGCGTCTCGGCAGCCGCCAGCGGGACGCTTGTCCGCACGGACTCGATCGCGACCGAGACGCGGTGGCCGGCGTTCGTCGCGGCCGCGTCGGCGCACGGGATCTCCTCGGTGATCTCGACACCGATCGCGGTGCTCGACCGCCCGGTCGGCGCCCTGAACCTCTGCTCGCGGACCGCGTGGGCCTTCGACGCACCGCAGGCCCGCCTCGCCGCACTGCTCGCGTCGCACGCCGCCGCGATGCTGACCGCCCGCGACTCCGAGGAGCGATCCGTCGCAGCGATCTCACGGACGATCCAGTCGGTGCTCATCGGGCGCCACTCGATCGCCCTCGCGCAGGGCATCCTCGTCGCGCGAGACGGCGTCACCGCGGACGAAGCCCACCGCAGGCTCCGTGGCCTGTCGCGGGCGACGAACACGGGACTCACCCGCACCGCCGAGGAGATCGTGCGCACGGCCGAGCCCGAACCGCCCGACGGGCCGGGTGCGCGTTGATCGCGAACGCGTCCCGACCACCCGAATCGACCCTCGAGCGCGCGCGAATCGACGTGGGTCTCTCGCAGAACGAGCTGTGGGTCCGGTATTTCGGTCTTGGCGGCATGGCGATGCCCATCGAGGTCGAGGCGTTCCTTCTCGGCCTGCTCGCGCCGAGCGCGCACGACCACGAGGTGCTCGTCCACGCCCTCAACGAGCGCTTCTCGGAGCTCGGTCGAAACCACCCGGTGCCGCACGGCGACGGCCACGGCCCGACCACGCTCCCGCCCTGGGGGGCGCAACCACCCGACGAACCGTGATGCGACGACGCGGAGGAAATGCACGATGGCCCGCCCGACCCGGCCGACGAAGGCCCCCGCCGATGCCGGCCGCAACCGGCGACCGACGGATCCGTCCACCCGCCAGCTGATGCGAGTGGTCGACGCCGGTGCACCCGCGCTCCGGCTCGTGGGCGCGCCGGACGCGGCGGACGGCACGTGGCGCGACCGCGGTGACGAGACCGTCGGCGCCGCTCTCCCTTTCAAGGCGGGCTTCGCCGACTGGACCGCGCTCGCCCGCTGCCGCGGGATGGACGTCACCCGCTTCTTCAGCACCGATCCCGAGATCCTCGCGGACGCGAAGCTCATCTGTCGCGAGTGCGAGGTCCGGCTGTCCTGCCTCGACGAGGCGCTGCGCGACGCCGGGATCCGCGGCGTGTGGGGCGGCACCTCGGAGGACGATCGCCGCGCCGTGCGGCGGCGGCGTGCGCAGTCGTGACGAGGCGGACCAGCGCCCGCCACGTCGCTGAACAGGGCATCGACGCCGGGGGCGCTCCGCTCGGCTGCCACGGTCGCTGAAGGGCGCGACGCGCAAGTACCCTATGCGGCTGTGGCGAACGAGGACACCGGGGGACGAGCGCCCGAGCCCGGCCCGCAGGACGAGCGCGCGGTCACCTCGGGAGGCGACGGGTCGCACGAGCCCGGCGCGACCTCGCCCGCTCCCGACGCGAGCTCCTCGATCCACCGGCAGCCGAAGCGCCTCCGGGAGATCGCCTCCGACCTCTGGCGTCAGAAGCCGGGCGTGCGCGAGGCGAAGGGTGGCGCCGAGCAGCGCGCGCTGAGCGCGAAGGAGGTCGTGAACGGCCTCGAGCGGCGTGAGCAGATGCTCGGCGCCGCGGCCGTCGCGCTCGACCTCGTCATCACCGTCGCGGTCTTCCTGTACTGGCGCCACTCGAGCCAGCTGAAGTTCCGCCACTACGCGCCCGAGTTCCTCGTCGCGGGCCTCATCGGCGTCGCGATCCTCGCGCTCGGCACGGCGCTCAAGCGCCGGGCGCTGCTCGGCTTCGCCGCGTTCATGGTCGGGATGGAGCTCATCTCCTTCGGCATCGTCTACGGGATCCTCTACCTCTTCCTCGGCGGCTGGCTCATCGTGCGCGTCATGCGCAAGCAGAAGCAGGACCAGGCGCGGGGCAAGTTCTCCGGCACGGTCGACACCGGCGCGAAGCAGCGGCGCGCGCCTACGGGCCCGAAGCCCTCGAAGCGCTACACGCCGCCGCGTCGGACGAGCGCGGGCGCGAGGCGGCGGTGACGGCCGACTCCCCCGCCGACCGGCCGCGTTGAGAGGTCCACGCCGGGACGTGTCGCGGTGATCGCCGCCGCCCTCGCGGGCAAGCGGATCGCGATCACCGGCGCGACGGGCTTCCTCGGCACCGCGCTCGTCGAGCGCCTGCTCCGCTGCGTCCCCGACTGCGAGCTCGTGCTGCTCGTCCGGCCCGGACGCCGGCTGAGCGCCGCCGAGCGCACCGCACGCGAGATCGTCCGCAACGACTGCTTCGACCGACTGCGGGGCGAGCTCGGGGACCACTTCTCGGCCGAGATCGCGCGGCGAGTCACCACGGTCGCGGGCGACGTCGGCACGGACGGGCTCGGCCTCGACGACGAGGGCCGGGCGGTCCTCGCGACGTGCGACATCGTCGTGCACTCGGCCGCGACCGTGAGCTTCGACGCGCCCCTCGACGGCGCGGTCGAGGTCAACCTGCTCGGACCCTCGCGCGTCGCCCGGGCGCTCCTCGACCTCGCGGCGATACACCGTCCCGCGGGCGCCGGCCTCCCGCACCTCGTCGGCGTGTCGACCGCGTACGTGAACAGCGGCCACCACGGCGACGCCGCCGAGGAGCTCGTGACCGAGAGCCGCTACCTCGCGCTCCCGGACTGGCGCTCCGAGGTCGACGCCGCGCGGCGCGCGCGCTTCGACGCGGACGCGCGCAGCCGCGAGCCGGAGCGTCTCGCGGAGCTCCGAAAGGCCGCCCGCCACGAGCTCGGCGCCGCCGGCACCGCGCTCCTCGCCGAGCGGACCGAGCGCCTGCGCGACGAATGGGTCGACTCGCAGCTCGTCGAGCTCGGGCGCGCCCGTGCCCAGGCGCTCGGGTGGCCGGACGCGTACGCGTACACGAAGTCGCTCGGCGAGATGGCCCTCGCGGACTCCCGCGGCGCGCTGCCCGTCTCGATCGTGCGCCCGTCGATCGTGGAGTCCGCGCTCGCGGAGCCCCGCCCCGGCTGGATCCGCGGCTTCCGGATGGCCGAGCCCGTGATCATCTCGTACGCGCGTGGCCTGCTCAAGCAGTTCCCGGGCGTCCCGGAGGGGATCGTCGACGTCATCCCGGTCGACCTCGTGACCGCCGCGATCATCGCGGTCTGCGCCCACGGGCCCGACGGGGAACGCCCCGCGATCTACCAGATCGCGTCCGGCGTGCGGAACCCGTTCCGCTACGGCACCCTCGTCGACCTCTGCGAGGCCTGGTTCACCGAACGTCCCCTCTACGACACCAAGGGCCAGCCGATCGTGGTCCCGACCTGGTCCTTCCCGGGGCGCGGCAAGGTCCAGGGCGAGCTTCGGCGCGCCGCGAAGGGTCTTCGCGCGGTCGAGCGAGCGGTGAGCATGCTCCCGGTCCGCGGCGACCTGGCCGATCGGGTCACCGGGCTCGAGGAGCGCCGGCAGCTCGCGGAACGCGCCCTCGGCTACGTCGAGCTCTACGGCTCGTACACCGAGACCGAGGCACGCTTTCGCGTCGACCGCACGATCGCCCTCTACGAGTCGCTCGACGAGGTCGACCGGAAGGCCTTCTGCTTCGACCCGGCCGTGGTCGACTGGGAGCGGTACGTCACGGAGGTCCACCTCCCGTCCGTCGTCGAGCACGCGCGCGTGCGGACCTCCCCCGGGCGGCGGGTGAGCGCGTCACGCGAGGACCGCGCGCGAAAGGCGATCCTCACGAGCGAGCCGCGCTGCGCGGTCTTCGACCTCGAGCAGACGCTCATCAACTCGAACGTGGTCGAGTCCTACGCGTGGCTCGCGACGCGCCACCTCTCACCGCTGCGCCGCGCCAAGCTGTCGATCGAGCTCGTGGCCGAGGGGCCCCGCCTCCTCGCAGTCGACCGGCGCGACCGCAGCGATTTCCTCCGCTCCTTCTACCGCCGCTACGAGGGCGCGCCGGTCGAGCGGACTCGCCAGGACGCCTGGGAGCTGTTCAGCGACCTCATCCTCACCCGATCGTTTCCCGACGGGTTGCGCAGGGTTCGCGAGCACCGTGCGCTCGGCCACAGGACTCTGCTGATCACGGGCGCGCTCGACTTCGTCGTCGCTCCGCTCGCGCCGCTGTTCGACGAGATCGTGTGCGCGCGCCTCGGCACCCGCGACGGCGCCTTCACCGGCGAGATGGTCGAGACGCCACCGACGGGCGAGGCACGCGCGATCCTCATGGAGCGGTGGGCCGCGTCCTTCGGGCTCGCGAAGGACGCCACCGTCGCCTACGCGGACTCGACGAGCGACCTTCCGATGCTCGAGGCCGCCGGCCACCCGGTCGCGGTGAACCCGGAGGCGAAGCTCGCCGCGGTCGCGCGCAAGCGCGGCTGGCTCGTCGAGCAGTGGGCGCCCGCGCGCGGCGGCCCGCGCCACCGGATCGCCGTGTCGACGCGGCCGCTCGGCGCGCGCACCGCGCTCGCCGCACTGACCGCGAGCGTGCCGGGCGCGCGCGAGCCCGACGGCCGGGCGTGACGGCGGTGCGACCGTGAAGGAGATCGTCGTCGAGCGGAGCGTCGCACGCTTCGCCGCCGCACGAGCGGTCGCGGTCGTCGCGGGATCCGGCAACGGCATATCCGTCGGGCCGCTCCGCCTCGCGGACCGCGACCCGCGTGACCTGCCGGGCCCCGAGTGGGTGCGGATGCAGCCCCTGCTCTCGGGCATCTGCGGCTCGGACCTCGCGACCGTCGACGGCGCGAGCTCCCGCTACTTCGAGCCCATCGTGAGCTTCCCCTTCGTCCTCGGCCACGAGGTCGTCGGCGTCGTCGAGGCCGACGGAGGCGCGAGGTACGTGCTCGAGCCCGTCCTCGGCTGCCTCGCGCGCGGGATCGACCCGCCGTGCGCGGCGTGCGCGGCGGGTCGCAAGGGTGCCTGCGAGCGCATCGCGTACGGCCACCTACGCCCCGGGCTGCAGACCGGCTTCTGCGCCGACACCGGGGGCGGCTGGTCCGAAGGGCTCGTCGCGCACCGCTCGCAGCTGCACCGCGTGCCGGACGACATGAGCGACGACGCCGCAGTCGTCGTCGAGCCCGTCGCGTGCGCGATCCACGCGGCACTGCTCGGCGCGGTCGTGCCCGGCGAGCGAGCGGTCGTGCTCGGATCGGGGACGCTCGGGCTCGCGACCGTCGCGGCGCTGCGGTACCACAGCCTGCCCGCGTCGCTCGTCGCGGTCGCGAAGCACCCCGTGCAGCGGGAGCTCGCGTCCGCGCTCGGCGCGGACGCGGTCGTGGCGCCCGGCGAGCTCGAGCGCGCGGTGCGCCGGATCACCGGCTCGCTCGCGCTCCCCCGCTCGGGCGCGCCCACGCGGCTCACCGGGGGCGCCGACGTCGTGTTCGACTGCGTGGGGACCGCACAGTCCATCGCCAGCTCGCTCGACGTGGTCCGCCCGGGCGGCCGGATCGTCCTCGTCGGCATGCCCGGCACCGTCCGCGTGGACCTCGCGCCGCTGTGGCAGCGCGAGGTCACGCTCGTCGGCGCCTACGCGTACGGGAGCGAGCCGACCTCGGACGGCCCTCGCTCGACGTTCGACCTGAGCTTCGAGCTCGTCGCGGCGGCACGTCTCGAGCGTCTCGTCTCGGCCCGCTACCCTCTCGAGCGCTACGAGGAGGCCGTGCGGCACGCGGCGCACGCGGGGCGACGCGGCGCGGTGAAGGTCGTGTTCGACCTCCGACGCAGCGGGCGAGCCTCGTGGCGGTCGGCGGCGAGCACGGCGAGCACGACTGCGGCACCCGCGGCGAGCGCGCCCGAGGGCGCGCACGGCGTGCCCGCCGATGCGTCTCCGACCGCACCGGCCAGGAAGGAACCGGCCGGTCGCAGACGACCGGCGAAGACGACGACCGAGCCAGTGGAGGCGCACGAGTGAGTCCAAGACCTGGGTTCGTCCTCGAGGTCGACCGCTCGACCCCCGCGACGATGTTCTGGCACGGCGAGGGTTTCCGCCTCGAGCGACTCCCCGTCGGGAGCCGGGTGATCTACCCCCCCGAGCCGCTTGCGGCCCTCGCGGACCCCGAGGCGGCGATCCGTGACGCGCTCGAGCACCCGGTCGGCGACTCCGAGCCGCTGTCCGCGCTGCTGCGACCCGGCATGCGCCTCACGATCGCGTTCGACGACGTCTCGCTGCCGCTGCCCCCCATGCGGCCGCCGGACGCGCGCCAGCGGGTGATCGAGGCGGTGCTCGACGCCGCCGCCACGGCCGGCGTCGACGACGTCGTGCTCATCGCCGCGCTCGCGCTCCACCGCCGGATGACCGACGACGAGCTCCGCCACGCACTCGGGTCCCGCGTCTTCGACGCGTTCGCCCCGCACGGGCTCCTGCTCCAGCACGACGCCGAGGACCCGTCCGGCGTCGTCCATCTCGGGATGACCGACCAGGGCGAGGACGTCGAGATCAACCGGCGCGCTGCCGAGAGCGACCTGCTCGTGTACGTGAACATCAACCTCGTCGCGATGGACGGCGGCCACAAGTCCGTGGCGACCGGCCTCGCGAGCTACAAGAGCATCCGCCACCACCACAACGTGAAGACGATGCAGCAGAGCCGTTCGTTCATGGACCGGCACCGCAGCGAGCTCCACACGTCCAACTGGCGCATGGGCAGGCTGATCGCTGACGCGGGTGTGAAGGTCTTCCAGATCGAGACCACGTTGAACCTCGACACGTTCCCGTCGCAGTTCAAGTTCCTCCAGAAGCGGGAGTGGGAGTGGTCCCTCAAAGACCGCGCCGGGTTCCAGGCGACGCGTGCCGCGCTCGACCGCACGCCCCATGCGATGGCCCGCCAGATCTTCTCCTCGATCCGGTCCCCGCACGCGCTCACCTCGGTGCAGGCCGGCGAGGTCGAGGCCGTCCACGACCTGACGCTCGCAAACGTCCACCGCCAGCAGCTCGTCGAGGTGTCCGGCCAGGCCGACGTGCTCACGATGGGCCTGCCGTACATCTGCCCGTACAACGTGAACTCGATCATGAACCCGATCCTCGTCGCGTGCCTCGGTCTCGGGTACTTCTTCAACCTCTACCGCGGCAGGCCGCTCGTGCGCGAAGGCGGGGTCTGCATCATCTCGCATCCCACGCCGTGGGCGTTCAACCCGGTCCACCACCCGAGCTACATCGACTTCTTCGAGCAGGTGCTCGCCGAGACCACCGACCCGCTCGAGATCGAGGCGAAGTACGAGGAGTCGTTCGCGACCGACCCGTGGTACGTCCATCTCTACCGGACGTCCCACGCCTACCACGGCGTGCACCCCTTCTACATGTGGTATTGGTGCGCGCACGCCCTCCAGCATCTCGGCCAGGTCATCATCGTCGGCGGGGACCGCGCCGCGGTGCGGCGGCTCGGCTTCAAGCCCGCCTCGAGCCTCGCGGACGCGCTCGAGATGGCCGAGGACGTCGTCGGGCGTGACCCGAGCATCACGCACCTCCATGCGCCGCCGCTGTTCCTCGCGGACGTCACGTGAGCGGCACGCGCACGCGCGCCGTCGCCCGGGGCGCGCGCGCCCGTGGCGGCACGCTGCGCTCCGTGCTCGCGGCCCCGACGTGGCCGGGAAGCGTCGAACGGCCGGAGCGCCACCGCCAGGTGGGCGTCGACTACGACACGGCGTGGTCGCGCTCGCCCGCCGCTCGGCTCGCGCGCGCGGTCATCGTCGACAACGTGACACGCCCCTTCGTCCGACTCGTCGCCTCGCCGCGCGTGGTCGGCCGCGAGCTGCTCGAGCCGCTCCGTGGCCCGGTGATCTTCGCCGCGAACCACTCGAGCCACCTCGACACGGCGATCGTGCTCTCGTGCCTGCCGAGCCGGTTCCGCCACCACGCGGTCGTGGCCGCGGCGTCCGACTACTTCTTCGACCGCCGCTGGAAGGGCGACCTCTGGTCGCTCACGCTCGGGACCATCCCGATGGAGCGGACGCGTGTGAACCGGCGGAGCGCCGACCTCGCGGCGGCGCTCATCGACGACGGGTGGAGCCTCGTGATCTTCCCGGAGGGCGGTCGGACCGAGGACGGCTGGGGGCAGGAGTTCCGCGGCGGCGCGGCGTACCTCGCGAAGCGCTGCGACGTGCCGGTCGTCCCCGTCCACCTCCACGGAGTCCGACCGATCCTGCCGAAGGGCGGATCGCGCCTGCGACCCGGAGACGTCGCGGTCCGTTTCGGTGCTCCGCTGCGCCCGCACGGTGCCGGCGACACGACGACGCGGGACGAGGACGCGCGCCGGTTCTCCGCGCGCATCGAGCACGCCGTCGCCGCGCTCGCCGACGAGGCCGAGACCGACTGGTGGTCCGCCCGACGGCGCGCGGCCGACGGGCGCACTCCCGACCCGCGCGGCCCCGACGTCGCAGCTTGGCGCCGCGGGTGGACGCTTCCCGACAGCCGCCGCACCCGCCCGCCGGGCACGCGCGAGGAGCCACCGGCCCCCTGGTGACCGGGCCCCGGCTGGACCTGCGCCCGCCGGGGGGTGTCCGGACGCGAAGAACGGGCCGGTGGGGGGACCGACCCGTTCTTACTAGACTCACCAGGTACCGGAGGGGGGATCCGATGTGTCCCTGAGGTCTGCGACCAGTATGTCGTCGGCGCCCTCATCGGTCAAACAGGTTTGCTAGATACCTGCTATCGTCATAAGAGATGGACCTCCGGCAGCTGAACGCAGTGATCGCAATCGCCGAGCACGGGTCGTTCTCGGCCGCGGCGGACGCGCTCGCGACGGTCCAGTCGAACGTCTCGACGCACGTGAAGAAGCTCGAGCGCGAGCTCGGCACTGTTCTCGTCGACCGCTCGAGCGGCGAGCTCACCGAGGCGGGGCAGCTCGTCGTCGACCGCGCCCGGCGGGTCATCGGCGAGCTCGACGCGATCACCTCGGACGTCACGGCACTCAGCCAGGAGGTCGTCGGCACCGTGCGGCTCGGAGCGATCGGCACCGCGGCACGCTGGATCGTCCCGCTGCTCCTCGACATCGTGCCGAACCGCCACCCGCTGCTGCACCTCGTGTTCATCGAGGCGACCGCGCTCGGGCTCGACGCGCAGCTCGCGCTCGGCCAGGTGGACCTCGCGGTGCTCACGCTTCCCGCGTCGGGGACCGAGGTCCGCACGATCCCGCTGTTCGAGGAGGAGCTCGGGCTCGTCGTGCCGCGCGGCCACGCGCTCGACACCGGCCAGCCCGTCGACCCCGCGATCCTCCCCGAGCTCCCCCTCATGCTCCCGCTTCCGGGGAGCGCGTACCGCAACGAGCTCGACGCGGTCGCGCGCGCCGCGGGCGTGGCGCTCCGGCCGCGCGCGGAAATGGACAGCCTCCGGCTGATCGCGACGCTGACCTTCGAGGGGTGCGGCTTCTCGGTCCTGCCGGCCGGGGCGCTCCCGTCGTTCCTCTCGGACGCGTGGGTCCTCGTGCCGGTGCTCGGGCTCCAGCCTCGCCTCGTGGGCATTGCGCAGCGCCGCCGGGGCATGCCCGGCGCCCCGGTTCGCGCGGTGCTCGACATCTTGTCGGAGGTCGTCCTCGACGAGTCGAGGACCCCGAGCGGCGTCCGCTCGGTCGTCGCCACGCCACCGGCGGCTCCCGTCGCGCGCCCCGGCGTCCCGGCGCCGGAGCGTGTCAGCCGCGAGGGTGCGGCTCCCGCCACATGAGCCACAGGGTCGGTCCACGGTCCGGCGCGGTGACCCGTCCGGTCACGACGAACCCGTGGCGGCCGTAGAAGCCGACGTTCTCCTCCCGCGAGCACTCGAGATAGGCGGGCAGGCCCGTCGCGTCGCAGCGAGCGAGCACCGGCGCGAGCAGCCGCGAGCCCGCGCCCTTCCCCTGGTGCGAAGGGTCGGCACCGATCGTGCCGAGGTAGTAGTGGGGCGACCGGGGGTGGCGCGCGGCGAGCATCAGCGAGAGGCGACGCGTCGAGAGGAACCGGCCGCCCAGAAGTGGCAGCAGGCCGAGGTGCGCGAGCACGTCGCGCGTGCGTGGGTCCCGCGGGCTCGGCGGCATCCACATCGCGGCAGCCTGTCGCGGCTCGAGCACGTACACCTCGCCGCGTTCGAGGTAGTTGTGACGCAGCTGCAGCTCGAAGAAGCGACGGAGCCGCACGGCCCGCGTCGCCCGCACGGGGAAGATGTAGGCCGCGACCGGGTCCTCGACGAACGCTCTGCTGAGGAGCGCGACCATCCAGCCGACGTCGCGCACCTCCGCCCGCCGGACCACCCGCACGTCGCCGTCGGGAGCCGGCCCATCGCCGCCGGTCGGAAGTCCGTGTGCCATCGTCAGCTCGACCGCGTCCGTCTCACGGGACCCTGCCGACGATCCGCCGAGCCGTGCGGCTGGATCCGGCCGGGAGCACGAGCGAAGCGTACCGCCGGCGCGCGGCGCGAACGTAGGCACTGCCGTCGGCCCCGCCCCCCCGTCGTCGCGACGAGCGAGGTGCGCCTGAAGGAATCGGCCGGGGCGTCGCGGCGTTGACGGGTGCATGACCGACAACCACGCCGACGTGACATTCTCCGTGAACTTCGACTACCGCTGCCCGTTTGCCCGCAACGCGAACGAGCACGTGATCGCCGCGCTGGACGCGGGGGTGCCGTGGGACGTGCGCTTCGTCCCGTTCTCCCTCTCCCAGGCCCACGTCGCCGAGGGTGAGCCTCCCGTGTGGGAGCTGCCCGAGAAGCGCGACGAGCTCACCGCGATCGCCGCGGGAGTCGTGGTGAGGGACCGATTCCCGGACCTGTTCCGTGCGGCCCATGTCGCGCTCTTCGCGGCCCGCCACGACGAAGCCGGCGATCTGCGCGACCCGGACGTCGTGCGCCGGGCGCTCGAGCGCTCCCGCGTCGACGCCGACGCCGTCTTCTCCGAGCTCGACGCCGGGTGGCCGTACGCGGTCGTGCGCGACGAGCACGAGCGCTCGGTCGCGGAGCACCAGGCATTCGGCGTCCCGACCTTCGTGCTCGACGACCGGGCGGCGTTCGTCCGCATCATGACGCGCCCGCTCGGTGATCAGAAGGTCGCGGAGCACACCGTCTCGCGGGTCCTCGAGCTGCTCGTCGACGCGCCCGAGCTCAACGAGTTCAAGCACACGACGATCTCTCGCTGAGGACGACCACCCCGACGGCACCACGGCCGTCGGGGTGGGCCCTCGGGCTCAGCCTTCCAGCGAGATCGGCTCGTCGTCGCGGCCTCCCGCGCCGAGCGGCACCTCCACGGGGACGTCGGCCCCGGCCTTGCGGATGCGCTCGTCGATCTCGACGACGAGCTCGGGGCTGTCGCGCAGGAACTGCTTCGCGTTCTCCCGGCCCTGGCCGAGCTGCTCGCCCTCGTAGGTGTACCAGGCGCCCGACTTCTTCACGATGCCGAGGTCGACCGCGACGTCGAGGATCGACCCCTCGCGGCTGATTCCCTTGCCGTACATGATGTCGAACTCCGCGGTGCGGAACGGTGGGGCGCACTTGTTCTTCACGACCTTCACCCGGGTCCGGCTCCCGACCATCTCCGCTCCGTCCTTGATCGTCTCCACCCTACGGATGTCGAGTCGCACGGAGGAGTAGAACTTCAGCGCACGACCGCCGGGCGTCACCTCGGGCGAGCCGTACATGACACCGATCTTCTCCCGGAGCTGGTTGATGAAGACCGCGATCGTCTTCGACTTGCTGAGCGTGCCGGTGATCTTCCGGAGCGCCTGGGACATCAGCCGTGCCTGGAGCCCGACGTGGCTGTCCCCCATGTCCCCCTCGATCTCCGCCCTCGGGGTCAGCGCGGCGACCGAGTCGATGACGAGGACGTCGATCGCGCCCGAGCGGATGAGCATGTCGGCGATCTCGAGCGCCTGCTCGCCCGTGTCGGGCTGGGAGATCAGCAGCTCGTCGATGTCCACGCCGATCGCCGCGGCGTAGACCGGGTCCATCGCGTGCTCGGCGTCGATGTACGCGCACACTCCGCCGTTGCGCTGCGCCTCCGCGACGACGTGGAGCGCGAGCGTCGACTTGCCCGAGGACTCGGGTCCGTAGATCTCGACGACCCTGCCTCGCGGGAGCCCCCCGACCCCGAGCGCGAGGTCGAGCGACATCGCTCCGGTCGAGATCGACTCGATGCCCATGGTCAGGCTCTCGCCCATGCGCATGACCGATCCCTTGCCGAACTGCTTCTCGATCTGGCCCAGCGCCGCCTCGAGTGCCTTGTCGCGCTCCATGCCGCTCCCTCTCCTCCGGGCCACCCGGGCCACCGACGTCGCCGGGGTCGACCCGGACGGGCGCACCCTAGAGGTGCGCTGTATCGCCCGGGGCGGCCCGCGGCCACGGGCTGCCCCTCGAGGCCGTCCGTCGACTTGCACGACTGTAGTTCCGAACGCGTGTTCGATGTTGGATGGTCGAGCGCCCGCCCGGCGCGAGCGGGTCAGCCGGCGGCGAGGAGGCGGCGGCGGAGCTCGTCGAGCGCGGAGATCGTCCCGATCTGGCGGATCCGGGCCCGGTCGCCGGAGAGCCGGAGCGCGACCGCCTCCGGCGGCCCGGCGAAAAGGGCGACGCCCGCGAAGGCCGTCCCCGGTGCCCGCCCTTCCTGGGGGTCCGGTCCGGCGACGCCCGTCGTCGCGAGGCCCACGTCCGCGCCGAGCAGCCGACGCACGCCGGCGGCCATCGCAGCGGCCGCCTCCGCGGTGACGACGGGTCCGGGCGGCACGCCGAGCACCTCGTGCTTCACCTCGGTCGCGTACGCGACCACCCCGCCGCGGAACCACCGGCTCGCGCCGGCGACCGCGACGATGCGGGACGCGATGAGCCCGCCGGTGAAGGACTCGGCGACCGCGAGCGTGAGGCCGCGCCCGAGCAGCAGCCGGCCGACCGCGTGCTCCATCGTCTCGTCGTCGACCGCGAACACGCGGGACCCGAGCAGCGCCCTGAGCTCGGACTCCTCGCGCGCGAGCGCGACCTCGGCGGACGCCGCGTCGGGAGCCTTCACGGTCACTCGCAGCTTGATGCCCTCGATGCCGCTCGCGAGGAACGCGATCGTCGGTGCCCCGCCGCCCGCGCGGTCGAGGTGCTCGAGCCGCGGGGCGACGACCTCGGCCAGCGTCGACTCGCTGAGCCCCCAGGTCCTGAGCGTCCGGCTCACGATCACCGACTGCTCGCCCGAGCGCGCGCGAAGGTCGGGGAGGACCGCGCGCCCGACCATCTCCCGCAGCTCGTCCGGCACCCCGGGAAGGCAGTAGACGACCTTCTCCCCGACGGGGCAGACGAGGCCCGGGGCCGTGCCGCGGCGCTGCGGGATGGCCGAGGCGCCCTCGGGGAGGTCCGCCTGCTTCGCGTTGCTCGCGGCCATCTCGCGACCGCGCGCGGCGAAGAACTCCTCGACGACCTCGAGCAGCCCG
>DATLRJ010000013.1:0-7659 GCA_035534715.1 Acidimicrobiales bacterium | reverse complement strand
ACGTCCCCCTTCTCGGACGCCCCGGGTGCGTGGCCGGTGAGGCGCGCGGCCTCGTCGACGAGCGGGGCCATGACGTCGGTCTCGAACACCGAGTCGACACCTTGGAGGAGCGTGAGCAGCCGTTCGAGGCCGGCGCCGGTGTCGATGCTCTTCTTCGGCAGCTCGGAGAGCGTGCCGTCCGCCGACTGCTCGTACTGCATGAACACGAGGTTCCAGATCTCGACATAGCGCTCCTCGCCGCCGGACGCCGGTCCTCCCGCGTCGCCGAAGCGCTCGCCCTTGTCGAAGTAGATCTCCGAGCACGGGCCGCACGGCCCGGTCGGCCCCATCCGCCAGAAGTTGTCCTCGCCCATCGCTTGGATGCGCTGCGGGGGCAGTCCGGCCGAGTCCGCCCAGATTCCCGCGGCGTCGCCGTCCGACTCGTGCACCGTCACCCATAGCCGGTCCGGATCGAAGCCGAGACCTTCGGTCACGAGCTCCCAGGCGTAGGGGATGGCCCGCTCCTTGAAGTAGTCCCCGAAGCTGAAGTTCCCGAGCATCTCGAAGAACGTGTTGTGGCGCGCGTCCGTGCCGACGAGCTCGATGTCGACCGTGCGGAACACCGGCTGGATCGTCGTCGCCCGAGGCACCGGCGGCGGCTGCGCACCGGTGAAGTAGGGCTTGAACTGCACCATTCCGGCGATCGTGAACAGCACCGACGGATCGTGCGGGATGAGGCCGGCCGCGGGGAGCGCGACGTGCCCGCGCTCGACGAAGAAGCGCGTGAAGGCCGATCGCAGCCCGTCCGCGTCCATCGTCATCAGGCGTCCTCCTCGCGCTCGTCGTCGGCTCTGGCGACGTCGCCGCCGCGCTGGTGCGCGAGCCGATCCCTCAGCGCACGCTCGGCGCCGTGACCGGACGGCTCGTAGTACCGGACGCCCACGAGGTCGGTCGGCAGGTACTGCGCCTCGACCCAGCCTCTCGGGTCATCGTGAGGATACTCGTAGCCAGAGCCGTGACCGAGAGCAACGGCGCCCGGATAGTGCGAGTCGCGCAGGTGCGCCGGCACGTCCCCGGCCGCGCGCGACGCCACGTCGGACTGGGCGGTCCATAGCGCCGCCGCGGTCCGATTGGACTTCGGCGACGTGGCGAGGTGCACGACGGCCTGGGCGAGGTTCACGGCCGCCTCGGGGAGGCCGACACGGTCGAGTGCGCGGGCGGCCGCGTCTGCGACGAGCAGGGCGGTCGGGTCCGCCATGCCGACGTCCTCGCTCGCGAGGACCACGAGACGGCGTGCGATGAACCGCGGGTCCTCGCCCGCGGCGAGAAGGCGGGCCAGCCAGTAGACGCCAGCGTCGGGGTCGGAGCCGCGAACGGACTTGATGAGCGCGCTGATCACGTCGTAGTGCTCGTCTCGCCCGTGGCGCAGCGACCGGGTCGTCCGAGCCGCCTCGACGTCCGCGAGCTCCACCCGAGCGAGCCGCGGCGCGGCGTCGCCCTCGGCCACCACCGCGCCGGCGCGCGCACGCGCCAGCGCCGCCGCGACCTCGAGCGTGGTGAGCACCGCACGCGCGTCGCCCTCCGCGAGTCCTACGCACGCCGCGAGGGCGTCGTCACCGATGGACACCTCCTCGAGGCGAAGGGCCCGGATCGCGACGCCCTCGAGATCGGACCTCTCGAGGGGATCGAACCGCCACAGCGTGGAGCGCGACAGGAGCGGTGCGTTCAGCGAGAAGAACGGGTTCTCGGTCGTCGCTCCGATGAGGACGAGGGTGCCGTCCTCTACTCCTGGGAGCAGCGCGTCCTGCTGTGAGCGGCTGAACCGGTGGATCTCGTCGAGGAACAGGATCGTCCCCTGGCCCTGTCGTCCGAGCCGCGCTCGCGCGTCCTCGAGGGCGTCACGCACGTCCTTCACTCCCGCGCTTACCGCGGAGAGCTGGACGAACGCCTTGCGCGTCGACGCCGCCGCGAGTCCTGCGACCGTCGTCTTTCCTGTCCCCGGCGGACCGAAGAAGACCGCCGAGGAGAGACGATCGGCCTCGAGCAGCACCCGAAGAGGCGCCCCCGGAGCGAGGAGCTGGCGCTGCCCCGCGACCTCGTCGAGAGTGCGCGGCCGCATGCGGGCCGCGAGCGGAGCGCGACGCGCGAGCTCCGCCTCGGCCGCGGCGTCGAACAGGTCGGGGACGTGACGCGCCGGGGAGCTCACGTCCCCATACTCACCGACTCGAGCCGTCGGTGCGAGCACGCAGCGATGGCGACCGGCTGGTCGCCGGGACGAGAGCGCGGGATCCGGTCCGCCCGTGCAGCGGCGGACCGGCGTCGATGTTCCCGTCGCGACACCCCCGCACCATCGGCCACCTCGAACAATCGGCCCCACCCGGGCCCGAGTCGCTGGCCGTGGTCGGTCGTCTGGTGCGATGGCGCCGGAGCGCGCCGGACGCCGGGGCTAGGGCGCGACGACTCGGATGCCGAGATCCGCGAGCTGGCGCACCGAGAGCGAGGACGGTGCACCCGTCATCAGGTCCGCGCCGGACTGGGTCTTCGGGAAGGCGATGACCTCCCGGATGTTCTCCTCGCCCGCGAGCAGGGCGGTGAGCCGGTCGATGCCGAACGCGAAGCCGCCGTGCGGGGGCGCGCCGTAGCGGAACGCTCCGGTGAGGAAGCCGAAGCGAAGCTCGGCCTCCTCATCCGAGATGCCGAGAGCGGCGAAGACCTTGCGCTGGATGTCTGCGCGGTGGATTCGGATGCTCCCCGACCCGAGCTCCCAGCCGTTGAGGACGAGGTCGTAGGACTGGGCGCGCACGCCGAGCGGCTCGGCCTCGAACAGCTCGAGGTCGTCGGGGTGCGGCATCGTGAACGGGTGGTGCGCCGCGACGGGGCGCCCCTCGTCGTCCACGCCGTCGAACATCGGGAAGTCCGTGATCCAGACGAACCGGCGCGGTCCGGCCGTCACCGGCGGGCGACCGGCCTCGAGCCTGAGCTGGCCGAGGACCTCGCTCGCGCGCCGGTGCTCGTCGGCGACGACGAGGAGCAGGTCCCCCGGCGACGCGCGCGTCACGCCGACGATCGCGGCCCGCTCCGCGTCCGAGAGGTACTTCGCGACCGGTGACTCGAGGTCGATCCCGCCGTCGATGGGGTCCGACCCGAGGGCGCCCGCGGTGACGACGCGCATCCACACGAGACCCTTCGCGCCGAGCACCTTCGCCCGGTCGACGAACGCGTCGAGCCCCGAACGCCCGATCTCGGCACCGCCGGGAACGACGATCGCTCGCACCGCGGGAGCCTTGAACGCGTTGAACCGCGTCGCGGCGAGCACGGGCGTGAGGTCGAGGAGCTCCATGTCGAACCGCAGGTCGGGTTTGTCGGATCCAAACCGGTCGAGCGCGTCCGCCCAGGTCATCTCCGGGAAGTCGACGGGGCGCTCCCCGGTCGCCGCCTCGGTCGCGTCGGCGATTGCCTCGGAGACGAACCCCCTGACGTCGGCCTCTCCGACGAATGACGCCTCGAGGTCGAGCTGGGTGAACTCGAACTGGCGGTCCGCGCGAAGGTCCTCGTCGCGCATGCAGCGGGCGATCTGGTAGTACCGGTCCGCTCCACCGACCATCGTGAGCTGCTTCGCGATCTGCGGGCTCTGCGGAAGCACGTAGAACTCTCCGTGCTGCAGGCGCGACGGCACCGCGAACTCCCGAGCGCCCTCCGGCGTCGGTGTCCACAACAGGGGCGTCTCGATCTCGAGAAAGCCCTGGCGCTCCATGGCCCGCCGGATGGCGGAGTTGACAGTGGCTCGCAGCCGGAGGTTGGCCTGCATCCGGTCAGTGCGCATGTCGAGGTAGCGGTAGCGGAGCCGCACGGCTTCGTCTACCTCCGCGCGACCGTCGAGGACGAACGGCGGCGGTTCTGCGGCGTTGAGGGTCTCGACTGCGCAGTCGCCGAGCTCGACCTCGCCCGTCGCGAGACCGGCGTTCACGGTCCCCTCCGGACGCATGCGGACGGCTCCCGTGACTCGCACGACGTACTCCGCTCGCAGCGCGTGGGCGCCATCGACGACGCACTGCACGACTCCGGTGTGGTCGCGCACGTCGAGGAACGCGAGGTGCTCCCCGTGCTCGCGCCGCTTCGCGACCCAACCGCACACGGTGACCGTCGCTCCGACGTCGAGTGCGCCGAGCGAGCCGCAGTAGCGCGTCCGAAGCCCGACCGCGATGGGTGGAGCCGCTCCCACGGGTGGAGTTTCTGGACGCGGCGAGCCGCTCATCGGAGCCAGCCGCGCACGGCCTCGACTACCTGCGCTCGTGCCACCCGCTCCTGGTGGCCGCCGCGGCGCTCGTCCTCCGGCTCCTCCCGCATCCACCGGAGAGTCACGGCGTCCCCTGCCTCCTCATCGGGACCGACGATGCACGCGAGGCGCGCGCCCGACCGGTCGGCCTGCTTCAGCTGGGACTTGAGCGAGCGACCGTCGAACGCGCGGTCGGCGGCGAGACCTGCCCGGCGAAGCTCGGCCGTGAGATCTCGGGCGGCCGCGCCACCGACGACGTCGACGACGAAGACGTCGAGACCGGAGCCCTCGAGCCCCGTGACTCCCTCGGCCTCGCAGGCGAGCATGACGCGCTCGATCCCCGAGCCGAAGCCGACGCCCGGCATCGGCGGCCCCCCGAGACGCTCGACGAGCCCGTCGTAGCGACCCCCCCCGCCGATCGCGTTTTGTGCGGCGTCGAGCGCGAGTGCGGCGAACTCGAACGTCGTGCGCATGTAGTAATCGAGGCCCCGCACGAGGGCGTCGTCGCGGCGCCATGCGATGCCGAGGGCGTCGAGGCCCGCGAGCACGCGATCGAAGTGCTCGCGGCACGGTCCACAGAGCGCGTCGGACAGCCTCGGCGCGTGTGCCCGCACGGCGACGCACTCGGGACGCTTGCAGTCGAGGACGCGCAAGGGATTGCGTGCCCACGCGACGCGGTGCTCGTCGCACAGCTCCGACTCGTGGGCCGCGAGGTACGCGCCGAGCGATTCGCGGTAGCCCGGCATGCACAGCGAGTCCCCCATGGAGTTCACCCGCAGCTCGACCTGGGACAGCCCGAGGCCACCGTAGAAGCCTGCGAGCAGAGCGACGACCTCGACGTCGGCGTCGGGGTCGTCGGTCCCGATCACCTCGACGCCGAGCTGGTGGTGCTGGCGGTACCGACCGGCCTGGGGGCGCTCGTAACGGAAGGCGGGCGTCGCGTACCAGGCCTTCCACGGGACGAGGGGGTGGTGCTGCACGAAGGCGCGGACGACCGACGCCGTGCCCTCGGGACGGAGCGCGAGCGTGCGCCCGCCGCGGTCCTCGAAGAGGTACATCTCCTTCGTCACGACGTCCGAGGATTCGCCGACGCCGCTGCGGAAGACGCCGGCGTCCTCGAACATCGGGCTCACGACGAGGCCGTATCCCGCGAGCCCCGCCGCGTGGGCGAAACGGCCGACGATGGCCTCGAACCGCGCGCTCTCGGGAGCGAGGACGTCCCGCGTTCCCGTCGGCGCCTTGAAGGCGCTCACCTCGAGGTGAGCTGCCTGGTCCCACCCCTGCCCGGGAGGAGGCGATACGCGTCGTAGACGCCCTCGAGCTGGCGGATCGCGCCCAGAAGGGAATCGAGGTGCGCCGCATCGGCGAGCTCGCACTCGAAACGCATGCGGGCAACCCTATCTGCTCCGGACTGTGACGAGGAGGAGAGGATGGACACGTGATGCTCCGCGAGCACATGAGCGACGTCAGCGAGGAGCTGGGAGCGATCGAGCGCCTTCACCTCGATACCCGCGACGAAAACGCCAGGCGTGCCCGCGTCCCACTCGACGTCGATGAGGCGCTCCCCGTCGTCTCCTGCGAGCGCGAGAGCATTCACGCAGCCCTCGCGATGTACCGACACGCCGCGGCCCCGCGTGACGAAGCCGATGATCTTGTCTCCCGGCACCGGGGTGCAGCAGCCCGACAGCCGGACCATGACGTCGTCGAGGCCCTCGACGTAGATCCCCACCGAGCCGGGCCGGCGCGTGCTCGGCCGGCGGGGCTGGAACGCCGTCGTCGCGATCTGAAGGTCGCCGCCGAGGGCGTCGCGCCTCAGCCGCTGGACGACGCCGCGTGCCGACGCATGGCCCTCGCCCACTGCGGCGTGCAACGCGTCGAGATCGGCGTAGCCGAGAGCCGTCGCCACCTCGAGGAGCGCGGGCGACGCGGCGAGCTTCTGGGCCGGGAGCCCCTCGCGCCGCATCGCCTTGAGGATCTCGTCGCGCCCGTTCTCGATCGCGTCCTCGCGGCGCTCGCGCGAGAACCACTGCCGGATCTTGTTGCGCGCCCTCGGCGAGACCACGACCTGGAGCCAGTCGCGCGACGGTCCGGCGTTCGGCACCTTCGAGGTGAAGATCTCGACCGTGTCGCCGGACTGGAGCTTCGCGTCGAGCGGGACGAGCCGTCCGTTCATCCTCGCACCGACGCAGCGGTGGCCGACCTCTGTGTGGATCGCGTACGCGAAGTCCACGGGCGTCGCCCCCGCGGGCAGCGTGACGATGGCGCCTTTCGGCGTGAAGATGTAGACCTCGTCCTGCTCGAGGTCGAGCTTGAGGGTCTCGAGGAACTCGATCGGGTCGGGCGTGTCGCGTTCCCAGTCGACGATGCGCTGGAGCCACTGCATGTCCTCGGCCGAGTGGTCGCTGCGCCCGTGACCGACGCTCTCCTTGTAGCCCCAATGCGCCGCGATCCCGTACTCCGCGCGCCGGTGCATCTCGTGGGTGCGGATCTGGATCTCGAGCGGCTTGCCCCGCGGGCCGACGACCGTCGTGTGCAGGGACTGGTAGAGGTTGAACTTCGGTGAGTTGATGTAGTCCTTGAAACGCCCCTGCACCGGCGGCCACAGCGAGTGGACCGACCCGAGAGCGGCCCAGCAGTCCTTCTCGGTGTCGAGCACGATCCGAATCGCGACGAGGTCGTAGATCTCGTCGAACTCCTTGCCCCGCAGCACCATCTTCTCGTAGATGCTCCAGAGGTGCTTCGGCCGGCCCGTGACGGTCGCCGCGATGCCGAGCGCGGCGAGCCGGCCGCGGAGCACCTCCACGACCTGGGCGAGCTCCGTCTCGCGCCGGGGCGCGCGCGTCGCGACCATCTGCTCGATCTCCGCGTACCGCTTCGGGTGCTGGGCCCGGAATGAGAGGTCCTCGAGCTGCCACTTCATCTCCTGTATCCCGAGGCGGTGCGCGAGGGGGGCGAAGATGTCGAGGGTCTGCTGCGCGGTGCGACGCTGCTTCCATTCGGGCATCGCGTCGAGGGTGCGCATGTTGTGAAGCCGGTCGGCGAGCTTGATGACAAGGACGCGCCAGTCCTTCGCCATCGCGACGAGCATCTTGCGCACCGTCGCCGCCTGCTGCGCCTCCTTCGACGAGAAGTGGAGGCGGTCGAGCTTGGTCACTCCGTCGACGATCGCGGCGACGGTCGGCCCGAACGCCTCCTCGACCTGCTCGAGCGTGACGTCGGTGTCCTCCACGACGTCGTGGAGGAGTGCCGCGGCCACGCTCGTCCCGTCGAGCCCGAGCTCTGCGACGATCGTCGCGACCGCGATCGAGTGCGTGACGTACGGCTCACCGGTGAGGCGCGTCTGGCCGGCGTGTGCCTTAGAGGCGAGCTCGTGGGCGCGGCGCACCGCGGACCAGTCCTCGCCG
>DATLRJ010000012.1:0-5039 GCA_035534715.1 Acidimicrobiales bacterium | reverse complement strand
CGAGCCGGCGCGCGACCCGAGCGCGCCGGCGTCGCGCCGGGGCGCGGCACGGCGCGCGCCGCGCGCGGGCCTCGACGCGCTCGCGCTCGCGATCCACCGGCCCGCCGAGGTCGCCGAGCTGTTCGACGAGTCGTTGTTCGCCGACCCGCTGCAGCGCGCCGCGTTCCGCGCGCTCGCGGGCGCGGCGGACCTCCACGGCGCGATCTCGGCGGCGGACCCGGAGGTCGCCGACCTGCTCCGCCAGCTCGCGGTCGCCGACGTCATGGCGGACCTCGACCCCGGCGAGACGTTCGTGCGCCTCGTCCACCCGGCCGCGCAGCGCGAGCTCGCCGAGCTCGAGCGTGAGGTCCGGGACGCGGCGGGTGCGGGCGACGTCGCGCGCGAGCACGAGGCTGCGGCGACCGCGGGCGCGGTGCGTGCCGAGCTCGAGCTGCTCATCGATCCCGGCGAGGGCCCGCAGGCCGCGCGCACCGCGCTCGACGCGGCCGGGCGCTTGGTAGCGTGGATCCTGCAACGCCAGGAGAACGGTGGGTGATGGTACGCATCGAGCCGGCCGACAGTAGTGACGCGGAGAGTGCTGCACTTCGCGCGCTGCGCGGTCCCGGGACGTCCGGCGCGGGTGCCCCGTCGGGCGACACGGTCCACGCGTACCTGCGCGAGATCGGGCGCGTCTCGCTGCTCTCCGCGGACCTCGAGGTGCTGTGCGCGAAGCGGATCGAGGCCGGCCACGAGGCGGCCGCCCGCGTCGAGGCCTGGAAGTCCGAAGGCCGGATGTCGAGCGTACCGGCCGACGAGCGAAGGCGCGCCGAGCGTGCCGTCCGCGAGGGTCTCGAGGCGAAGGACCTGCTGACCGAGGCGAACCTCCGCCTCGTCGTGTCGATCGCGAAGCGGTACCGCAACCGCGGGATGGCCTTCCTCGACCTCATCCAGGAGGGGAATCTCGGCCTCATGCGCGCGGTCGAGAAGTTCGACTGGCGCAAGGGCTTCAAGTTCTCGACCTACGCGACGTGGTGGATCCGCCAGGCGATCACCCGGGCCGTCGCGGACCAGGCGCGCACGATCCGCATCCCGGTCCACATGGTCGAGACCATCAACAAGGTCGTGCGCGTCCAGCGCCAGCTCTCCCAGGAGCTCGGACGCGAGCCGTCGGTCGAGGAGGTCGCGGTCCGGATCCAGTTCCCCGTCGAGCGCGTGCGCGAGATCCAGCGCATCAGCCAGGACACGATCTCGCTCGAGCAGCCGATGGGCAGCGAGGAGGACTTCAGCCTCTCGGACGTGATCGAGGACCAGGGCGCCGAGGTCCCCGTGGACGCGGCGACCCGGGTGCTGTTGAACGAGGCCGTGCAGCGCGCGCTCTGCGAGCTCTCCGAGCGCGAACAGGAGGTCGTGCGGCTGCGCTTCGGCCTCGACGACGGCCGGATCCGCACGCTCGAGGAGGTCGGCCGGATGTTCGGCGTGACACGAGAGCGCGTGCGCCAGATCGAGACGAAGACGCTCGCGAAGCTCCGCCAGCCGGCGCTCTCACGGCCGCTGCGCGACTACCTCGAGGCGGACTGAACGCGCAGTCCCTCGCCCCGCAGCACGTGGGGGGCACCGGTGAGCGCTCCGTGTGCTGACGACATTGCGAGCGAGTTGCCGGCGTGTGTCGTTCGCGTGCCGGGACCACGGTACGTAGCGGGCCCCCTTGTGCCGGTCTCGGTGGACCCGTATAACTGGGTCGGTTCGTCGGTTACGGGCGTGTGAACAACCCGGCCACCCGGGCCGTCGGGTCCCCTCGGACTCCCGGGGACCCGCGTGCCTGGTCGGCCGGCGGTCGCCGTCCCGGGGGAGCCGGCGAGGACGGTCCGGGCGGTTGAGGCGAGAGGGGACCCGCGATGACTGACGCGCACCACACGATCGAGGCGCTGTTCGACGAGGGGAGGGTCTTCCCCCCGCCGCCGGAGCTCGCGCGCCGGGCGGTCGTCACGTCCGACGAGATCTACGCGGAGGCCGAGCGCGACCCGGACGCGTACTGGGCCAAGCTCGCCGAGGGGATCGAGTGGCGGCGTCGGTGGGACACCGTGCTCGACTGGTCGAAGGCGCCGTTCGCGAAGTGGTTCGTCGGCGGCAAGCTGAACGTGACCGAGAGCTGCCTCGACCGCCACCTCGCCGAGCACGCGGACCGCGTCGCGTACTACTGGGAGGGCGAGCCGGGCGATCGCAAGATCATCACCTACGGCGAGCTGTACGCCGAGGTGTGCCGCCTCTCGAACGCGCTCGCGGAGCTCGGCGTCGAGAAGGGCGACCGGGTCGCGATCTACATGGGGATGGTCCCGGAGATGCCGGCCGCGCTGCTCGCGTGCGCGCGCCTCGGCGCGCCGCACTCGGTCGTGTTCGGCGGGTTCTCGGCCGACTCGCTCGCCGACCGGATCAACGACGCGACCGCGAAGGTGCTCATCACCTGCGACGGCGCGTGGCGCGGCGGCTCGGTCGTCCCGCTCAAGGAGATGGCCGACGACGCGCTCGCCCGCACGCCCTCGATCGAGCACGTCCTCGTCGTGCGCCGCACGGCCACCGAGGTCGCGATGACCCCGGGGCGCGACGTCTGGTACCACGACATCGTCCCGGACCAGTCGCCCGAGCGGCCCGCGACCGAGTGCGACTCGGAGGACATGCTCTACCTGCTCTACACGTCCGGCACGACTGCGAAGCCGAAGGGCATCGTGCACACCTGCGGCGGCTACCTCGTGCACGCGGCGGCGAGCCACTCGATGGTCTTCGACCTCCATCCCGAGGAGGACGTCTTCTGGTGCACGGCCGACATCGGCTGGGTGACCGGGCACAGCTACGTCGTCTACGGGCCGCTCGCGAACGGCGCGACGTCGGTGATCTACGAGGGCGCGCCGCACTACCCGGACCGGGACCGCTTCTGGGACGTCGTCGAGCGCTACGGCGTCACGCTCTTCTACACGGCACCGACGTCGATCCGCACGTTCATGAAGTGGGGCGACAGCCACGTCGCCCGGCACGACCTGTCGAGCCTGCGCCTGCTCGGCACGGTCGGCGAGCCGATCAACCCGGAAGCCTGGATGTGGTACCGGGAGGTCGTCGGCGGGAACCGCTGCCCGATCGTCGACACGTGGTGGCAGACCGAGACCGGCGGGCTCATGATCTCCCCGCTCCCCGGCGTGACGACCACGAAGCCCGGGTCCGCGACGGTCCCGCTGCCGGGGATCGCCGCGGACGTCGTGGACGAGCAGGGCCACTCGGTGCCGCTCGGCCAGGGCGGCTACCTCGTGCTCACGAAGCCGTGGCCCTCGATGCTGCGCGGCATCTACGGCGACGACGACCGCTACGTCGAGACGTACTGGCGCCGCTTCTCGAAGCCCGAGGAGAACCGCTGGGTGTACTTCGCCGGAGACGGCGCGAAGCGGGACGAGGACGGCTACTACTGGCTCCTCGGCCGCGTCGACGACGTCATGAACGTCTCCGGCCACCGGATCTCGACGCTCGAGGTCGAGTCCGCGCTCGTCGACCACCCCGCGGTCGCCGAGGCCGCGGTCGTCGGCCGCGACGACCAGCAGACGGGCCAGGCGATCGCCGCGTTCGTCACGCTGCGAGGCGTGCGCATCGGCGACGACGAGCTCATCATCGAGCTGCGCGAGCACGTCTCGGTGAAGATCGGCAAGATCGCCCGGCCCGCCTCGATCGTGTTCACCGACGAGCTCCCGAAGACCCGCTCCGGCAAGATCATGCGCCGGCTGCTGCGGGACATCTCCGAGCAGCGCAAGCTCGGTGACGTGACGACGCTCGCGAACGAGGCCGTCGTGCACGAGATCGCCGAGCGCGCGAAGACCATGCACCGCGCAGACTCCTGAGCCGCTGGACCCGCTCCAGGGAAGGGGGTGAACCGACGACCACGAGCTGCACCCGGCCTACGGAACTGGGTCTTCCAGGGGGCGACCGCGCGGGCCGGCAACTAGCGACATCCTGCAAGCTCACCAAGGGGGAACCACGCAATGAGCGACCCTGCACCGGGTATGGCATCACAGCCCTCGCAAGTTGAAGCGAACGTCTCGTCGAGGATCGCCGATCCGGCGCCACTCGGACTGGCCGGATTCGCGATGACGACGTTCCTCCTCAGCCTGGGGAACTCGAACCTCGTAAAGGGAGTGGGGACCGGCGCGGTGCTCGCCCTCGCACTCGTGTACGGCGGTCTCGCCCAGCTGCTCGCCGGAATGTGGGAGTTCAAGAACAAGAACACGTTCGGCGCCCTGGCGTTCACCTCGTACGGAGCCTTCTGGCTCGCGTTCTTCTACTACGTGAAGTACATCGCCGGCGGCCTCGGGGCGCAGGGCTACCAGGCGACCGGCTACTTCCTGCTGTGCTGGACGATCTTCACTGCGTACATGACGATCGCGTCGCTACGGACGAACGTCGCGGTGGTGCTCGTGTTCGTCGCGCTGACGGTCACGTTCCTGTTCCTCACGATCGGTGCGCTCGATCAGAACAACACGATCACGCACATCGGCGGGTACGTGGGCCTCGTCACCGCGGTGCTCGCGTGGTACGCGTCGCTCGCCGGGGTGACGAACGCGACGTGGAAGCGCGTCGTGTTCCCCGTGGGCCCGCTCACCTGACCGCACCTTCGATCGTGCGCTGACGGCGCGCCCCGGCCGGGTTCCGTCCCGGCCGGGGCGCGCCCGCGTCCGGCACTCCCCTACCTGGGCGTTCGCGCTCCGGGACGGGCGCTCCCGGGTCGCGGCGCACCGCGGGGCGGGGGTCGAGCCCCCACGCCCGGGCCGCTGCTATCGTGCGGGGGTTCGATCCGGGGTAGCTCAATTGGCAGAGCATGCGGCTGTTAACCGCAGGGTTGAGAGTTCGAGTCTCTCCCCCGGAGCTCCTGGATCACGTCCCGGGGGGCCGTAGCTCAGTGGTCAGAGCAGGGGACTCATAATCCCTGGGTCGCAGGTTCGATCCCTGCCGGCCCCACCACGTCGGCCCTGGTAGCGGGCTTGCCGAACTCGACGCGCGGGCACGGGTCCCCCCGCCGAGCGACG
>DATLRJ010000011.1:0-46030 GCA_035534715.1 Acidimicrobiales bacterium | reverse complement strand
GACTTCCCGGCGCCGTTCGGCCCGATCAGCCCGCAGAACTCGCCACGCGACACCTCGAGCGACACGTCACGCACTGCCTGCACGCCGCCGTAGCTGTACGCCACGTGGTCGAGGCGGAGCATGGCCCCGCCCTCGGGCCTCTCGCTGGAGGTCGCACCGGTGACGGCGCCCCGGCGCCTCTGGCGCCGCCGATCGATCAACGACATGTCGGTCTTTCCCATCTCCGCATCCAGTCCGAATGGCACGTGCCGTGCGCGCTCACGCGAGCCGGCCCGGCTCGGTCGCGCCGGCCGTGCGTCGGACGCGCCGAGGCGCGAGCCTTCTCCGCCGGCGCTCGAAATCCGCCACCCGCTCCCGCCGCTCCGGCAGTATCCCCTGCGGACGCCACCACAAGAAGGCGAAGAGTGCGGCGGCGGTGGCGATCCCCTGCAGCGAGGGGAGAAGGTCCGGTCGGTTCGCGATCGTAGGGATCCACAGCCCTGCCTCGTTGATTCCTTCGATGAGGAAGAGCGAACCGAGGAGCGCTCCGAGAGGGCGTCCGCGGCCGCCTACGACCAGCGCCGACAAGAGCACGAGGGTCTCCGGCGTCTGCCACGCGCCCGGGTCCCAGCCACCGACGTATGTCGCGAAGAGTGCCCCGCCGAGGCCGGCGGTGGCGCCACCGATGACGAACGCCGCAGTCTTTCGTCTCCATGGATCCTGGCCCACCGCCGCTGCGGCGGTCTCGTCGTCCCGGACCGCCCGGAAGATGCGTCCAAGAGGCGACCGATCGATGCGCTGGAGGACAAGCAGGACAGCGACGAGGACGACCACCGTGAGCGCGAGGAACTCCACCTGGAAGCCGCTCGCCGACAGTGTGGACTGGAACGGACCCGACAGGCCGACGAGCCCGCGGGGCCCGTCGAACAGCGGCGGGTAATCCGTCACGACGAGGAGGCACCCGGCCTGGACGGCGAAAAGGGTGAGTCCGAGGTAGTCCTCCCGCAGGCGGAGAAAGGCCATGCTCCCGAGCAGGAACGTAAAGCCCGCGCCAACGGCCATCCCGAACAGGATCGATGGGAGGAACGGCCAGCCGAAGCCCCCGATGTACTGCACGAGCCCACCCGGCGCGTGGTGGAGCTCCGCGACGCCTGTCGCGTACGCGCTGACAGCGACCGCCGTGAAGTACGACAGGTTGAGTATGCCCGCCGTGCCGAACTGAAGGTTCAGGCCGAGAACCAAGATCCCGTTCAAGGCGCCGAACGTACCGAGCGAGATGATCAGGAACTCGAAGGCGCTCATATCTCCGAGGTCGCTTTCCTCTGGACGGTTGCGAGGGATCGAGACGGGATCAACGCCGGCTCACAGTTGCCCGGCCGGACGCGTCGTCGCACCGAGGAGCCCCTCCGGCCGCAACAGCATCACGGCGATGAGCGCCACGAAGACGAGCACCGGAGCGAGGCCGGCAGGAATGAACAACACCGCGACCTGCACAGAGACGCCGACGAGGATCGCACCGAGCACGGCGCCCGCCGGTCGCCCGATGCCCCCGAGGATGACCGAACCGAGGATGAGGAAGAGCACGTTGTCGCCGATCGAGGTCGTGAAGGTGTGCTGCTCGATCGCGAGCATGACTCCCGCGAGACCAGCGAGGGCGCCAGAGATGACCGCGACGGCCGACGTCACGCGCCGGGTCCGGAACCCGCACACGCGCGCAAGGTCAAGGTCGTCGCCCATGGCCCGCATCATCCGACCGAGTCGCGTGCGTCCGAGCAGCGCCATCATCGCGATGAGCAGGAGTATCGAACAGGCCATGAAGATCACGTCGTACTGGCTCCACAGGAAGGGGCCGACCGACATCGTGTGTGGCGCCGAGTAGTTGAGCTCGCGAAAGGTAGTGCCCCAGATGACGATGTAGACGTCGTCGAGCACCAACGACAGCGTGAACGTGATGATGAGCGCGAAGATCAGGCCGGAGCGCCGCCGGATGAAGGGCGCGAGGAAGCCTCGGTCGACCACCCATGAGAACATGCCCGTCGTGACCGCCGCGACGACCATGCTCAGCCAGATCGACAGGTGAAGTGGTCCCGAGTTCGACCACACTGCCATGTACGCGCCGAAGGACAGGTAGGCGCCGTACGCGAAGTTCACATAGTTGGTCACACCGAACTGGAGCGAGAAGCCGAGTGCTGCGATGGCCAGGATGGACGCGTCGACCAGTCCGAACCCTATCGAATGAAGCATCGGTACTCCCATGTCCTTTCATGAGCCCTGTCCGTCCTGACGGCTGCTCCGCCCGAACCGTGGCGTCGCCGCTGCGCGCACCGTGCCGACAATCGCCTGGCACCGCGACGAGAGCCTCCCGCGAACCGCTGCGGCACCGCTGTGATGCCACACCGGACGCTGCTCGCGAACGACACCGAGCAACGACATCGCGGTTCGACCAGCGGGAGGGCTCTCATCGCAGTGACACGATCAGCCGAGAAGCGGCGTGAGCTTCGCGTCCGGGATGGTTCCCACGACCGTCACGTTCCCGCTCGCATCGGTCTTGACGACGTCGTAGGTGACGGCGAGAGAGTGGTACTTGCTGAACGTCATGCTGCTGCTGAGCCCGACGTACTTGATGCGCTTGCCCGCCGCGAGGAGCTGCTCGCCCTGCCGGTAGGAGTTGACGTCGGTGACTCCACGGCCGGGGGTCGTCACTTTCATGACGTAGCGCTGGTAGACCCTGGGATCGGTCGAGTGAGCAGCGTCCATGGCGAGCGCGGCCACGATCGTCGCGTCGTAGTCGCTCGACGAGAGCGAGCGCGGAGGCGTGTGGAACATCTTCGTGAAGGCGACCACGAAGGCGTGACCGAGCCGACCGCCGACGCCGACGCCGGGCTCGACGGACACAAGGTGCTCCCGAGCCTGGGTCGCGCCGAATGCCTGGGAGAACGCAGCCGTCGCGGTCGCATCGCTCCCGACGACCGGCAGGTTTCCTCCACCGAGACTCTGCAGCTCCGAGAAGAACGTACCCGCGTCGTTCTCGACCACCTGGGTGAGGATCGCCTGCGGCTTGCCGGCGAGGACTGCCCGGACCTGAGTCTGGTAGGACGGCGACCCCGTCGGCAAGTCGCTCGAGTTCGACGCGACAACCTGGATGTGGAGCTTGCGCGCTGTCGTCTCGACCGAGGGGACGATCGTCTGCGACGCAGTATCGGCGTCGAATACCATCGCGATTCGCGTGTAGTGCTGATGCCACGCCCAGTACGCCATCGCCGTGCCCGTCAGTGCGTCTGACGGCACGGCGCGGAACATGTACGGCATGTTCGTGACGTGGTCAAGAACGGGGTCTCCGACGTCGATGAACGACACGACCTTCGCCTGGTTCACAAGTGGTAGGGCCTGCTCGTAGTCGGACCCGCTGAAGCCGATTACCACGCTCGGGTTGTCGACCGCCAGCAGCTGCCGGACTGCAGTTACCGCGTCGACGGGGTCGGCGTTCGTGTTGAACGGGTCGACCTTGAGCGGGTGCCCCAGCACTCCGCCCTCCTTGTTGATCACGGACGCCGCGAGCTCGATGCCGTCGAGCAGGGCGGTCCCCGTCGGCGCGTGGACACCGGTCAAGGGGAACACGGCCCCGATGACCGCTGGGCTCTTCCTGCCCGACGCGGGCGACGTCGCGTGTGCAGCCGACGTGCTCCCGGCAAGAAGGGCAATCGGCAAGGCGACACCTGCTGCGATGTTGAGACGCTTCCTACGCATCTGTTCTCTCCTGGATGAGTTGTTCGGGTGGGAATGAATCCATGTGGAGCCCGGCGTGCCGAGCACCCGGCGGGCAACTGCGCCCCGTGTGCGGGCGGTCTGCCGGCTCCAGTCGGCGTGTCGTCACATTCACGTCGCGCGTGTTTCGTACGTCGCGCTGCGTGCCGCGCCGGTGGCGCCGAATCCGAGCCGCCGCAAGGACGTCGCGGCGTCCAAGAGGAACGTGTCGTGAGCATCGGTCATGTCGTCGTCTTCCCCCCCTCGAACTGGTGATCGCTAGTGCGGCACCTCGCGCCCGGCCATTTGCAGAACGGCCTGCGAGGACGGATACCCCCGGGTCAGACAGCGGCGGAGGCGATCGGGCCGCGAACGCCCGCGCCGGGAGCGCGCGACGACCCATGCGGAGCAGGAGGATCGCGGCTCGCGCGCACGGCTCGGGGCCCGGGCTCGCCGACGCGGTCAGGAACCTTCGTGCCAGAACGACGGTCGTCCGAGTCATCAGGGCACGAACTCGAGGTCCGCGGCGACCGCGACATTGAGGACGAACGGACGGTTCATCTCGCGCAGACCCGGGATGCTCTTGTCGAGCGCCGCGACGAGGCCCTCGCGATCCTCGACGGTCACGCTCTCGCACCCGAAGCCGAGCGCGATCTCCGCAACGTCGATCTCCTCGAACGGCGGCCACGGGACCACGCCACGACCCTCGCTCTTCGCGAGCTGGTCCAGCACGGAGTACCGACCGTTGGAGAGCACGACGAAAAGGACTCCGACGCCGTAGTGCGCCGCGGTCCACAGCGACTGGATCGCGTACAGCGAGGACCCGTCTCCGACGACGGCGACGACCGGCCGGCGCGGCGAAGCGAGGCGCACGCCGACAGCCGCGGGCATCGCGAACCCGAGGCCGCCCATCGCCGCGCTGAGGAATCCGAGCGGCCGCCGCACCTGGATGACGCGGTGCAACGTCGGCCGATTCGACGGCGCCTCCTCGAGCAGGACCGTATCGGGTGGAATCCGGCGCGCGAGCTCCGAGAGGACGTGCGCCGCGCGCAGCCGGTGCCCTCGTCCCTCGGGCGGCGTCGGTACCGGCCGCGCGGCCGAGACGACCATCGCGCCCGCGCGCGGACCGACCATCTCCGCAAGCAGTCGGCACGTCGCGGCGATCGGCGCGATCAGCGCGAGATCGACTGGGCTGTGCAACGCGTCCGAGGCATCATCGGTGACCATCGCCAGCTTCGTACCCGCAAGGACGAGCGGGCCGGGCTCGTAGGGGTAGTGGCGGAACGCCGGCGCGCCGACGACGAGGACGACGTCGTGTGGCGCGAGCACATCCCGGACTCCGAAGCGCCCGCTTGGAAGGTGCCCGGCGAACTGTTGGTGGTCCTGCGGGAAGCCCGCGCGTGCGCCGAGCGGCTCCTGCCACACGGGGCACGCGAGGCGCTCGGCGAGCGAGGTGAGCGCTGACCATGCTTCCGCGCTGTCGGCTCCGGCCCCAGCGACGATAGCGGGCGAGATCGCGGTGTCCACGAGCTCGGCAAGCTCGCCGAGGCCCGCTGCGTCCGACGTCACGGGCCGCTGCACCTCGCCCGGCGCTGCCATCGCGAGGTCGTCAGCGGCCGCTCGCCAGTCGTCCATCGGCACGACGACGATTGCCGGCCCACGGTGCTCGCATGCCTCGTGCCACGCCCGAGCGATCGCGCCCGGCACGTCCTGCGCTCGAACCGGAGCCGCGGACCACACGGGGTACGAGCCGGCAAGGCCCTCCAGCTCGCCGGCGAGGAAGGGCGCGAACGCGAGGTGGCGGCGGTCCTGCTGCCCGACGATGACGACGAGGGGCGCTCGGTTGGTACGCGCCGTCGCGAGCGCGCCTGTCGCGTTACCGAGCCCCGCGGTCGTGTGAAGAACAGCGAGGGCAGGTCTGCCGCTAGCGATGGCGAACCCCGTGGCCGCGCCGACAACGGACCCCTCGTGCAGCGCGAGGACGAACCGCAGGTCCTCGGGGAGATCCGTGAGGAGCGCGATCTCGGTCGAGCCGGGATTCGCGAAGATGGTCGTCAGCTCGTACCGCCGAAACACCTCGAACGCCGCATCGCGCACCGTCGTCATCGGTGAACACCGCCAGACGCAGACACCGCGTCGCCGTGGGCAGCAGCCCGGCGAGCGCGACCGACGTCACGGTTGCGCGCGCAACGCGGGCGCTTTCGCGCGTCGCCCATTCCCCCCCCACGTACCGTCCGCCAACTTCCACAATGTGGAAACTTGGCTCCCTGCGTTCAGGATAACTGAATCTACGGCCTTGTGGAAGGAAACTGAGTACATTTCGACTATGTCGAAGGACGCGATACCGAACGACTCCGTGAGCAAGTGCCTTCGCACTCTCCTGCTGCTCGCGTCGCGCGAGTCGATCGGCGTAAGCGACCTCAGCCGCGAGCTCGATCTGGCGGTCTCGACGGCGCACCGGCTGCTGAACATCCTGCGGATCCACGAATTCGCCGAGCAGGACCCGCGGACTCGCCGGTACCTCCTCGGCCCGGCGGCACTCTCCCTCGGCCGCCTCGCGCGCGGCGACCACAACCTCCTCTCCGTCTCCTGGCCGCATCTGGAGCAGTTCTGCGCCGAGATCGACGAGACCATCAACCTCGTGGTCCTCGACGGCCCCGACGCGCTCTTCGTCGACGGGATCGAGGCGCGCCAGCCGCTACGCGTCGCTACTCGAAAGGGTGCTCGCGTGCCGGCCTACGCCGCGGCCGGGGGCAAGGTCCTGCTCGCCCAGCTCCCGCGTGCGAGCGTCCGGGCCCGATACGCGTCGGGGCTGACGCGGATCACGGAGCGCTCCATACCGGACCTCGGTGCGCTCGAGGTGGAGCTCGACGCGGTGAGGCTGTGCGGCTACGCCCTCAACATCGGCGAGCACCTCAGCGAGGTCAACGCGATCGCCGTCGCCATCGAAGGCGTCGGCGGAAGGCCGATCGCTGCGCTCACTGTCGCAGCTCCGAGCACACGGTGGGGCCGCGACCGGCTCGAGCGGCTGGCGCCGCAGCTCCACGACGTCGCGTCGAGGATCACGATGGACCTGCGGAATCCTTCGCTCACCCGCACCGGCCCGTAGGGTCGCGCGGCGAGACCCCAGGTGCCACAAATGCACGGCGACGCGTCACCCCGGAAGCCAGTCCGCGTTCGCCCCGCACAGGACGACGCAAGGTAGCTCGGCCTCGACCGTGCCGGCGATCCACGCGGCGACGCCCGCGGCGGCGGCCGGCTCGACGGCGAGGCGGCACTCCTCCCACAGCCGGTCGCGCGCCGCGAGGATCGCCGAGTCCGAGACGAGCACGCTCGCCGGGGCGCGCGACGAGAGCACGGCGAACGGGATCTCGCCGACGCGCGTCGCGCCGAGTGCCGACGACGCGACCGAGTCCGTCGGCGCGTCCACAGGTCGGCCTGCGGCGAGAGCGTCGTGGAGCGAACAACAGCGCTCGGGCTCGACCGCGACCACGAGGCGGCCGCCACCACCGAGCGCGCACCCCGCGGCGAGGCCGCCCCCACCCGCGGCGACGACGATGGCGTCGACTTCCGGCGCGCTCACGACGATCTCCGCGGCGACTGTCCCCTGACCGGCGACGACGAGAGGATCGTCGTACGCGGGCACGTATCGCCCACCTCGCTCGGAGACGTACGCGAGGGCGGACTCGACGGCGGCCGCGTACGTCGCACCCGTGCGCACGAGCTCGGCTCCGGCAGCCGTGATCCGCCGCGCCTTCGAGGCAGGGGCCCTCTCGGGGACGAAGATCGTCGCCCGCCTCCCGAGCAGGTGGGCCGCGATCGCTACCCCGAGCCCGTGATTGCCGCCCGATGCGGTCACGACCTCCAGTGCGTCCGGCTCTGCCACCAGCGCATTCAGCGCGCCGCGTAGCTTGAACGACCCACTGAGCTGGAGGTGCTCTAGCTTGAGCGCGAGCGGCCGACCGTCGACCTCGAGGGCGAGGATCGGGGTCCGGCGCGCGTACGGCGCGATCCTCTCCACCGCTCGGGTGACGTCCTCCGGCCCCGGCACGCGCGGGGTCCGATTCGTCGATCCGCGGATCTCGACGGGCCCGCTCACGGTCCGACCGTACCGCGCGGCGCGCCGCCGACAAGGAGCTACAGCTGGGCGATGCGCTCTCCGGCGAGGACGTCGAGCGCGGCGACGCTCTGCCGCGAAGCGAGCAGGAAGGGCCACCTCGCCGAGCAACCCCGCAACGAGCCGTTGGTGAGGGTCAGGTCGACGACGACGAACGAGTGGGCGTCACCGCGAGATGGGCACCCTTCTCAGCCGTCGGCACCCCCGCTGACCGGCCCGAGCGACTCGCCCGAGCGTCGCCGGGCTGAGTCGTCGAGGCCTCGCCCCGCGGGCGGGGAGCTGAGGGCGACGACCCGTCCGGACCCGGTACCCGCTGCCGCCGTCACCGCGCTGCTCGCCGCGGCGGGCGCCGTAGTGCCCACGTGCGGTCGCGCCGCGAGCGTCGCCGACGGCGACGTCATCGCGGTGGACAGCGCACGCGAGGCGCCGAACCCGAGAACGCCGACCCCGGCGACAAGAGCGAGGGTCGCGAGCGCGCTCCGCAGTGCCCGGGTGCGGGCGCCCGGTGCACGGTGCGGGGGCGCCGACAGCTCGAGCCCCTCGGTCCATTGCGTCATGGCTCCTCCTCATCGTGCGCCGGCGGTGCGCCGGGGGCGCACCTCGTCACGACGAGGCTCGCGTCCGAACCTGTGGCCTCGCCGACGCGTGGCGCGCAAGGCGCTGAGAAACGTGCGGCGCCGGGACGCGCTACGCGACCGGTCGGGGCGACGCGCCGCCGGCGAGGCGTCAGGGGACGTCGGTCAGAGGTGGAACGGCACGACCATCGAGCGAGCCGTGCGAGCTGCCCCGAGGCGCGGCAGTCCGAGGAGGTCCTCTGCGGTCGCAAGCAGGGAGTAGTGCGTGAACGGCGCACCTACACGGCTCCCGCGAGGTACCGACGGGGCGACGACGTACGCGGCGACGCGATTCGCTCCGGCCGCCTCACTCTCGTCCCACACGACGAACAACGCGGTGCCACCTGCACGGTACTGCGAGCTCGAGACGATCGACCCGACCGTCTTCGCGAGCCATTCGTCGCCAGTCGCGATCGGACAGCTGTGCATGTCGTTGCAGACGTCCGGAGTGATGAAAGTGAAGCGGGCGGAGAGGTCGAGCGGGTACCTCAGCGGCACCACGTCGCGCGCACACGTCGCTCGGAGGTCCGTGAAGTACACCGCGGGATCGTGACGCGCCGCGTACAGTCCGGACGTCACCCGGTCGCACGGACCCGGCATCGCGTCCTCGAGCGCCCGCCACCCTCCCGAGAGCTGGGAGAATATGCTCCTCTCGGAGAGGCGGTGGACGATCGGGTCGGCGTCGTCGGTCACGCCGTCAGTGCTCCCCGAGGTCATCGCGAGGTAGTTCGGGAGACTCGGGTGCGCGACGGCGAGGTAGTCGGTCGCGAGCCCGCACTCGGATCCGAGCCGACGGAGGAACGGCGCTGCCGCGCTGTCCGCGACCTGGCCGAAGCCCTCGTTCTCCATGACGATCCACACGACGTGGGAGTAGTGCCGGGACGCGGGGGCGCCGACGCACGGCCCTCCCCTCGCCCCCGACACCTCGCCCGCGGCCACCGCTGCGGGAGAGAGCCGCGCGGCGGGCGCACGCGGCGCCACGCCGCCCGCGGTCGCGACCGTTCCCGCACCGGTCGCAGCGAGCGGCGCGACCGCCAGCGCGAGCACCGCGAGGCCGCGACGGATCACGCCGCGAACGTCGCGCTCGCGAGCACCTTGCCCCCAGAGGCCGTGATCAGCGCCGAGCGGAGCCGACCGAGCGACGCCGGGACCGGAACGACCCAGGAGCCCCGACCCGAGCTCAGCCAGAACGAACCGAGCACGACAACTCGGCCGTCCCGACCGGTGACGTCGCAGGTCACGGAGGAGTCGCCGGAGAGACGATCGATCGAGACGAGCAGCCACGGGTGGCGGCCGCCATCCGCGTAGGCGTCCCCGACGAACCGGCCGGCCGACGTCAGCAGCGCGACGGACAGCCCCGATGAACGCGAGGGCGCGGCAGCCCCGGCGGCGTCGCGGATCCCCCCGGCCGGGGTCGACGGCGACGACGCCCGACCGACGACGAACGCAGCGGCGGCCGAGGCCGCGATCGCCGCGATCGCTACGGCACGCACGAGCCGGTGGTCTCCACGCCGCGTCGGTCGTGGCTCCACCGAGCGAATCCGGTGGAGCACCCTGCTCTCGAAGCCGGGCGGGGGGTCCATCTCCGGGAGATCGGCAACGAGCCGGTCTGCGACGCCCGCGAGCTCGCGGAGCGCCGCGGCGCACGCCGCGCACCCCTCGAGGTGGTCGACGACTCGAGCCCGCTCCTCGCCCGTGAGGACGCAGAGCGCGAGCTCGGCGAGATCCCCCTCCACCTCGCCACAGACGCGCACCGGCTCCGCGCGGTCCTCGTCGCTCATGGTGCCTTCTCGCCGTGCATCGCGCCCCGGAGCTTCGCCATGGCGGCACGGATCCGTGTCTTCGCGGTCCCGAGCGGCACGTGCTCGAGCCGGCCGACCTCCGCCGCGGTGTATCCGTACGCGTGGGCGAGCACGAGGGCGCGACGCTGCTCGGCAGGGAGCTCGGCGAGCGCGGCCCGCAGGCCCGGGCGCGCGAGGGCGACCTCGATGGCACGCTCGGTGTCGTCGTCGCAGCGCACGAGGCGGGCGATCTCCTCGTCCGCTAGCGGCACGGCTCGGCGCAGGCGAAGCGCGTCGATCGCGAGGTGGCGCGTGATCGTGAGGAGCCACGCGGCCACCGGCGCGCGCCGGGGGTCGAACACCGACGCGTGGCGCCACGCCCGGACCAGCGCCTCCTGCGCGACGTCCTCCGCGAGCGCCCTGTCCCCGAGCATCGACATCGCGAGGCCGAAGACGCGGCGCTGGTAGCGGCGGACGAAGGCCGCGGCAGCCTGCTCGTCACCGGCAGCCATACCCGCGACGAGCGCCTCGTCCGACACCGAGTCCGCCTGCGCCGTGGCGCGCACGGACGGCTCACTGCCCACGAGGCGCACGGATCAGTAGTAGCCGCCGCTCGAGGAGGTCGTCGACGCCGCGTGTGCCGCGACCTTCACGACGAACCACACCCCGCCGATCCCCTCGCCCCGCGTCTGTCCTGACTTCTTGTCGCCCGAGTAGACGTAGAGCGGCTCTCCCTCGTACGTCACCTGCCGCTCACCGTGGGGGCGTGCGACCGTCCCGAGGTGCGCGACACCCGCTCCGGCGCGTGGGGCCTTCTGCCCCTTAGCTAGAAGCAGTGGCGGCCAGATCGCGAGGCATCCCCCGGTGCACGCGAGCGAGTGCACCCTGTCCGACGTGAAGTGATACAGGGTACGGCCCGCAGCGTCGACGAGGACCTTGCCGAGAGAGCCCCGTGCCGCGATGTCGACAGCGGCCGGAGCCGGCCGCGTCGTCGCGGCCGCTGGCGACGCGGCCGGCACGAGCACAGCGACGCCCCCCGCCCCCAGTCCCACTGCGAGCGCGGACGCGACGACCGCGCGGCTAGACGTGCCACAGGACGCACGCGCGCCCGTCCGGAACTGCGTCGAACCACTTCCCCATCGGCGCATGACGACCTCCCTCGGTGACGGCGGACCCGCAAGGGATACGACCGCTGCCCCGGAATGGATTGCGCGTCGCCCGCCCGGGCCTAGCGTCGCGTCGGAAGCGGGTCTGGCCGGTAGAGGCCGCCCGAGTGCGCGTCGCACGCGGTCACGAGGCGCGCCGTGCCCTTCGGCGGCTGGAAGTGGCCGCGCCATTCGACGGGCGCGGGACAGCTCACCGGGCGGCCGCCCTCGTCTTCGACGTAGCGGAAGCATCGACCAGGCTGGGTGCTGAAGATCTCGTCGTAGCGGTTCACACCTCCATGATCCCACGATCGGCGCGCGCCGGCCACGCGCGGTTCGCGCGCGATCGCGCGTAGGTTCACCGAACGGTCACGAGCCGTTCACGTGCGGCGGGCGCCGAGGGCCGATCGCAACGTCGCTCCGGCAGCGTCGGCCCCGTGGACCGCGGCCGCGAACGCTCCCTGCCAGCTCGCGTAGTCGAACGATCGGCTCCCCCATCCCTGGTCGAGGTCTTGGAGACCCTGCCAGACGGTGTTGTCGCTCGACACGACCACGAGCATGTCCCGCGCGATCCTCGGCGGCGCAGCTCGCCGTAGCTCGTACAGCGAGCGTCCGGAGCGCGCGATCGCTCTCGCGACCGGAGCGAGCGCCGTATTGAGCTGCGCGCGGCTCACCGCGACCGTGAGGGTGTCGAGCTTCGGCTGGAACGCGGCAAACGCCTTGTCGGCGGGAGTCACGATCGCGAGGTACCGCGACCGCAGCGTCGCGAGCGGTAGACGCGCGACAGGGGCAGCGGGTGTCGTCACGCGGGGAACCGTCGTCGAGGCGCTGGTCGCCGCGGGTGAGCCGCCGCAGGCGGTGAGGAGCGCGGCCGTCGCCGCGAGCACGAGCGCGGCCCGCGGTCGGTGACGCGCCGCCGCCGCGAGCGGTCCGGGATGCCGCGTCTGGCCCGTCACGGGACGAGGATCCTTCCGCACTGCTCGCAGTGCGCGACGCTCCCCTCGGAGAGATGCCGGAGGCGGTCGACCTCGGTCGCCGGCAGCGAGAGATGGCAGCCGGAGCACGCGCCGCGCACGACCCGGGCGACTCCGACTCCGTCGAGCCTCGCCCGGAGACGCTCGTACTCGGCGAGGAGCCCGGCGGGCACCACCGTCGCGAGCTCCTCCCGCCGCGCGGCCGACGCCAGGATCTCCTCGTCGACCTGTGTGGCGCTCGCGGCGAGGGCGACCTTCGCCGCGGCGAGCTGCTGTCCGAGCGCTCCCCGCTGTGCGTCGACCCGCGCGAGCTCGGCGTCGAGCGGCTCGCTCGCCTCTAGCACCTCGAGCTCCTGCTCCTCGAGCTCGCCTCGTCGGCGGCCCAGCGCGCCAACCTCGCTCGCCATGGCCTCTTGATCTCGGTAGGACGACGCGGCACCAGAGCGCGAGCGCGCCTCGATCGCCGCGACTCGCGCGACGACCTCGCCCGTCTCGCGCTCTAGGGCCTCCTCACGCGCCGCGAGCTCCGCGCGCTCACGGCGGGCGGCCGACGACGAGCTCTCGAGCGCGGCGAGCGACGCGACGATCGAGTCCGCGGCGACCTGCTCGGGGAGATGGTGGCGGCGGTGAGCGAGCTGATCGGCGTGCACGTCCTCGTCTTGGAGGGCGAGCAGCCGTTCGAGCGGTGGACGATCTGTCGTCGCGGGCCCTCGTCCTCCCGTCACGTCGCTCACCGGGCGGAGGCTACTGGCTCTCCGCCCCGGCCGCGGCCGCCCGCGCCGCGAGCAACGCGGTCAACAGCTCGGGCGTCGCCCCTGCGACGGGACTGCGCGCCTCGCTGGGATCGCGCACGACGAGGTCCCGGCCGTGCGCGTCGACGACGACCGCGCCTGCTTCCTCGCAGACGAGCAGGGCGCCGAGGTAGTCCCACGGGCCCCCGTGCGGGCCACCGACGCAGTCGACGAAGCCGTCGAGGGTTCCGTCGGCGACCGCGCAGAGATCGAGGGCCATCGCGCCGAGCGCCCGGTACTGGCGCCAGCCGAGATGGTGCGACGGGTAGCCCGAGATCCCGAGCGTCGAGCGGTCGAGCCGAGTCACCCCCGACGGCGTGATCGAGCGACCGTCACGTCGCGCGCCCCTCCCGCGGATCGCCTCGTAGCGCGTACGCGTCGCCTGGTTGACGACGTGGGCCGCGAGGGGCCCGTTCGCATCGAGCACGCAGATGCTCGTCGCGTACCACGGGAGGCCGCGTGACGCGTTCGTCGAGCCGTCGACCGGGTCGAGCACCGCGAGGAGCGGTCGATCGGGCTCGTGCGTGCCCGACTCTTCGCTCAGCACCCCGAGGCCCGCCGCGAGCAGCACATCGACGGCCGCCGGGTCCGCGACGAGGTCGCTCCGGTACTGGCCGGGCCGTGTCCCTGCGAGGCTCCAGTCCTCGAGCGACGAGAGCGCCACTGCGACGGCGTCCGACGCGCGTGCGAGGGCCTCGAGCAACGTGTCGGGATCCACGCCGCCCGAGGCTACCGGGCGACGGCCGGGCGCGGCCTACACTCGCTGTCCTGATGGCCGTCATCGACGTCGCCGGTTACGTGACCGAGCTCAAGGACCACGCCGTCGACCATGGCTTCCACGTGCACGATGAGCGGCACTTCGTCGAGACGTACTCGCTGCGCCAGTTCTGGGAGGTCGACCTCCACCCCGAGGAGGGCTGCGGAGGGCCGATCGACCTCCACCTCGCGCTGGAGGTCGACCCGCGCACGCTGCTCGACTTCGAGGACGCCGTCGTCGCGCTCCCCGACGACGCCGAGCCCCCGGACAAGTGGTCCTTTCCCCTCACGTTCAACTGGGGCGTCCCACCGCTGCCGAACGGCCCGGACCTCCTCCGCCTCGCGATCGACCTCGCGGGCGTCGGCGGCGTGGACCTGCCCCTCGAGATATCCGCGACCGACTCCTTCGGCTCGGTCACCGATCCCCCTGTGCGCCGGCTCACGATCGTCGCGCGCGAGGACGTGTCCCTCGCGCGGGTCCTCGCGGGCGAGGAGCTGCTGTGCGACACGTTCGACCGGGCGCTCGCTGTGAGCAAGTTCCTCCTCGACGCGGCCCCGGAGTGGCTCGGAGAGTGACCGCCCGCCGGTGAGCCGTCCGCGTCGCGTCGCGAGCGTCGCCGCCACCGCGATCTGCGCGGGCGTGCTTGCGGCAGGGTGCAGCGGCGGCTCCGGCACGCTCGGCCGCCACGCGTGCGCCGAGGTCGCGACCTCGCTCCGGCAGTTCGACGCCGCGCAGCGGTCACGAGACGCGCACGCCGCCAGCGCGCTCCGGGCGTCGGCCCTCACCGCGCTTCGCAGGGCGCTCCCGCTCGCCGCGCTGGCGGCGAGCAGCGACGGTCAGTGGCAGGCCCTCGAGGCGACCCTCTCGGAGAGCTCGCGTGTCCCCGAGTCCGAGCTCGTGAGCGCGCTCGTCGCTCAGTGCACCGGGAGCGTGTCGCTACCTTCGTGAGCGCCCCACCGACACGTCTCGCGCCGCGGGCCGCGGGCGGGGGCGACTGGAGCTGCTCAGATCGCGTGGAGGGTGCCCTCGTCCCAGAGCTTGAGCCCACCGAGGAGGCCCGCGACGTTGTCGACGATGACATAGCGATCGTCGACGTGGCCCTGCGCGTGCCGCGCGTTGCCGCCTCCGATGTAGCACCGGTCGAAGTTCAACAGGACGTGGAAGTTGTCGAGCGCCTCGAGGAGGCGCTTCCGCCACTTCGCGAGGCCGATCCTTTGGAGCGTCGAGTCCCCGAGCTGCTCGTTGTATGTCTGGCCCTTGCGAAATGGCGACTGCGCGAGCTCGAGATGCGGAGCGATGTTCCCGTTCGAGAACACGCCGGTGCCGACGCCGGTGCCGAGCGTGACGACGAGCTCGAGGCCCGTGCCCGAGACGACGGCGAGCCCCTGGAGGTCCGCGTCGTTCGCGATCCGGCACGGTCGGCCGAGGTGTTGCGAGAGCGCGCCGGTCGCGTCGAAGCCCGTCCACTCGGCGAGCAGGGCGTCGACAACCGGGGAGCCGGGCCCGGACTCCGTGACGAAGTGCGGCGCGGTGAGCACCCGGCCCTCGCGCACCACGCCCGGGAAGCCTACGGCGACACGGTCGTAGCTCGGAAGCGGGCCGGCGAGGGCGACGAGGGCCGATACGAGCGCGTCGGGCGGCATCGGATAGGTCGTCGGAACGCGGACACGGTCAGCCACCATCCGGCCGGCCGCGTCGAGCACCGCGGCCTTCAGCCCCGTGCCGCCTATATCGATCGCGAGCGTCCGCGGGCTGCTCGGCTCCGAGACGTCGCCTCCCGCGCCGCCGTTGTCGCTTTCGTCGTCGCCGGAGGAGGTGCGCGCCGCGTCGGGCCCGGCGTCGCCGGTGTCCTGCATCGCGTCGCTCGTCGCGTGCTCGTCAGTCATCTCAGCACCTCCGTCCCGCTCGCCCGGCCGGTGACCGCTCCGCCAAGTGGCTCGTACGAGGCGAGAAGCTCGAGGAGGGTCCGCACCCCGAAGCCCGTGCCTCCCTTGCGGCGATAGCCCTTGTCCTCGTCGGAGCGCGCCGGACCCGCGATGTCGAGATGCACCCACGGCGTGGTCCCGACGAACTCCTCGAGCAGCAGTCCCGCCGAGAGAGCGCCCGCCTGGCCGGCGGTGCCGAGGTTCTTCATGTCGGCGATCTCGGACTCGATGTGTGAACGGTACCCCTCGGGGAGCGGGAGGTGCCACGTCGCCTCGCCGGCGCGGCGTGACGCGGACCCGATCGCGTCGACGAGCCGATCGTCGTTGCCCATCACCCCGGCGATGCCGGAGCCGAGAGCGACGACGCACGCGCCCGTGAGCGTCGCGAGGTCGACGATCGCGTCGGGGTCGAGCTCGGCGGCGAGGCTCAACGCGTCGGCGAGGACGAGCCTTCCCTCTGCGTCGGTGTTGAGCACCTCGATCGTCTTGCCGTTGCGCGCACGCAAGACGTCGCCGGGCTTCGTCGCCCGACCGCCAGGCATGTTCTCGGTCATCGCCATGTAGCCGACGACGCGCACCGCGACCTCGAGTCGACGGCAGGCCGACAAGGTCGCCAGCACGGCCGCCGCACCGCTCATATCCGTCTTCATCGTCATCATCCCGGCCGCGGGCTTGATCGAGAGCCCGCCCGAGTCGAACGTGATTCCCTTCCCGACGAGCACGACTGTCGCCGGAGGCGCGCCGTCGGCGTGCTCGGGCACGTACTCGGCCCGCACGAGCCGTGGCGGCTCCGCGGAGCCGCGCGCCACCGCGAGGATCCCGCCGAGGCGCTCCGCGGTCATCTCCTCCTCGTCCATGACGTGGATCTCGAGGCCCGTGCGCCGCGCCACCTCGGTCGCGACACCGGCGAAGTCGCGCGGCGTGCACTCGCCCGGAGGCGTGTTCACGAGGTCACGCGCGAGCCCGACGGCCTCTGCGACGACTGCGGCACGCTCGACCCCGCGCGCCGCGGCGTCCGCGTCCCTCGCGACGACCTCGACACTCTCGAGCTCGACCGGATCGGGGTCGGACCGGTAGCGGTCGTAGGAGTAGGCGGCGAGCAGCGAGCCCTCGACGAGGGCAGACGCCGCAGCCTCGACGTCGAGGCCCGCGACGTCGAGGCCGGAGAGCACGATCGAGAGAGCGCGCGACCGGCCAGCGGCGCGCACCGCGGCCGCGCCCGCCCGTCGCAGCGCCTCCGCGTCGACGCGCTCTCTCGGTCCGAGCCCGACGAGGATCTCGAGCGTTCCGGGGTCGGTCGCGGACTCGCGCTGGAGCGTCGTCGCGAGCTTCGCCTCGAAGCCGCGCAGCCTGCACAGCTCGCGGTCGACGTTCAGACCCTCCGACACCGGCTCGAGGTCGGCGAGCACGAGCAAGGCCGTCGCGTCGACTCCTTCGCTGCGTGTGGGGGATGCGGTGGCGAGGATCATCGGATTGCGGGCTCCTTGTCTCACGTGACCGGGCGTGCGGTCGCGGTGTCGGTCGATCGCGAATCGCGCGCCCGCACGTCGACGGCGCGCAGATGCTCGTCCTCACTCGAGCGAGCGAGCGCCCAGCAGAGGTCGGAGAGGCGGTTGAGATAGGGGCGGACGAGTGACGGCGGCGCGCCGTCACCGGTCGGCGCCCCCGCGCGCGCCGCGCTGCTCGCGACTGCGAGGCGCTCGGCGCGCCGGACGATCGTCCGTGCGAGGTCGAGTGCCGCGGAGCACCGGCCCCCCCCGGGCACTGCGAAGCCGCGCGCGATCTCGAGGGTAGAGCTCACCGTGTCGATCGTCGCCTCCACGCCGGCGACCATCTCGGCAGTGACCGCCGTCTTCCCCGGCACGAGCTCACCACGGCGGTCGGCGGCGGTCGCGACCTCGGCCATGAGGACCCACAGGTCGCGCTCGAGAGCCAAGAGGATCGTGTCGAGCGCTCCTCCCGAGGAGCACTCGGCGCGGGCGAGGCCGAGTGCGGCCTGGGCTTCGTCGACCGTGCCGTTGAGCTCGATCTCGAGGCTGTCCTTCGGCACCCGGCCTCCCGCGCGCAGGTCCGTCGTGCCGTCGTCGCCGCGGCGCGTATAGATCCTCACGAGCCGGTCGCGAGCAGTGGCACGAGCATCTCCGCTGCGGTCACCGATCCGTGGCGGGACACGAGCCGGAGCTCCCCGGTGTCCGACGGGTCGAAGAACGCAACCGGGGCACGAGCGACGAGTGCGACGTCCCCGAGGCGCCGCTCGACCTCGGGCGACGGCGGGTCCCCGAGCCACCGCTGCGCGACGATCTCGTCGCGCGTGCGCACCCACGCGACATCCCCGTACCTCTGACGGCATCGCTCGGCGACATTCTCGGTCGCGCCGGGGCTCACGTGCAGCCAGCGGAAGCGGCCCTCGCCGGAGAACTGGACGACATCCTGTGAGATCTCCGCGTCGATCTCGAGCGGCGCGTCACGCACCTCGACCTGGCCGTGGTCCGCGGTGACGACGAGGGCGGCGCCCACAGGTAGCACGGCGGCGAGGTCCTCGACGAGACGGTCCACCGCCCGGAGCTCGGCGTCGTAGTGTGCCCCGAGCCCGGTGTCGTGCGCGACCTTGTCGATGCCGTCGTAGTACGCGTAGACGAGCGGCTCACCCTCGGCGATCAGCGCCGCGACGTCGACGGGGAGGCTCGACGCGACGCGCCACCCGACGAGGCGCGACCCTCGCAGGTGCGCCTCGGTGAACCCCGAGCCGGCGAACTCCGCACGCGACACGACCGGGCACGCGCGCCCGCGGAACGCGGCGTGCGGCTGGAACTGGTCCGGCGGGATGCTCGCCCGCGCGTCTCCGGCGGGCGTCGCCCACTTGAGGACGTTCAGGACGCCGCGCCGCGTCGCGACCCGGTAGCCGACGACGCCGTGGTCGGACGGCGCCAAACCCGTCGCGAGCGAGGTGAGCGCGGTCGCGGTCGTCGTCGGGGCGACGGAGGTGATCGGTCCACCCGCCATCGAGGCAAGGACCGGCGCGAGCGAGCGCCGCTCGAGGAGCTGCTCGTATCCGAGTCCGTCGAGGACGAGGAGCACGACCTGTTCAGCGCGCCGTGCGGCGTCGGGGAGCCAGGCGGGCGAGCCGCTCCGGTCACGCCCCAGCAGGGCGGGGACGACTTCGCTCAGGCACGCGCCACCGTAGTCCGGAAGGACGGGCGACTCCTCGACCGCAGACCCCGCTGCTCGGGGGGGCTCCCGCCGACGACCCTCGTCCACGAGCCGGGACGCCGCCGCCCCGCCCGCCACGTGGTCCATCGGCGCAAGCATACGGCGACCGGCGGGCGAGCCGTAGCATGGAGAGCGTGAAGGTCTCGACGCGCGGCGACTACGCGAGCAGGGCGCTGCTCTCGCTCGCGCTGCGCGCGGATAGCCAGGGCCCGACCTCGGTACGCGACATCGCCGAGAGGACCGGGCTGCCCCAGCCCTACCTCGAGCAGATACTTCTCGCACTCAAGGGAGCGGGGATCGTGCGCTCGAAGCGCGGCGTCGGCGGGGGCTACGTGCTCGCCCGCCCGCCCGAGGAGATCACGCTCGGGGCGATAGTGAGCGCGACCGACGGACCGATCGCCGTCGGCGACTTCGGGGCGCCTCACGAGAACGGCGCGTGCAGCCACGAGGGGCAGTGCGTGCTTCTCTCGGTGTGGTCCGAGGTCGGCACCCACATGCGCGAGCACCTCGACTCGTTCACGCTCGCCGACATGGTGGCTCGCGCGCGCGACGGCTCCACGGTGCTCGCCCCGATCGACTGACTCGTGCCGGTCGGCTCACGCGCCCCGGTCGACTGACTCGTGCCGGCGGCTCACGCGCCCCGGTCGATGGGCCGCGTGGTCAGCCGTACCATGTCGCGGTCAGCCGTTCCACGTCGCGGTCAGCCGTTCCACGTTGCGATCAGCCGTTCCACGTCGCGATCGCGCGCACGTCGCGCTCGAAGGCGAGCTCGCTGACGCTCCCCGTGTCGAGGCGCAGGCGCCGGCCCTCGCGAGGGGCGAGCTCGAGCCATCGCGCCGCGAGGACCCGCAGGAAGTGGCCGTGGGAGAACACGACGACGGGGTCGCCGATGGAGGTGCCGTCGGGGTCGGGATCCGAGTGCGTGTCGAGCACGGACGCGATCTTGGCGAGCACCCGGTCCGCACGGGCCGAGATGTGCCCGGGTGACTCCCCACCGGGACAGCCGTCGAAGAAGACCTCCCACCCCGGTCGCCGCTCCCGGATCTCCTCGGTCGTGAGTCCCTCGTACTCGCCGTAGTCCCACTCGACGAGGTCCGCGTGGACCTCGGCCACGTCTGCGAACCCCGCGAGGTCACAGGTCTGCCGCGCGCGCTCCAACGGGCTCGAGAGCACGGCCGCGAAGCGTCGGCCCGCGAGCCGGCGACCGACGGCCTCGGCCTGGGCGCGACCGTCGAGGTCGAGCGGAACGTCCGTGCGACCCGTGTGCCGCCCGGTCGTGCTCCACGTCGTCGCGCCGTGACGCACGAGCACGATCGGACGCAGGCGCGAACCTGCCTGGCCCTGCGCCGTGGACACGACGTCGGATGCGTCCGCGCCCGGCACGCAGTGGGTGCTCACCTCATCACCTCGGTGTCGTCGGTGGGCGTCCGGCTCAACATCTGGACGCCGCGCGCCGTCCGTAGATACGCCGCGAAGCAGGTGGAGCGCATGTACTGGGTCATCGAAGGTCCTCGCCCGGCGCCACGGACAGGACTGGAGAAGCCCGTCGGCAATCCGCAGGAATGCTCTGCGCCGTACTGGTGTTGGGAACGGTGCAACCTTAGAACGGGTCCGGGCACGCGGACGAGACAGACGCCGCCGGGCTCACGAAGCGAAGGAGAGGAAGCCATCTCCACCACGACATTCCCAGACGACACGATGGACAGGGCCGGAGCCGGCCCCGACCTCATGAGGCTGTTCCTCGACGACGTCGGTCGGCACCCCCTCTTGACGTCGGACGAGCAGACCGCCCTCGCGCAGCGTGTCGAGGCGGGCGACGAGGCCGCGCGCGACGAGATGATCTCGTCGAACCTCCGCCTCGTGGTCCACTGGGCCCGCCGCTACCAGGGCCGCGGCGTCGACCTCACGGACCTCGTCCAGGAGGGCACGTTCGGGCTGATGCGAGCGGTCGAGAAGTTCGACTGGCGGCGTGGCTTCAAGTTCTCGACGTACGCGACGTGGTGGATCCGCCAGTCCCTCCAGCGCGCGGTCCAGTCCAAGGGCCGCACGATCCGCCTCCCCGAGGACGCCGTCGCCGCGGAGGCGGCCGCGGACCGCGAGGGAGACGACTCCCAGCCGCACCTTCCGCGCGTCGTCGCCAGCCTCGACCAGCCCGTCGCGAGCGAGGCGACGGCAACGCTCGGCGACCTGCTCGCGGGAGACCAGATGCCGGTGGACGAGACCGTGACCGAGGCGATCTCCGTCGCCCGCCTCGACGAGGCCCTGAGGCGCCTCCCCGACCTCGACCGGGACGTCGTGCGCATGCGCTTCGGGCTGACGGGCGAGCCGCCCGCGTCGCTCGAGACCACCGCCCGCTCGCTCGGGATCGGCGTACGCCGCGTCCGGAGCATCGAGGCCTCGGCTCTGCGCTTCCTCGCGACCCAGCCAGAGGTCGGCGCGCTCCACCCCGCCGCCTGACTCCCTGGGCGACCTGACTCCCTGGGCGACCTGACTCCCTGCGCGACCTGGTGATCGCACGAGCGCGCCAGCTGCGCCCTGCCCCCGGACAGCCCGGACGGGGGCGGCAGCGCAGGTTGGCGCGCCGTCAGTGGAGGCCGGAGAGCACTGAGACGAGGTCCGCGGGCAGCGTCGAGGTGTACTCGCGTGGTAGCTGGTCCGCGGGGTGGACGAGGCGCAGTCGCTCCGCATGGAGGAACGGCCGCGGGCACGAGATCTCCCGGCTCCGCCCTCCGTAGCGGGGGTCGCCGAGCACCGGATGGCCGATCGCCGAGAGGTGGACGCGGATCTGGTGCGTGCGCCCCGTGTCGAGCTCGACCTCCAGGAGCGTCGTGTCGGCCGGCTCGTGGAAGCGCTCGAGCACTCGGTAGCGCGTCCGGGCCTCGCGGCCACGGGCGGAGACCGCCATGCGCGTCGGGTCGCGCTCGGACCGCCCGACCGGCGCTTCGATCACGCCCTGCTCCGCGGCCATCGCGCCCACGACGAGCGCGCGGTAGGTCCGGCCCATCGAGCGAGACGCGAGTTGCGCGACGAGCGCGCGGTAGGCCTCCGGCGTGCGCGCGACGACGAGGAGGCCGGACGTGTCCTTGTCCAGGCGGTGGACGATCCCGGGACGCGACGGCTCGCCCGCACCAGCGAGGGCGGCGGCGGCGATGTCCGGGAACCGCTCGACGATCCCTCCGGCGAGGGTGCCGTGGCGCTGACCGGCCCCCGGGTGCACGACGAGACCGGCCGGCTTGTCGACGACGACGATCGACTCGTCCGCGTGGACGACCACGAACTCGGCCCGCTCGGGTTCGACGGGGCGCAGCTCGTGTGCGACCGAGCCCTCGCCGACGTGGATCTCGAGCTGCTGGCCGGCCGCGACCTTGCGGTGGCGCGTGTCGACAGCGTGCGAGTCGATCAGGACGCCCCCGCCCGAGATGAGCCGGGCGACGTCGGCTCTCGTCAGGCCCGTGAGGAGCGCGACGACCTTGTCCACGCGCTCGCCGTCGAGGCTCGCCGGGACGACAGTCGCCCCGCCGGCGTCGGTCACCGGCGCGCGCTCTCTTCGCCGGCGCGCTCCGCCAACGCGCCCGCCGCAGACGGATCGCCGCCGGTCGCGGGCGACCCACCGGCCGCCGGCGCACCGCTAGCGACCTCGGAGTGGTCGCGCGTCCCGTGCCGCCACATCCGCCAGGCGAGCGCGGCGCAGCCGCAGACGATGCACGCGTCGGCGACGTTGAAGGTCGGCCAGAACCCGACGTGCACGAAATCGACGACGGCACCTCTGTGGCCGCGGAGGAGCCGGTCCGAGAGGTTCCCGAGCGCCCCCCCGAGCACGAGCCCGAACGCTGCAGTTGCGCCGGCGCTACTGGCGCCGCGCGCCGCCCAGGCGACGACGCCCACGAGTGCCGCGACCGCGATGACGATCGGAAGCGTGAGGCCGGAGCCGATCGAGAAGGCGATCCCGCTGTTGTAGGCGAGCGCGAGCGAGATCGGGCCGACGACGTGCACGGGCCCAGCGGAGAGATGCTCGACGGCGAGTGACTTCGTCACTTGATCGACGGCGACGACCACGGCGGCGATCGCGAGGACGGCGACGAGTCGGCGCCCACGTGCGGCCGGGCGGGGAGTGCGCCCGCCGGGTCCGATCAACGGCGGGACAGCCCTCCGCTCTTGCACGCGATGCACAGCCGTGCGTACGGCAGCGCCTCGAGACGCGCGACGGGGATGAGCTCGCCGCACCCTTCGCACACGCCGTAGGTCCCACGATCCATCTTCACGAGCGCGTCGTCGATCTCCTCGACCGCGGCGAGGGCTTGTGCGCTGAGCGCGAGGTCGCGCTCGCGGTCGACGGTCACCGTGCCACCCTCGCCCGACTCCTCGTCGAACTGGATGTCGCCCGGCTCCATCTCCTCGACGAGCGACTCCGCCTCCGCACGCAGGCTGCGCGCCTGCTCCAGGTAGGTCGAACGCTCTTCGGTGAGCAAGGTGTGCTGGCGCGCGAGGAACTTCGCGTCGGCCGTGTACCCGCCGGTCGCCTTCGCCGGCTGGCGCCGGGGAGCGGGCGCGGGTGCGCCCGCGGCCGCGCGGGGGGTGGCAGGCCTGGCAGGAGCGGGGGCGCGCTTCGCGGGAGCGGGAGCGGGAGCGCGCGCGGGCGCCTCCTTGCTCGCGGCGGGACGCGACTTGTGCGTCGGCGGCGTGGGGGCCGTCGCCGCCGCGGACTTCGGGGTCGCGGACGGTCTCGCCGTGCCGGCCGCCTTCGCCCCCTTGGCCGCGCCGGACTTGACCGGCGAGTCCGCGGACGCGGTATGCGCCGACTCCTTCGGGGGCGGCGCCTTCGCCGCTGCCGTGGACTTCGCCGCCGGTGCACCGGGGGCCGACGGGACCCTCGTCGGGACGGACGACTTGGCCGCCGCTGCGGCAGAGGTGGTGGTGCGAGGCATCGTGCTCAGCATCTCCTCTCGGGGCGAGCGCCTGACCATATCCGATCACCGCGCAGCCGTCGACACATCCCTCGTCGCGAAGCTCGCGGTCCGGGCACGACTGCGCCCGGACCCGATGCACCGCCGCGAGCCGGGCCGGAGGGTCACCTCCCGCCCGGTGACGTTCTAGCGGCCCGCGCGGCCACCCGTCGCGCGCGGGCGCCCGGTCGCGGCCTGCGACCTGTCGATCGCTCCGGCGATGGCCGCCCGTGCAACCTCGAGATCGACGCCGGCGACTCGCACGCGCTTCGCTCGGCTCTTCTGCCCGCCGACGAGCTCGACCGCCGACGGGGCGACGTCGAGCAGCTCCGCGACGAGCGCGACCGCGGCAGCGTTGGCGCGTCCGTCCGCGGGAGGAGGCGCGACCCTGACGTGGAGTGCGTCCCCGTGCCGACCGGCGACCGCGGCGCGGCCCGCGCCCGGCTGCACGTGGATCCGGAGCACGATCGTGTCGCGCCCCCCGGGCCCGTCGGCGCCGGGCGGGCGCGCCTCCACGTCGAACAGCTCATCGGCCATGCCCGCATACTGTAGGGCCATGTCGCACCCGCACCGTCACGAGCCGTATCCGGAGGTCGGCGCGCTGCCCGACTACCCCGCGATGGAGGAGGCGATCCTCGAGCTCTGGGAGCGGGACGACACCTTTCGCGAGTCGGTCCGCAGGCGCGCGGCCGCGCCCGAGCTCGTCGTCTACGACGGGCCGCCATTCGCGAACGGGCTCCCCCACTACGGCCACCTGCTCACCGGCTTCGTGAAGGACGCGATCCCGCGGTACAAGACGATGCGCGGGTACCGGGTCGAGCGCCGCTTCGGCTGGGACTGCCACGGACTGCCCGCGGAGACCGAGGCCGAGAAGGAGCTCGGCGTCTCGGGACGAGCGCGGATCACGGACTTCGGCATCGAGCGGTTCAACGACCACTGCAGGACGTCGGTCCTCCGCTACACCAAGGCGTGGGAGCGCTACGTCACGCGCCAGGGTCGCTGGGTCGACTTCGAGGACGACTACAAGACCATGGATGCGACGTTCATGGAGAGCGTCATGTGGGCGTTCGCGTCGCTCCACGAGCGCGGCCTCATCTACGAGGGCTACAAGGTCCTCCCCTACTGCTGGGAGTGCGAGACCCCGCTGTCGAACTTCGAGACGCGCCAGGACGACGCATACCGCGAGCGGGTCGACCCCGCGGTCACTGTCGCATTCGACCTGCTCCCCGAGATGCCTCCTCCGGACGGCGAGCGAGGCACCGACCGCGAGATGTCGGCCGTCTCGGGTCCGATCCGGCTCCTCGTGTGGACGACGACTCCCTGGACCCTCCCGTCGAACCTCGCGATCGCGGTCGGAGCCGACCTCGAGTACTCGGTCGTCGCCCACGAGGGCCGCCACGTCGTCGTGAGCTCGGAGCGGCTCGCCACGTACGCCGCCGAGCTCGAGGGTGGCCAGGTCGTCGCGACGATCCCCGGTACGCGGCTCGTCGGGCGCTCCTACCGGCCGCTTTTCGACTACTTCGCCGACGCGCCGAACGCGTTCGTCGTCCTCGCGGGCGACTTCGTCTCGACCGACGAGGGCACGGGGATCGTCCACATGGCACCGGCGTTCGGCGAGGACGACCAGCGGCTGTGCGAGGAGCATGAGATCGCGGTCGTGCGCCCGGTAGACGACCGGGGGTGTTTCGACGCGTCGGTCCCTGACCTCGCGGGCCTGCAGGTGTTCGTCGCGAACGAGAGGATCGTCGAGAAGCTCGCGTCGATCGGCGCGCTCGTCCGCCACGAGCAGCACACCCACAGCTACCCCCACTGCTGGCGCACGGACACCCCGCTCATCTACCGAGCGGTGAGCTCGTTCTTCGTGAACGTCACCGCGGTCAAGCAGCGCATGATCGAGCTGAACAGAGAGATCGGCTGGGTGCCGCCCCACGTACGCGACGGCGCGTTCGGCCACTGGCTCGAGGGCGCTCGCGACTGGGCGATCTCGCGCAACCGCTTCTGGGGGGCTCCGGTCCCGATCTGGCGGAGCGACGACCCGAGCTACCCGCGCACCGACGTCTACGCCAGCCTCGACGAGATCGAGCGCGACTTCGGCGTTCGCCCTTCGGACCTGCACCGGCCCGCGATCGACGAGCTCACCCGCCCGAACCCCGACGACTCGACGGGGCGGTCGACGATGCGCCGCGTCACGGACGTCCTCGACTGCTGGTTCGAGTCCGGCTCGATGCCCTTCGCCCAGCTCCACTATCCGTTCGAGAACGCCGGGCGCTTCGAGGCCCATTTCCCGGCGGACTTCATCTGCGAGTACGTCGGCCAGACGCGCGGCTGGTTCTACACCCTCCACGTGCTCGCGGCCGCGCTCTTCGACCGACCCGCGTTCTCCCACTGCATCGCGCACGGGGTCGTGCTCGGAGAGGACGGGCGGAAGCTGTCGAAGCGCCTCAAGAACTACCCCGACCCCGAAGACGTCTTCGCCCGCGAGGGCGCCGACGCGATGCGCTGGTACTTCTGCTCGTCGGCCGTGCTTCGCGGTCAGGACGTCGTCGTCTCGGAACGCGCCTTCGCCGAGCCCGTCCGCCAGGTGCTGAACCCCATATGGAACTGCTGGTACTTCCTCTCCCTCTACGGGCGCTCCGACGAGATCACCGGCCGGCTGCGCACCGATCAGACGGGCCTCCTTGACCGGTACCTCCTCGCGAAGACGCGGGTCCTCACCGAGAAGGTGACCGCCGCGTTCGACGCCTACGACCTCCCGGGGGCAACTGCGGTCGTCGCCGAGTACCTCGACGCGCTCACGAACTGGTACGTGCGCCGGAGCCGAGGGCGCTTCTGGCGCACGACGGCAGTGTCACGCGGCGCCAGCGCCACCCGGCCACGCGACGGCGAGGTCGACGGCGCGGCACCGAGAGACGGCGACGCTGACAAGCACGACGCCTACGACACGCTCCACACCGCGCTCTCCGTGCTCTGCCGGCTCGTCGCGCCGCTGCTCCCCTTCCTCGCCGAGAGCGTCTACCGCGACCTCACGGGCGAGCGGAGCGTGCACCTCGCCGACTGGCCCGACGCCGCGACGCTCCCCCGCGACGATGCGCTCGTCGAGCAGATGGACCTCGTTCGAGAGCTGTGCTCCTCGGCACACTCGATCCGCAAGGCGAAGGGTCTGCGGTCGCGCCTGCCGCTCGCGCGGCTCGTGTTCGCCGCACCCGGTGCGACGCGGCTGCGCGACCTCGTCGACCTCGTGGCCGAGGAGGTCAACGTGCGTGAGGTCGTCCTCGTCGACGACATCTCCGGTTTCGCGTCGACAGAGCTCACGGTCGTTCCCGCGGCGCTCGGGCCCCGGCTCGGGCCCCAGACCCAGCAGGTCATCGCGGCCGTGCGCCGGGGCGAGTGGACCGCGCACGGCGACACCGTCGACGTCGCCGGCGTGCATCTCGCACCTGGGGAGTACGCGATGCGCCTCCGCCCGGCCGACCCGGACAGTGGCCGGGTGCTCGCGGGCGACGCGGGCGTCGTCTCCCTCGACCTCGCAGTAAGCGTCGAGCTCGAGGCCGAGGGAGCGGCTCGCGACCTCGTGCGCGTCGTCCAGCAGCTGCGCAAGGACGCGGGACTCCACGTCGCAGACCGCATCGAGCTCGTCGTCGCCCTGGGGGATGCCGGCGTCGAGCTGCTCGGAGCGTGGGACCCTCGCGACGACGAGGAAGAGCCTGCCGCGGGGCCCCGAGAGGTCACCCGGTGGCAGCAGGAGGTCGCGTCGCAGACGCTCGCGACGGCCCTCGAGGTCGTTCCGGCCGGCAGCGCCGCTCCGACAGATCCGAGATGGCGAGACGCAACGACGAGCACGGCCGAGCTCGGCGCCATTACCGTGTGGCTCCGCCCCGACACGCCGGCGGCCGAAATCTCCTAGGAGGCGGGGCGCCCGCCCGGAGATCTGTCGAAGCGCAGCATGTTGTCGGCGTCGGGCCCGTCGCGCGTCGCGGGCGGACCGTCGATCGACCCCCCGGACGCCCACCGCGCCCACAGCGCCTCGTCCGCGTCGAGCGCGGGGACGGACGACGACGCGGACGGCGGCCAGTCGAGGCGCGGCGACCCCTCGGAGGCGCGCGCCGACCCGGGTGAGGGGTCCGGGCGCACCGCCGTCGCGGCGTCCGCGTCGATCTCTGCCTCGACGTCGGGGATCTCGAAGGGCGGCGGCGCGAACGGGGCGACGTCGTCCCGCGGCCTCGCGACGTCGACGATTGGGCCCTCGTCATCTGCGCCGTCGTCATCCGCGACCTCGCCGCCGGCGATGCCACCCCCGCCGATGCCACCCCCGCCGATGCCACCCCCGGCGATGCCATCGTCGCGTGCTAGGCCGGACGTGAGCTCGCCGGGTCGTCCCGCTCCGGCGAGCTCGGACCCGCGACGCGAGTCTGCGGCTCGCGCGAGGTCCGCGGGCACTGCGAGCGAGTCCTCGACGAACCGCAGCGCCGTGGTCAAGCTGTCGGTAAGACGTGCACGCTCACCTTCGAGGAGCGCGGCGAGCGCTCCGGCCTCTCTCTCGAGACGCTCGCGCTCGAGCTCGAGCCGGCGGACACGCTCGTGGAGCTCCTGCTCGGCGTCGTCGCGCAGACGCCGGACGGCCTCGTGAGCCTGGGCGAGCACCGTCTCGGACTGCGCGCGCGCCGCCTCGAGGAGGCGGTCGGCCTCCTCGCGCGCCTCGCTCACCGCGAGGTCGGCCGTGCGCTGCGCGAGGACGAGCGTCCGGCGGATGCTGTCGTCGTCGAACACCGGGGGCTCCTCCACCGGGCGAGCCGGCGCGGCGCCGCGGCTCGAGAGGCGTGCGAGCTCGGCCTGCATCTCGTCGACAGCGATCGCGACCTTCTCGAGGAACTCGTCGACCTCGTCTGTGTCGTAGCCCCGGAGCCGGTCCCGGAACTCCACCTCGCGCAGGCTCTTCCCGGAGATCTCCATGCGCCGATGGTACCTCCGGCTGCAGTCCGAACCGTGGATACCTTCCACGCAGGAGACGCGCCGAGACGCGTCCGGCGCTGTGACCTCTCAGTGGAACTGCAGGATGCTGAGGATGATCTCGAGCACGAAGAACAGCACGATCGGGGAGAGGTCGATCGCCGTCCCGCCGAGGCGCAGTGGCGGCATGATCCGGCGGATGGGCGTGAGGACGGGGTCGGTGATCCGCGCGAGGGCCCGGATCATCCGCGCCCAGCGCGACCACGGGTCGACGGGGAACCACGACGCGATGAGGCGCGCGAAGAGAAGGACGATGTAGAGCTGGATGACGTCGACGATCACGCGGACGATCATCTAGCGCTCCCCGCCACGATGCCGACTCGCCAGGACGCGGCCCGCGGGCCTCAGGACCGGAACAGCCCACGCTCCTGAAGTCGCATGCGCTCCTCGGGCGACACCTCGACGTTCGAGGGCGTGAGGAGGAACACCTGGTCTGCGACACGCTCCATCGACCCGCCGAGAGCGTAGGTGAGACCGGAGCAGAAGTCGATCATCCGGCGCGAGAGGTCGCGCTCTGAGAGCTGGAGGTTCACGATGACCGGGTGGCTCTGCTTCACGAGGTCGCCGATCTCCTGCGCGTCGGGGAAGCGTGCGGGGGCCACGACGTGGACCTTCGCCGCGCTCGGGCGCGACGGCACGAGCGGGCGGACGACCGCGGTCTGCGTGGCCGTGACCGGCTCGCGCGTCGCGGTCACGAGCGGTCGGAGCGTGCTCGCGTGCGAGGAGCGCTCGACAGGCTCGTCGTAGTCGCCTTCGGGGTAGACGGTGCTCGCGAACCTCTGCGCGGCGTGATCGGCCACGTCCTCGTACTCGCCGGCGTAGAGCTCCTCGTCCTCTACGTCCTTGAGTCCGAGGTACGTCAGTGCCTTGTCTATGAACGTCGCCATGACCACCTTCCTCGGAGCACTCTATTGTGGCACCGGCGGCGCCATCGGTCGCGGACCGAACAGCGCCCGTCCGACCCGGACAATCGTCGCCCCGCGTTCGACCGCGAGCTCGAGGTCGTCGGACATTCCCATCGACGCCTCGTCAAGGCCGAGATCCTCCCTCAACTGAGCGACCAGGTCGAACGCGCGCTCGACGCGGGTCGCGCCCGATGCGAGCGGCGGGGCCACCGTCATCAGCCCGCTCACCGATAGGTCATATGCGTGCAGCGCGCCCACGAGACCGCCCACGTCGCGCGGCGCGACGCCGCCGCGGCCGGCAATGCCTGCCGAGTCGACCTCGACGAGCACCGACGCGCCTGGCGCGTGCCTCGCTATCGCGGCGCCCTCCTCGACTCTGTCGACGCCCTGCCAGAGAGCGACGTGAGGAGCGAGACGGGCGACCTTGTTGCGCTGGATCGCGCCGAGGTAGTGCCACCGGGGAGGGCTGTCGCTATCTGCTGCGAGCTCGCCCGCTTTCGCGACGAGCTCCTCCGCGTAGTTCTCGCCGAGGTCGGCAAGGCCGCCGGCGAGAGCGGCACGCACGGCTGCGACGCCGAAACCCTTCGTCACCGCGACGACCCGTACCCGGGCGGGATCTCCTCCTGCGGCCCGGATCCGCTCTCGGATGCGCTCGAGACCTGCCGGGACGCCTGCGCCGAGCTCGACCATCACGCGACCTCGCCCGCCTGCCCCCGCGAGATCACGAGCGCGTGCCGCCCGGTCTCCGCCCGGGCGCGATGCGAGTACCACCGGCGGTCGCACGAGGTGCACGCACCGATCTCCCTCGGCGCGGGGACGCCGGCGCGAGCGAGCGAGCGCTCGACGACCTTCGGCAGGTCGAGGGAGGGCCGACCCGACGCGGTCGCCGATCGGACGACGTCGCCGAAGCTCGCCGCGACGACGTCGAGGTCGCCCTCTCCGAACTCGTAGCACTCCGCGTGTATGCACGGTCCGAGCACCGCGGAGATCTCCACGGCCCCGAGAGCTCGCATCGCGTCGACCGCGCGCTCGACGACCCCACCGAGCGCGCCGCGCCAGCCCGCGTGGACAGCCGCGATCGGCCCCTCGGCGCTCGCGAGGCCGAGGAGGGCGCAGTCGGCTCCGAGCACGGCGAGAGGCGTGAGAGGGGCCATCGTGACGATCGCGTCCGCGTCGACGGCGAGCGGGCCCGAGGGCGCCGTCACCACGACGACGTGATCGCCGTGTACCTGCCGGACAAGCGTCCACGCAGGCGTGGCGCCCGCGCCCGCGGCGGGCGCGCCCGGCGCCGTGCGACGAGACGACGATCGCACCGGGGGTCGGGCGTCCCCGTCGGCCCGGTCCGTGACGAGCACGCGAGCATCCGTGCCCGTGATCGCGGCCTCGGTCGGCAGACCCGCGCTACTTGAGGAAGGACGGCACGTCGAAGTCGTCGTCGCCGAGGTCGATGTCGTCCCCGCCGACGGCGAAGACGTCCACCGCCGCAGTGCTCCGGCGACCGTCGGCCGGAGCGACGTCCTGCCCGGCGACCGCGGCCGACGCGGAGCGGTCGTCCCAGCGGTCGAAGCCGGCCGCGATCACGGTCACGCGCACCGTCTCGCCGAGCGCGTCGTCGATGACGCTGCCGAAGATGATGTTCGCATCGGGATGGGCGACCGCGTGGATCGTCTCGGCAGCCTCGTTCACCTCGAACAGCCCGAGGTTCGGCCCACCCGCGATGTTGAGGAGGATCCCGCGCGCCCCCTCTATCGACGCCTCGAGGAGCGGGCTCGTGATCGCGTGCTTCGCCGCGTTCACGCCACGCGCCTCGCCAGACGCGGACCCGATCCCCATGATCGCCGTGCCGGCGTTGCTCATGACCATCTTCACGTCTGCGAAGTCCGTGTTGATCAGGCCGGGCACGTTGATGAGGTCGGTGATCCCCTGCACGCCCTGGAGCAGCACCTCGTCGGCCATCTTGAACGCGTCGACCATCGAGGTCTTCGCGTCTGCGAGCGAGAGGAGGCGCTCGTTCGGGATGATGATCAGGGTGTCGACAGCCTCTTTCAAGCGCTGGATCCCCTGCTCCGCCTGGACCGATCGACGGCGACCTTCGAAGGCGAACGGACGCGTCACGACCCCGATGGTCAGCGCGCCGAGCCGTCGGGCAACCTCGGCGATGACAGGCGCAGCGCCCGTACCGGTGCCACCACCCTTGCCCGCGGTGATGAAGACCATGTCCGCGCCCTTCAGCACCTCCTCGATCTCCTCGAGGTGCTCCTCGGCGGCGGCTCGCCCGACCTCGGGATCGCTCCCGGCGCCGAGCCCGCGAGTGAGCTGGCGGCCTATGTCGAGCTTGATGTCCGCCTCGCTCATGAGGAGCGCTTGGGCGTCGGTGTTGACGGCGATGAACTCGACGCCTCGAAGCCCCGCGTCGATCATCCTATTGACCGCGTTCACTCCCGCGCCGCCGACGCCGACCACCTTGATGACTGCGATGAAGCTCTGCGATGCGCCGCTCATATCGGCCCCGCCTCCCTACCTAGAGCTCGGTGGGCACCAGCTCCGCGACCGCTGTCACGCGGCGTCCTCGCCCGGGAACGCGCTGCCGAGGTCCGTGCCGATAGCCGGACCTGCCGGTCCGGGCTGGCTCGACGCCACCGTTCGCACCTGACTCCCGAGCTCCAGAGCGGGCTGCTGAAGCACCTCAGCGACCGGAACGCCTGGAACGATAGGGCCGGGTCATCAGGTGGTCAAGAGCGGATCCGCCGCGACGCGTAGGTCGATCGTCCGCACGCCCGACAGCGGGACGCGTGCGAGCAGCGTCGCGAGCGACACCATCTTCTGGCGGAGATCACCCGCCGAGCCGAGGTCGACGACCGCACCGCCGACGAGGTCCATGGTGAGCTCCCCCCCGGGCGAGACCGACACCGACGCGACCCGCGCGAGCAGGCTCACCGGCACCGCGGCCGCGGCGGCGAGCGCTGGGTGGTCGCGCGCCGCGAGCGATCCGCCGGGCGCCGGCAGCGCGGGGACCCCGACGACGAGCGCGAGGGCGCCGACCCGTGCGGCCGTGTACTCGAGCACCCGCCCGGTCGCGTCGACGAGCGCGTACGACCCCGTGCCGGCCGCGACCTCGGCGATTGGATGGCGCTCGACGATCGCGACGTGGACCGACGACGGAAGGTGTCGAGTGACCGTCGCTCGCGCGATCCAGGGCAGCCGCTCGAGCGTCGACGCGTCGGCGGCGTCGCTGACGTCGACGAGGGGTGGCCGCCGGTCGAGCCCGGTGACCGCGAGCACCTCCGCTATCGGCGTGTGCCGGCTGCCCGTCACCGTCACGTCACGCGCCGCGAGCAGAGGCGAGTGAACCGCCGCGATACCAAGGGCCACGAGCGCCGCGACGGCGCCGGCGACGAGGATCCGGCGCAAGCGGCGCTTCCCCGCAGCTCGAGCGACCTCGGCAGTGCGCGCGCGCATGCGCGGATCGCTCCGCCCGCTTGGCGGTCTCCGGGCCTCGCCCGGACGGTCGACCGTCACGGTCACCGGTCTCGTCGCCCCGCGACGCGGAGCTCGGTCGCGAGCACGACCCCCGTGCGTTCGGCGACGGCGGTCCGCACGAGCTCGACGAGCTCGAGCACGTCGTCCGCCGAGCCGTCGGGGTCGACCTGGATGAAGTTCGCGTGCTTCTCCGAGACCACGGCCGAGCGCACCCGCATCCCCTTCAGCCCGGCGGCATCGACGAGGCGGCCCGCTGAGTCTCCCGGCGGGTTCGTGAACACCGAGCCGGCGTTGCGCCCGCCGGGCTGGTGCTCGCGGCGCCAGCGCACGATCGACGCGACGGCCGCGCTCGCGGCACCGGGGTCGCCCCGCTCGCACGCGAACACGGCGCCGAGCACGATCTCGCGAGGCCCGATGTTGGAGTGCCGGTAGGAAAGGTCGAGCTCCGCGGGCCCCGCGGTGCGCGTCATGCCGGTCGAGAGATCGAGCACGCGCGCCTCGAGGAGCCGGTCCGAAGTCGACGCTCCGTGGCCACCGGCGTTCATCGCCACGGCGCCACCGACCGATCCGGGGATCCCGACCGCCCACTCCATTCCCGTGAGCCCCGCCGCGGCGCTCTGGCGTGCGAGCACGGGGTAGGCGACCGCGGCGCCGGCGGAGATCGTGCCCGCGTCGCGGTCGATCTGTAGATCGGCGAACGCGCTCAGGAGCGCGACAGCGAGACCCGCGTAGCCGCCGTCGGGGACGAGGAGATTCGACCCGTTGCCGACGACGAGGACGTCGACCCCGCTCTCGGCGATCACGGCCGATACTGTGGCGAGCTCTGCCTCGTCGGCCGCCGCGACGAAGAGCGCGGCGCTCCCGCCGACGCGGTAGGTCGTGCGGGGCCCGAGGGGCTCCCCGGCGGTGGCACGCTCGCCGAGCAGCCTGGCCGCGTGAGCGACTCGGCCGCGGACGTCTGTGCTCGTGGCGTGGCGCGGCGCAGCACTGCTCACGAGAGCTCCGCCATCAGCTCGTCCGGCAAGGTCGTCAGATCGCCCGCTCCTAGCGTGAGGCAGCAGTCACCCGGTTCGAGGACTCGCCGGAGGTATGCAACGAGATCGGCGCGCTCGGGGAGGTAGGCGGCGCGCGTCGTCGGGTGCGCGTCGAGGAGCGCATCGAGCACGAGTTTCGACGAGATCCCGGGACGCGGCGCCTCCCCTGCCGGGTACACGCTCGCGAGGACGACGATGTCGGCGTCGACGAAGGAACTCGCGAAGTCGCCCGCGAGCGCGGCGACCCTCGAATACCGGTGCGGTTGGAACACGCAGACGATACGGCGCCAGCCGCCGCGCCGCGCCGCGGCGAGCGTGGCGGCGATCTCTCCCGGAAGGTGTGCGTAGTCGTCGACGAAGCTCACGCCACGCGCCTCGCCCCGGAACTCGAAGCGTCGCGCGACACCCCCGAAACGAGAGAGGGCGCGCTGCGCCGTGCCGAATCCGACGCCGACGACCGACGCTGCGGCGACGGCTGCGGCGGCGTTGGCGGCGTTGTGCGCGCCGGGGACGGGGAGCGCGAGGGTGCCGAGCTCGTCTCCGTCGCGCGACAGCGAGAACGAGATGTCGCTCCTCCCGCCTGTGAGGCCGGTGATCCGTAGCGCGGCGGACTCCGAGAAGCCGTACGTGAGGGCGCCACTCGGCGCGAGCCGCATCGCGGCGGGATCGTCCGCGCAGACGATCGCGGACCTCGCGCCGCCGAGGAAGGTCTGGAACGCGTGCTCGAGCGCGTCCAGGGATCCGTAGTGGTCGAGGTGGTCCGCTTCGATGCTCGTCACGAGCGCGATCTCCGGCTCGAGAGCGAGGAACGTCCCGTCGCTCTCGTCGGCCTCGACGACGAGCCAATCGCCTGTGTCCCACACCGCGTTCGTCCCGATCTGGTTCACGTCACCACCGATGAGGAACGAGGGTCGCAGCTCCGCGTCCACGAGAACGAGTGCGAGCATCGAGCTCGTCGTCGTCTTCCCGTGGGTCCCGGACACGGCGACGCTCCGGCGCAACGCTGCGATCGCCGCGAGAGTCTCTGCCCGGGTGGCGACCGCCGTCCCCCGGCGGCGTGCCTCGAGCACCTCGGGATTGCTCGACGGGATCGCCGTCGAGCACGCGAGGACATCGGCGGGCGGGAGGTTCGCGCCATCGTGACCGACCGCGACCGTGACGCCGATCGAGCGGAGCCGGTCGATCGCCGGGCCACCCTTGAGGTCGCTCCCGGTGACCTCGTGACCCATCGCGACGAGCACCGCAGCGATCGCGCTCATGCCCGCCCCGCCGATACCGACGATGTGCACGCGCCGGCGAGCCGACAGGTCGAGCGCGGTCATCGGGCCCCACGCCGAGAGATCTCGCCGCTCTCGCCGGCGTGCCCGCCGCGGTCCCCCCGCACTCGCCGGGTGTGGCCGGCGACGCCGTCGATCACGGCCGCGATGCGGGCCGCGCCGTCGTCCGGCGCGAGGGAGCGAGCGCGCTCCCCCATGCGCGCCAGACGCGCTCCGTCGTCCGCAAGCGACTCGACGATCGACGCGAGGCCATGACCGTCGAGCGACGAGTCGTCGACGACGATCGCGGCGCCGGCGTCGACAAGGATCTCGGCATTGCGCCTCTGGTGGTCCGACGGCGCGCCCGGCAGCGGAACGAGAACGGACGCGACCCCGACCGAGCAGATCTCCGCGAGCGTGGACGCTCCGGCTCGTGCGACCACGACGTCGCACGCCGCGAGCGCGGTCGCCATCGCGTCCTCGTAGGCGACGACCGTGTATTCGAGGCCGCCGGCCGGGTCGAGCGCGCGCGCTAGGCGCTCTCTCGCTACCCGATCGTGGTCGCGGGCCCCGCACACGTGATAGATCGCGAGATCGCCGCGCGCCGCGATCTCGGCCGCGAGCGCGAGCGTCGCGTCGTTGAGCGATCGGGCTCCGAGCGAGCCGCCCGTCACGAGCACGACGAAGCGGTCGGCGCCAATCCCGAGAGAGGCGCGGGCCGCCGCCCTGCCCGTCGCGCTCCTGTCTGCGGCGAGCACCTCGGCGCGCACGGGCGGCCCTGTGACGATGGCGCGCGGCAGGTCGGTGCCGGGCCACGCGACCGCGCTCGCCGCCGCGAACCGGCCGACGAGTCGGTTCGCCGCCCCGGGCACCGAATCGATGTTCACGACGACGACGGGGATCCGCAGGAGATACGCCGCCACGGCCCCGGGGACGCTCGCGTAACCGGCGACCGCGACGACGACGAGCGGCCGCAAGCGAGCGAGCACCGCGACGGCCATCACCGTCGCGACGCACATCTCCGCGATCGCACGCGCGCTGCGCGCCGACACCGAGCGCTCGATGCCCCGCCCGGGGAGCAGCGTCACGGTGAAGCCGGCTTCGGGCACGAGGCGCGACTCCATGCCACGGGCCGAGCCGACGAAGTGGACCGCAGACGCGGGATGCCCCGCGTCGACGAGGGCACGTGCCACCGTGATCGCCGGTAGCACGTGGCCTGCCGTGCCCCCGCCGCTCACGACGACGTCGCACCGCGTTCGAGCGGCGCTCATCGGCGGCTCCCCGCGGCGCGCGGATGGCGGGCGACGTTGACGAGCAGGCCCATCGCGGCGAGCAGCACGACGAGAGAAGATCCACCAGCGGTGACGAAGGGCAGCGGGATGCCCGTCTCGGGCATGGCTCCGACGACGCCACCGATATTGATCATCGCCTGGCTTACCACCCAGCACGTGATCGTCGCCGCGAGGAGGCTCGCGAAGCGATCCTCGGTACGCGCCGCGACACGAAGGCCGAGCCATCCGAGGAACGCGAACGTGGCGACGACGAGCACGCAGCCGACGAGCCCGAGCTGGTTGCCGACCACCGCGAACACGAAGTCGGTCTGCGCGTTCGGCAACCATCCCCAGATCGCGGGCGAGCTCCCCACTCCCGCACCGGCGACGTGCCCCGAGCCAAGCGTGACGAGCGACTGGACGACCTGATAACCGGTTGTCGACGCGTGGCCGAACGGGTTCAGGAAGGACAGCAGTCGTGCCCTGCGGTACGGCACAGCGAGCGCGAGTCCGCCGCCGAGGACTGACGCGACCACGAGCGCGGCACCGAGGAGCCGGCGGTCCAGGCCCGCGACGAACAACGCTCCTGCGGTCATGCAGACGAGCACGACCGCGGTCCCCATGTCGGGTTGCTTCAAGATGAGCACGCCGACGAACGCGAGGACGATCCCGAGGGGACGCACGAGGTCGCGGGCGTGGTCAAGCGAGTGCTCCCGCCGCGCGACGAGATCGGCCGCGAACAGCGCGAACGCGAGCTTCATGAGCTCGGAGGGCTGGAGGGTGAAGGGACCGAATCCGATCCACCGACTGGATCCGCCCGCTGTCTTGCCGAGGTGCGGCACAAGCACGACGATGAGCAGCCCCGTCGTCGCGGCGAGAAGAGGCACCGTGAGCCGCCGGATCCGCTCGAGCCGCACGCGCGCGCCGAGGGCGAACACGAACGTTCCGATCACCGTCCACATCGCCTGATGCTCGAACAGCGACCAGGGCGATCCGTACTGCACGATCGAGTCGACCGACGACGAGGCGAGCACCATCACGAGCCCGAACGCGCACAGGCATGCGACGACGAAGCGAAGCAGCGCGGCGTCGCGACGCGACTCGTCGACGACCGGGGAGGCCGTGCGCGCCGGGGAGGCCGTGCGCGCCGGGGAGGCCGTGCGCGCCGGGGAGGCCGTGCGCGCCGGGCGCGCAGCTGCCGACACACGACCCGGCAGGAGACGGAGCGCCGGCGTGCGGGGTGTCGCGGCCACGTCAGGCTCTCCCGGTGCCGAGCGGCACAAGAGCTCGCACCTCGCGTGCGAAGTCCGCGCCCCGCTCCTCGTACGACCGGTACCAGTCGAACGAGGCGCACCCGGGCGAGAGGAGGACCGCGTCGCCCACCTCGGCGAGATCGCGGGCTGCCGCGACCGCGTCGTGCATCGTCGGCGCGCCGACGACGGGCGCGAGCCCTGCGAACGCGACTTCGACCTCACGAGCCGCCTCCCCGATCGCGACGACGCCGCGCAGGCGCGCGACCCGCCGGCCGCGCGCGCCGCCGGCACTCGCGGCGGAGGCGATCGCCGCGAGGTCGAGGCCCTTGTTGCGCCCACCTGCGAGAAGCACGACCGAATCGAAACCCGCGAGAGCGGCGACGACGGCAGAAGGCGTCGTCGCCTTCGAGTCGTCCACGTACCTGACGCCGCCGATCGTCGCGACGAGCTCGACGCGGTGAGGGAGCTGCACCTCCTCGCGCAGCGCCGCACGGCACGCGTCGGGAGACCCGCCCGCGGAGCTCGCGACGGCGAGCGCGGCGAGCGAGTTCGCGACGTCGTGCGGCATTGCGCGCGGCAGGTCGGAGAGCGAGGCCCATTCGAGGTCCCCCGGCCCGAGGAGGCGGCCGGACACGCCTCGGAAGTCACCCGAGCGCTCGCCGAAGGTGACGAGCCGCGCCGATGATCGACGGGCTCGCTCGAGCACGACTGCGTCCTCGGCGTTCGCGACCGCGACATCCCGCGCGTCCTGGTTTGCCCAGATGCGACCCTTCGCGTCCGCGTACTCCTCGAGGTCACGGTGCCAGTCGAGGTGGTCCTCGGCCAGGTTGAGCCACGCTCCGACAGACGGCCGGAAGCTCGTCGTGAGGGCGAGCTGGAACGAGGAGACCTCCGCGACGACGACGTCGAGCCCAGGCTCGTCCACGGCCTCGACGAGCGGGTAGCCGATGTTCCCGGCGGCCCGCGTGGCGCGACCGGATTTCGAGAGCATCGACGCGACGAGCGAGGTGACGGTCGTCTTGCCGTTGGTACCTGTGATCGCGATGATCTCCGGCCCGCCGAGCCGGCCCGCGAGCTCGATCTCGGAGATCACGGGCACATCGGCCGCGACCGCGAAGATCGGATGGGAGGGCGGGACGCCAGGGCTCACGACGACGAGCTCCGCTCGACCTGCGAGGCGCGCGAGCTCGTCCGGCGTCGGCGCGGCGACGAGCTCGACCGCTGACCGTCGAGCCGTCGCGAACGTCGCAGCCGACGGGTCGTCGTCGACGGCGAGCACGGTCACACCCCTCCGCCGGAGCACGCCCGCGACCGCCACGCCCGTGCGCGCGAACCCGACGACGAGCACGCGTCCGGGAAGGACGACGCCGTCCGCTGCCGACCGGGACCCCGTCACCCGTGCGGCCTGACGCCGAGAAAGTCCGCGTAGAACACCCCGAGCCCGAGCCCGCTGCACAGTGCGGCGAAGATCCAGAACCTCACGATGACCGTCGTCTCGGGCCAACCGCCGAGCTCGAAGTGGTGGTGGAGCGGCGCCATGCGGAACACGCGGGTGTGGAAGACGCGAAAGCTCACGATCTGGATCACGACCGAGAGCGTCACGACGAGGAACAGGCCGCCGATGATCGGTAGCAGGAGGGCGATGTTCATCTCGAGGGCGAGGCACGCGAGCCCGGTGCCGATCGCGAGCGATCCGGTGTCGCCCATGAATATCCGAGCGGGGGCCGCGTTCCACCACAGAAAGCCGACGCACGCACCGGCCATCGATACCGCCGCGACCGCGAGGTCTATCGCGTGGGGTCGCGGTATCCGGTAGACCGCGTACTGGCGGTACTGCCAGTAGCCGATGAACGCGACGCAGGTGCACACGATCCCCGATGACCCGGCCGCGAGCACGTCGAGCCCGTCGGTGAGGTTGACCGCGTTCGCCTCGCTCACGACGACGAAGACGGCCCAGACGATCCAGGCGCCCGCGCCGAGCTCGATCCCCGGGACGTCGTACCGGGAGAACGCGAGCGCCGTCCCCGCGTGGGCCCAGTAGAGCGACCCGAGCGCGAACGCGACTGCGAGGAGCACCTGCAACGCGAGCTTCGCGCGCTTGTTGAGGCCGAGACTCCGGCGGCGCCGGACCTTCAGCCAGTCGTCGGCGAGCCCGATACCGCCACCGAGGACGAAGGCCGCGATCACGAGGAATCCAGGCACGGTGAACTCGATGTGCGTGCCGACGTGGCCGAGCACGTAGCCGGCGACGACGGCCGCGATCATCGCGATGCCGCCCATCGTCGGCGTGCCGGCCTTGATGAGGTGGATCGCGGGACCGTCCTCACGGATGTGCTGACCGATGCTGAGCCTCGTGAGCCAGCGGAGCAGGAGTGGCGTGCCGAAGCCGGCGACGAGTATCGCGACACCCCCGGCCGTGAAGATCGCGATCACGAGGCGCCCCCGGCGAGCGGTGGCGACGCCCAGCGCGGAAGTGCGCGCCCCTGGCGCTCGAGCTCCGTGCGCACGACCGCTCGGTCGTCGAAGGGAAGCGAGCGTCCCGCGAGCTGCTGGCTCGCCTCGTGCCCCTTGCCGGCGACCACGACGACGTCCCCACCCCGGGCGGACTCGAGCGCGTAGGCGATCGCGGCTCGCCTGTCGAGCTCGACGTAGCACCGCGCGCCGTCGGATATCCCGGCGCGGATCTCGTCTGCGATTGCCGCGGCAGACTCGCTGCGCGGGTTGTCCGAGGTGAGGACGACGATGTCTGCGAGGCGCGAGGCGACCGCGCCCATTGCGGGCCGCTTGCCGCGGTCGCGCTCGCCGCCCGCTCCGAACACGACGACAACGCGACCTGCACGCGCCACGCCCTCGGCCGGCGCCGCGCTGCTCGCGGGACCCTCGACGACGGCGGAGCGGGCCGCACCGAGCACCTGCTCGAGTGCGGCCGGCGTGTGCGCGTAGTCGACGACGACCGTCACTCCGTCGATGCTCTCGAGGATCTCGAACCGACCGGGGACGGTTCGCGCCGACTCGAGGCCAGCGACGATCGCGTCCTCGCCGACGCCGAGAGCGTGCGCCGCAGCGGCGGCCCCGAGCGCGTTGGCGACGTTGAACGCCCCCCCGAGGCCGAGGCGGACGGGCCGGCCGCGGAGCAGGAACCGGCTCGAGGTTGCTGCGACCTCGAGGTCCGCGGCGTCGCTCAGCGAGTACGTCACGGTCTCGATCCCGGCCCGATCCGCGAGCCGGCGACCGTAGGCGTCGTCGACGTCGACGACCGCGAGCCGCGATCGGTCAGGCTCGAAGAGCAGCGACTTCGCGGCGAAGTACGACTCCATCGTGCCGTGGAAGTCGAGATGGTCCTGGCTGAGATTCGTGAATACCGCGACGTCGAAGCAGATCCCGTCGACGCGCCGCTGGAGCAGCGCGTGGCTGGTGACCTCGATCGCTGCAGCCGCGCAGCCGCTGTCACGAAAGCGCGCGAGCGCGAGCTGGAGCTCGGGCGCTTCCGGTGTGGTCCGTGCGCCGTCGAGAGTGCCGACGACGCCCGAACGCCACCCGTGCTGGTCGAGGATCGACCGGAGCAGGTAGGTCGTCGTGGTCTTGCCGTTCGTCCCCGTAACCCCGACGACCGCGAGCGAGGTCGCGGGGTCACCGTAGAACGAGCACGCGGCCCGTGCCATCGCCGCTCGGGCCTCTCCCGGGGGGACGACCAGCTGCACCGCTCCACCGACGTCGTCGCCGAGCGAGTGCTCGCAGAGGAACGCGACCGCTCCGGCGCGTCGCGCCGCGGAGGCGAACGCGTGCCCGTCGAACCGCTCGCCGGGGATGCAGCAGTAGAGCGAGCCAGCCATCGAGTCGACGTCGCGGAAGACGACGCCGGTCACCTCGACACCGGAGGTGTCACCGAGCGTGGCGAGCGGCGCGACCCGGTCGACGATCACGTCGAGGGGCACGGACCTCTGCTCCATGGGCACGGCGATCTGCTCCTGGTCCACCGCGGCGGTGCTCAACCGGCCGGGGCCACGGTCGTCGACGGTGCGGACGGAGCGACGCCGAAGTGGCGCAGCGCGTATCGCATGATCTCGGCGAACACCGGCGCCGACACCGAGCCGCCGTAGATCGGCGTCGGGTGGTTGAGGACGACGATACCGGTCAGCTGGGGTGCCTGAGCGGGCACGAAGCCCACGAAGGTCGCGTTCCAGTCGCCGGGGACGTAACCGGTCCCCGTCGCGTTCACGACCTGCGCCGTGCCCGTCTTGCCCGCGACCGTATAGCCCGGGATGTGCGCGAGGACGGCCGTCCCGTCCTGCACGACGAGGTCGAGCATCGGGACGATCTCCCGAACCGTCGACGCGTCGAGCACTCGATGGCCACTCGGGTGCGTCGCGAGGTGCTCGGTCCCGTCCGCGGCTGCCGTCCCCGCGACGACCCGGGGTGTAAGCAGCACGCCGCCGTCCGCGACGGCGTTGTACGCGTCAAGCACCTGCATCGGTGTCACAGCCTCGCCGGTGCCGATCGGCACCGAGCCGAGCGACGACCCGTACCACGTCGCCGGCGACCCGATGATCCCGGGCGACTCCCCGGGCCACGAGAGACCGCTCGGCGATCCGAACCCGAGCGTGCGCAGCGCCCGGTAGAGACGCTCGGGACCGAGAAGGCGCGAGACCTTGATCGTCCCGACGTTCGACGACTGGGCGAGGATCTGGGTGGCGGGCATGACTTGGGTGGGATGGAACTCCGCGTCCTGGAACCAGTATCCCCCGATGTCGATCTCGTACGGGACGACGAACGTCGAGCGCGGCGTGATGAGGCGATCCTGCAGCGCGAACGAGAACGTCGCCAGCTTCATGACCGAGCCCGGCTGGTACACGGCGGTGAGCGCGAGGTTCGACGGCGCGGGCTCGATCGCGCCCTTCGGCCCCCGCACGAGGTCGACCATCGCGAGGATCGCTCCCGTGTGCGCGTCCTCGACGATCGCGATCCCGCTTCGCGCCCCGGTCCGCGCCATCTCGGCCGCGACGTCGTTCGTGGCCTCGACCTGGAGCGGCTCATCGAGCGTGAGGACGAGCGCGGAACCCTGGCGTGCGGGGACGACCTGCGCGGGCGACCCGGGCAGCGGCGTGCCCGCAGCCGACTCCGGGACCACCTCCCTCCCTGCGCGTCCCGACAGCTCCCGGTCGTACGCGTACTCGACCCCGGCGTCTCCGTGGCCGGACGCGTAGACGCCTCCGAGAACAGGCTCGAACACGGACGGGTCGACGTAGACGCGCTTCGGGTCGGGCTGGAAGGTGATCCCGTTGATGGCGAGGGAGGCGATCTTCGACTCGACGCTCGGCTCGACCTGTCGAGCGAGGACGACATAGCCGCTGTGCCGCGACAGCTCGACGGCGAGGGACGCGGCACGCGACGCAAGCAAGGGGGCGAGCTCGGAGGCGACGGTCGCGGGTCCCGAGACGAGCAGGTCGTCGGCGACGACGTCGACCGTCGGCATCGAGGCCGCGAGCAGCCGTCCCGATCGGTCGTAGATCGCTCCGCGCGTGGCAGGAAGGGTCACCGTCTGACGAACCTCGCTCGCCGCGTACGCCGCGTAACGCGGCCCGTCGAGGACTTGGACGACCGCGAGCTTGAGCACGAGCGACACGAGGGCGATCCCGATACCGAGCGCCACGATCCGGTGGCGCCGCATCCGATGGCGATGGCTGCGGCGGGCGTGCTGCGCGTTCCGAGGCCCGGGAGGGGCGGTGCGCCGCGCGGCGCCGGCCCGTGTCGCTACCGGCGTGCGGCTCATCCCCGCGCCGCGCCGCTCGGGGCGCGGCGGTTGGGAGCGCCCCGCACGGCGCGACCGCCACCGGCGGACGCGCGGTGCGGGAAGGGTGTCGACGCGGGGGGGATCGGGATCGACGCTGCGCCGGCCGAGACCGACGGTCCGGGATCGACCGGCGCGAGATACGAGACGGTGCCCGGCGAGACCATCCTCAGCCGGCGCTGCGCTGTCGAGACGATCCGGCTCGGCGACTCGAGGGTCGCACGACTCACCTGGAGGCTCTGGTTCGTCGTGACCGCGGACGCGAGCTCCTGCTGGAGCGCGTCGAGACGTACCTGTCGGGCCGCGACGAGCGCCTGGGCGCCGGCGACCGACAGGAGAGCCGCAGCGAGCACGGCAGCCGACACGGCCGCGAGCCGGCCGACCTGCCGGCGACGCGTCCGCTCTGCGAGCTCGCGCGGCCCGAGGACGCGGAAGGCCTCTCGGCGCTGCTCCGCGGGGTCGCGACCGGCGCGCCGCTCACGCTCGTCGGTCCGCAGCCTCGTCCCGCGCGCCTGCGTCGCGTCGGATGTCGCCGACCGCGCCTGCGTCGCAGTCATGCCCATCCCATTCGCGAGCTACGACCACTCGCGAGCCGCTCCGCGCTGCGCATCCTCACGCTCTCCGCTCGGCGGTTCGCCGCGATCTCCCCCGGCGTCGCCATACGCGCCCCGCGCGTGAGGAGCCGCACCGTCGCCTCCGCCCCGCATGCGCACGGCAGGCCCGGAGGACATACGCAGCCTCCCGTCGCCGCGAGCCGCAAGCGCTGCTTCACGAGCCGGTCCTCGCCAGAGTGGTAGGCGAGGACGACGATGCGCCCGCCGGGCGCGAGGAGGGATATCGCGTCGTCGAGCGCGGGCCCGAGCAGCTCGAGCTCCGCGTTCACAGCGACCCGTAGAGCCTGGAACACTCGGCGCGCGGGGTGGCCGCGCCGGCGCGCCGCGGCCGGTATCGCTCCGGCAACGATCTCGGCGAGCTGTGTCGTCGACTCGACCGGTCGATGAGCGACGATCGCCCTCGCGATGCGCCGGGCGAACCTCTCCTCGCCGTGCTCGGTGAACAGCGCGGCAAGCGCGCCCTCGCCTTCGCCGTTCACGACGTCCGCTGCGCGACGCGGCTCGTCGGGGTCCATCCGCATGTCGAGCGGACCGTCCGATCGATAGGAGAAGCCGCGGTCCGCGAGGTCGAGCTGGTGAGAGCTCACGCCGAGGTCGAAGAGCACGGCGACGATCGGGCGGGCGACGGCCGCGCTCGACGCGATGACGGCACGCAGGTCGTCGAAGCGTGCGCGGTACACGCTCGCGCGGGTGCCGAATGGAGCGAGGCGCGCCGTCGCCGCGGCGACCGCGTCGGGGTCCCGGTCGATCCCGACGAGGTCCCATCCCGGGTGCGCCTCGAGCATCGCCTGCGCATGGCCGGCACCGCCGACCGTCGCGTCGATCGCGAGGCCGTCCCGAAGGTCGTCGAAGACCTCGAGCACCTCGTCGAGCATGACGGGCACGTGTGTGAAGTCGTTGCCCATCCTCAGCCTCCCGGCCGCGGGCGAGGCGGTCGCCTCGCCGGAGAGACGAAGACCGGCGGAGAGAGGGGTCTGAGGATCGGCCCTCCTGGCGGCCGGGAAGCTGGGGATGGGCAAGGCACGGCCGGGCCGACGTGCCGGGCGGTGCGAGGAACAGGTCCGGACACAGGGATCCGCCGCCACCGTCAGCTCGCCGGTGCTGCCGACGTGCCGCTCGGCGCGGCGCCGGTGTCCTTTTGCGCCCACAGGCGCGGCGACCAAAGCTCGACGCGGTTGATCATTCCCACCACGAGCACCTCTTGGTCGAGTGACGCGTAGGCACGCAGGTGCCCGGGGATCGCCATCCTGCCTTGCCGATCGATCTCGGCCTCGAAGACTGCTGCCGACCAGTCGCGTACGGCGTTGCGTCTGACCGCGTCTTGCTCCGCGAGCGCGCGCTGCAGCTCGATCTCCTTCTCGAACTCGTCGACCGTCCACAGTGCGAGGCAGCTCTCGAGGTGTGGCGTGAGGAAGCCCGGTTCGGGGAAGTGGACGCGCAGC
>DATLRJ010000010.1:0-11059 GCA_035534715.1 Acidimicrobiales bacterium | reverse complement strand
GCTGTAGTCGTCCGCGCGCATCGCTTCCCCGAAGCCCGCCGCGATCGCCTCCTGGCCGAGGCCGAGGTGGCTCGTGCCCTTCACGAGCCCGGAGAGGAACAGGTCGTAGGCGCGCTTCTCGAACGCGCGCATCTCGTACATCCTGCGGTAGAGGGCGAGGCGGGTCGCGCGATCGGCGACCGGGACGGGCGCCTTCTCGGCGGCGGTCTCGGGCCCCTCGTCGTGCACCGGCGCACGCTGTCCGAACATCGGTCCCTCCTTCGCGTTCGTGGTTCGACCGTGCGACCCACGAACGGGACGCCCGTATGACGCTTCTCCGCCGACCGCCCGGCGCGCGCCCCTCCACGAGGCGCGCCGCGCGCTCGCGGCGGACGGTTCAGTACTCGTTGGCCACGAACAGCTCGTCCGCGGGGAACAGCGTGATCACGCGCGGACCGTCCGCGGTCACGATGATCTCCTCCTCGATCCGCGCGGCGGAGTACCCGTCCGACGCGGGGCAGTACGTCTCGAGCGCGAAGACCATGCCCTCCTTCAGCTCGATCGGGTGGTCGAGCGAGTTGAGCCGCGAGACGATCGGCCGCTCGTGCAGCGCGAGGCCGAGGCCGTGGCCGAACTGCAGCCCGAAGGCCTCCATCTCGTTCTCGAAGCCGAACTCGTCGGCACGGGGCCAGACCTGCGCGAGCTCGTCCGTGCCGACGCCCGGCTTCACGAGCGCGATCGCCGCGTCGATCCACTCGCGCGCCCGCGTGTAGGCGTCGCGCTGCGAGGTCGTCGCGCGCCCGACGCCGAACGTCCGGTAGTAGCAGGTCCGGTAGCCGTTGTAGGACTGGATGATGTCGAAGAACGCCTGGTCGCCAGGTCGGATGAGCCGGTCGGAGAAGTTGTGCGGGTGCGGGCTGCAGCGCTCGCCCGAGACCGCGTTGATCGCCTCGACGTCGTCCGATCCCTGGCGGTAGAGGTAGTCGTTCGCCGCAGCCACGACCTCGTTCTCCCGGATCCCCGGCTTCAGGATCTCGGAGATGAGCTGGTACGCGCCGTCGACCATCGCGGCCGACATCGTGAGCAGCAGGAGCTCGTCGTGCGACTTGATCTCCCGCGCGTCGAGCATGACCTGCTGGCCGTCGCGCACGTCGATCCCCGCGCGCTCGAGCGCGCGCAGCATCGGCACCTCGGCGATGTCGACGCCGACCGGAGCGTCGCCGACGCCGGCGTCGTCGAGCAGCGCCTTGAGCTCTGCCGCCGCCGCGTCCATGAGCCCCGCGTCCGGGGCGACCGAGCCGCGCAGACCGAGCATGCCGGCGCGCGAGTTCTCGGGGGCGAGCCACGGCGCATAGAGGCGGTGGTGCTTGGCCGCCGATCCGAAGTCCCAGATCATCGGCTCGCCGCCGGACGCGAGGAGCGCGTAGCGGCAGACCTTGTCCCGGACCCACTCGCCGATCTGGGTCGACGTGAGGTAGCGCACGTTGTTCACGTCGAAGCAGAGCAGCGCGCCGAGCTCGGACCGCTCGAGCGCCTCGCGCGCCCGCCCGAGGCGGTACTCGCGCAGGCGGTCGAAGTCGACGCGCTGCTCGAAGTCGACCGACATTCGCCCAGGGGCGTGCGGTCGCGCGGGAATCTGCGGGCTCGTCATCGGACCTCCGTCACGTGTCATCGCGCCTACCGACCCATCTTGTCGCGCGCCGCGGCGAGAAGGGCGCGGGCACGGGCGCCGATGGCACCGCACGGTCTCGTCCGGCGAGGCCGCGCGCACCGTGCGCTGCGCACATGGCGGAGCACGCACGGACGCCGACGACCGGCTGCGCCTCGACGCCTCCGCGCCCCGGACCGATGCCGAGGCTCACGACCGGGCAGGTTCCGGCGCGACCGCGCCGCCGAGGTACAGCGCGCCGATCTCGGGGTGCTCGAGGACCTCGCGGCCCGTCCCCGTGAGGCGGACGCGCCCGTTCTCGAGCACGACGCCGTGGGTCGCGAGCCGCAGGCCGGCCCGCGCGTTCTGCTCGACGAGCAGGATCGTCCGGCCGTCGGCGTGCATGAGCCGGACGGTCTCGAACATCGAGCGGAGCGTCTTCGGGTCGAGCCCCATCGACGGCTCGTCGAGCACCACGAGCGCGGGGTCGAGCATCAGGCAGCGCGCGAACTCGACGAGGCGCTGCTGGCCACCGGACAGGCTCCCGGCCTTGTCGCGGGCGCGCTGCGCGACGATCGGGAAGAGCGAGGTGATGCGCTCGAGGCGCTCGGCGACCACTCTCCGGTCGCGCACGAGGAACGCGCCCATCTCGACGTTCTCGCGCACCGACATCTCGCGGAACAGGCTGTGGTTCTGGGGAACCTGGACGATCCCGCGCTCGAGGATCGCGCGAGGCGAGCTTCCGACGAGGTTCTCCCCGCGGAACGAGATCGAACCGAGCCGCGGTCGCAGGATCCCGCTCACGGCCGCGAGCAGCGTCGACTTGCCCGCCCCGTTCGGCCCCACGATGCAGGTGATCCCCCCCTCGTGCACGTCGAACGTCACGCCCTTCAGCACGTCGCCGCCGCCGTATCCCGCGACGACTCCGTCCAGGCTCAGCAGCACGCCGGGCGCCGCCGGGGACTGCCCCGGTCGCTCAGCCGACGGCGATGTCATCGTCCTGCTCCTCCCCGCCACCGAGGTAGGCGTCGAGCACGCGCGGGTCCGACCGGACCGCGTCGGGCGTCCCGGTCACGATCGCGCTCCCCTGGTGCATGACCGTGACCGTGTGGCAAAGCCCCATGACGAACTCCATGTTGTGCTCGACGACGAGGAACGTCTTGCCTTCGGAGTTCAGCGCGAGGATCCGCTCGCGGATCTCGTTGATCAGGGTCGGGTTCACACCGCCGGCGGGCTCGTCGAGCAGGATCACCGACGGGTCGGCGACGAGGACGTACGCGAGCTCGAGGAGCTTGCGCTGCCCGTAGGAGAGCGTTCCGGCCTTGGCGCTCGCGAGCCGGGTCAGGCCGACGAAGTCGAGAAGCTCGATCGCCCGGCGCTGCTCTGCGCTCGACGCCGCGGGTCGGGCGACGCTGCGCAGCCAGCCTTCCTTCCGCTGGGTCGCGACGAGCATGTTCTCGAGGACCGTGAGGCGCGCGAAGATCCGGGTGAGCTGGAACGTCCGCCCGAGCCCGAGCGCGAAGACCTCGTCGGGCCGCGCCGAGGTGATCGGCGTGCCGCCGAGCGTCACCGTCCCCGCGTCCGGGCGTACGTAGCCGGTGATGACGTTGAACAGCGTCGTCTTTCCCGAGCCGTTCGGTCCGATGAGGCCCGCGATCGACCCCTTCTCGACACTGAGCGAGCAGAGGGAGAGCGCGCGCAGCCCGCCGAACGCCTTCGAGACGCCCTCGACCTCGAGGTGCGCGCTCATCGCGAGGCCCGGCCGAGCGGGGCGACCTCGACCGACGGGGTCGCCGCCGGGCTGCGGCCGTCGGCGCGCTCGACCCGGCGCGCACGGCGCATCTGGAGGTACTCGCCCGCGGTCGGGATGACGCCCCGGGGCATCGCGAGGATCACGACGAGGAACAGCGCGCCGTAGATGATGAGGTAGAGCGAGCCGACCGAGTACTGCAGCGTGAGGTACTGCTGGATCGGCTCGAGCAGCAGCGCGCCGAGCAGCGGACCGGAGATCGTTCCGAGTCCCCCGAAGAACGCCATGAGCGCGACGGTCACGTCGAACAGCGGGTCGAACGCGAACTGCGGGTAGATCTGCCCGACGAAGAAGGCGTAGATCCCGCCGGCCATCCCGACCGTCACGCCCGACAGCACGAAGCCGACGAGCTTCACGCGCTGCACCTTCACGCCGAGTCCCCGGGCCCGGTCCTCGTCGTCGCGGATCGCGAGGAGCTGCAGCCCGAAGCGCGAGCGGCGGATTCCCCATACGACGAGCACGGCGAGCGCGAGCACGATGAGCGCGGCGTAGTAGAAGCGGTCGTTGAACGTGGCCGCGGTCCACAGCGGCGTCGGGATCTGCACCCCGGACGACCCTTGCGTGAACCCGAGGTTGAACGCGAGCAGCTGGACGATGAAGAAGACCGCGATCGTGATGACCACGAAGGTGTGCCGCCTGGTGCGCAGCGCGATGAGACCGAACGGCACTGCGATGACGGCGGCCGCGATGCCGCCGAGCGGGACCAGGGCGAACATCGCGTAGCCGCCGGCCATGTTCAGGTGCAGCGCGACGAGCGCCAGCGTGTAGCCACCGACCCCGAAGAACACCGCGTGGCCGAGCGGCACGTAGCCGGAGAAGCCCGCGAAGCCGTTCCACGCGGTCGCGGAGGTCATGTAGACGAGCGTGAACACGCCGATCGTCGTGACCGTCGGGTTCGAGAACACGACGGGGAACACGATGAGGGCGGCACCGAAGGCGATCCACGCCGCGCCGATCGCGGCGCGGCGCCGGCCGCTGCCTCCGAGCGGCACGGCGGGCGCGTCCGGGGACGCGGCGACGCCGGACTCCCGGCGCGCGCTCACTGGGCCCTCGCGACCTGCCGGCCGAACAGGCCGGCAGGTCGGATCGAGAGCACGACGACGAGGGCGGCGAAGAACACCGCGGTCGCCCAGATCGGCGACCACGCGACCGCGACGACGTCCTCGAGCACGAGCATGAACACCGCGGCGACGAGTGCCCCGCCCATGGAGCCGAGGCCGCCGAGGATCACGATCGCGAGCAGCCGGGAGATGAGGTCGTAGCTCGTCGACGCGTTGAACGCGTTCGTCGCGCCGAACACCATCCCCCCGGCGGCCGTCACCGCGACGCCGATCCCGAACGAGATCGTCGAGACGCGCCGGACGTCGATCCCGACGAGCCGTGCTGCCGTCCGGTCCTGCAACGAGGCCCGGACGCTCGCCCCGAAACGCGTGCGGTACAAGAGCGCGTAGAGGGCGATGAGCAGCACGGCCGCCAAGACGAAGCCGAACACGTAGATGTACGGCAGGTAGAACCCGAGGAGGTGCACCGATCGGTTCACGTACCAGGCGTGGATCTGGACATAGTTGACGGTGAACGAGATGTTCAGCACGCCTTCGATGACGATCGAGACCGCGTAGGTGACGAGGATGGACATCGCGGTGCGGTCACCCTCCTTCAGCCTGCGCATGAAGCCCCACTCGACCCCGATCCCGACGACGAACAGCGCCGGGATCGTGATCAGCAGCCCGAGGAACGGGTCGATCCCGGCGTGCACCGAGAGCGAGTAGCTCAAGTAGGCACCGAGGATCACGAAGATTCCCTGGGCGACGTTGATGATGTCCATCACCCCGAAGATCAGCGTGAGCCCCGCTGCCATCAGCGCGTACACGCCCCCGGTCAGCACCCCGTCGATAATCGCCTGAACGATCGATGACCCCATGAGATCAGCTACCCCAGTTGGCCTTGGGGTACTGGATCTTCACCGAGTTGGAGTCGTGCGCCGGGAGGACCTGGACGAACTTCCCCTTCTGCCACTGGAACGCGAAGGCCGCCGCCGCACCGTTCTCGCCGAGCTTGTCGAACTTCACCGGCCCCTGAACGCTCGAGAACGTGTGGTTTCCGTGCATGTAGGCGATGAGCTTCGCGTTGTCGAGGCTCTTCGTCGCGGTGACCGCCTGTGCGACGACCTGGCCGACCGAGTAGGCCTCGGCGACGTCGGAGTTGATGCCCGACGCCGTCCCGCCGTACTGCTTCACGTACTCGGAGACCATCTTGCGACTCGACGCGTTCGCGTAGCCCGGGTACCAGCCGTTCGGCACCATCACGCCGTTCGTGTTCGACGCGCCGACCGCCTTGACGAAGGCGGCTCCCTGGTCGGGCCCACCGGTCGCGATGAACGCCTTCGGGTTGTAGTGCTGCTGGGCGAAGGCCTGGATGAACGACGACACGGTCGGGACGTCGACCGACCCGAGGACGACGACCTGCGCGTGCGAGGCGGCGACAGCGTCCGCGATCGGCGTGTAGTCCGTCACCTCCGCGGGGAAGACCTTCGAGTAGACCGTCTTCACGCCGGCCTTCTGGAGGATCCGCTGTGCAGGTGCGATCTGCGGCTCGGTGAACGGGTCGTTCGACGTCGGGTACGCCGCGGTCTTCGGCCGCTGGCTCGCCGGCATCGACGCGATCCACTTCGCGAACTGCACGAGGTTGTCGACGACCGGGAGGCTCACGTCGAACACGTTGTGGAGCCCGTTCGCGAACACCGCCGGCGCGCCACCGGCGCCCTCGACGAGCGCGTACCCGAAGCGGTACGCGATCTTCGACGCCGGCACCGTGAGCAAGGTCGAGAACGGCCCGAAGAGCAGGTTCACGTGGTTGACGGAGATCAGCTTCTGGTAGTTCGTCACGACCTGCGTCGGGCTCGAGGCGTCCGACACGATGTCGAGCTTGACCGGGCGGCCGAGCAGGCCGCCGGCGCGGTTCACGTCCTTCGCCCAGAGCTGGTAGCCGCGCTGGAACGCCTGGCCGTCGGCGGAGAAGTCGCCCGACAGCGAGAGCGACACACCGATTGTGATCGGCGTGGCCGCCTTCGGCGCGGCGTGGTCGGCCGCGCCGGCACTGCTCGCGACGAGCCCGCCGGCGAGCGCACCCGCCGTGATCAGCGAGCCCAGGCCCGCGGCCGTGAGCTTCCTCCTAGAGATCCCCCCATGCATCGTGTCGCATCTCCTTGTGGTCGTGCCCGAAGGCGTCTCCCCCGGCTGGTGCTGCTGATTGTCCGGCCCGCCTCCCGAGGCGCGGGCCGGGGGCTCATGTCCCCGCTGCTCGCCTGCCCGCCGAGAGCCCGTCGGCGACCAACGCATCCTCGCTCGCGAGCTCGAGGCCCGCGGCGCGGGCGGTGAGCTGGATGAGCGCGGCGAAGTCCACGTCCCCGATCCCCTCGCCGATCCCCGCCTGCACGAGCTGCTGCACGAGCGCGGCGACCGGCATCGCGACGCCCGACTCGCGCGCGGCCGCGAGACCGAGGTCGAAGTCCTTTCGCAGCAGCTTGGTCGTGAACGTCGGCGTGAAGTCCAGGTTCACGAGCGCCGGGGTCTTGTAGCGCGTGAAGAGCGAGCCCATGACCGAGTCGTTCACGAACGCGAGGAGGTCCTGGCGCCGGACCCCGCCCTTCTCGGCGAGCACGACGATCTCGGCGAGCGACTGGATGACGACTCCGAGGAAGAGGTTGTGGCAGATCTTCACGAGACGCGCGACCTCGCCCTCGCCGACGTAGGTCACGCCGTTGCCGATCATGTCGAGGAAGGGCTCCGCCACGTCGAACGCGTCGCGCGGGCCGGAGACCGCCATCGTGAGCAGCCCCGCCGCGACGACCTTCGGGTTGCCGCTCACGGGCGCTGCGAGCAGCGCGGAGCCGCGCGCCGCGGCGAGCGCGCGCGCCTCAGCCGAGGCCTCGGCCGACACGGTCGAGCAGTCGACCACGACGGACGGCACCGAGCCGGCGTCGAGGAGCCCGCCCTTCGCGCCGAGGACCGCGAGCAGGTCGTCCGATGAGCCGACCGTGACGAACACGATGTCGCGCCCCGCGAGCTCCGACAGCGCGTCGACCGGCTTGGCACCCGCCTCGACGAGCGGGTCGAGCTTCGAACGCGTGCGGTTGTACACCGCGAGATCGCAGCCCCGGTCGAGCAGGCGCTGCACCATCGCGCTCCCCATGCGGCCGGCACCCACCCAGCCGATCGTGCGGTCAGCCGTCGACACTCCCGCCCCCCTCTGGCTCACAATCGATTGCAGCCAATGTCGCGCCCGTGTCGGACGGTGTCAAGGGCGATCGGCGCAGTACCACGCCGTGCGCGAACCGACCGGAACGGGCCTGCGGCGGCGATCGGGCGGCCCGACGTTGCCCCTGCTACAAACGTGTGCAACCATTGCCGGCCGGGCGCGCCTGTAGCGCCGGAGGTCCCGGAGCTCCGGGCACGCCGGGTCGGGCCGCCTTCGGGGGTGGGGACGTGCAGGACGCTCAGCTCGAGACCGCGATCGCGCACTGGTCGCCGCGCTTCACCGCGAACGGCGTCGACGCGAGCGACTTCGCCGAGGTCGCCGCCACGATCGACCGCTGGGACCAGTGGTGCGACGCGTGGAGCGCGATCGGGGCGCGACACGAGGCCCTCGGCCGCAGCGCGCTCGCCGACGGTCGCTCCCTCTCCGCCGGGGAGCACCTCGCGCAGGCCGCGACCGCGTACCACTTCGGCAAGTTCCTCCTCGTCCACGACGCGGCGCGGGCCCGTGCAGCCCACGAGCACGCGGTGCGCTGCCTCACCGACGCGCTGCCGCTGCTCGACCCACCGGGAGAGCGCCACGTCATCGCCTTCGACGGCGCCCACCTCTACGGGGTGCTCCGGCGCCCCCACGGCCCCGCCCGCCCCGTCGTCGTGCTCGTTCCCGGGCTCGACTCGACGAAGGAGGAGCTCCGCCTCGTCGAGCGCTCCTTCCTCGATCGCGGGCTCGCGACCTTCTCGGTCGACGGCCCCGGCCAGGGCGAGGCCGAGCACGCGCTCGCGATCCGCCCGGACTGGGAGGTCCCGGGCCGCGCGATCGTCGACCACCTCGAGCGGTGCGAGGGCATCGACGCGAGTCGCGTCGGAGTGTGGGGGGTGAGCCTCGGCGGGTACTACGCGCCGCGCGTCGCCTCGGGAGACGAACGGGTGCGCGCGTGCGTCGCGCTGTCGGGACCGTACGCGCTCGGGCCATCGTGGGACGCGCTCCCGAGCCTCACGCGTGACGCGTTCGCCGTGCGCTCCAGGTCGCGCTCTGCCGAGGAGGCCCGCGAGCGCGCCGCCACGCTCGACCTGTCGGGCGTCGCAGGCAGGATCCGATGCCCGTTGCTCGTCGTGTTCGGCGCGCGCGACCGCCTCTTCCCCCCGGAGGGCGCCGTCCGCCTCACCGAGGAGGCCTCCGGCCCGACACGCCTCGTCATGCTCGACGACGGGAACCACGGCTGCGCGAACGTCGTCTACCGGCACCGGCCGCTCACCGCCGACTGGATGGCCGCGCAGCTGTCCCGCTGACTCGCCCTCGTGCCCGCGGGAGGCACCGGCCGGCCGGGGCGCGGCGCGGCGCTCGGTCAGGCGCCGGGGCGGGGCGGGGTCGCCGACGACCGCACGACGAGCTCCGGCGGGAGGTAGAGGATCTTCACGGGGACGCCGGGGTCCGCGAGACGCTCGAGGAGCAGCTGCGCCGCGGCGGCGCCGACGTCGTAGTGGGGAAGGCGGACGGTCGTGAGCGGCGGCGTGATCCGGTCCATGAACGGCATGTCGTTGAAGCCGACGAGCGAGACGTCGTCCGGGCACGAGCGACCCGCGTCGGCGAGCGCGCGCAGCACGCCGAGGGCGATCATGTCGTTGCCCGCCACGATCGCGGTCGGCGCCTGCCGCCGTCCGATCAGCTTGCGGGCGCAGCGGTACCCCTCGGCCTCCGAGAACGTCTCCGCGAACACGACGTCGCGCGGCCCGACCGCGATCCCTGCGGCCTCCATCCCGCCGAGGTAGCCGCGGTAGCGGCCGTAGCCGGTCGAGATCTCCTGCGGCCCGGCGATGTGCGCGATGTGCCGGTGGCCGAGCCCGACGAGGTGCGCGACGGCCTGGCGGGCGCCGAGCGGGTCGTCGACCGACACCGACGGCAGGAGGTGGTCGTCGACGACGCGGTTCACGAGCACGATCGGCAGGCCGTTGCGGGAGGCCTCGACGAGCAGCGGGTTGTGCCGGCGCGCGGTCGCGACGACGAGACCGTCGATGTAGCGGTCGCGCATGCCCTCGATCACCCGCCGCTCGCGGTCGTCGTCGTTGTCGGTGTTCCCGAGCAGCGCGACGTAGCCCTTCGGCGTGAGGTAGTCCTCGATGCCGCGGACGATCGGGGGGAACAGCGGGTTCGTGAGGTCGGGAACGACGACGCCGACGCTCGAGGAGCGCCGGGTCTTCAGGCTCCGGGCGAGATGGTCGGGCCGATAGCCGAGCACGCGGGCGGCGTCCTCGACGCGCGCCGCCGTCTCGGAGCGCACGAGCGAGCGGGTCTCCGCGTTGAGCGCGCGCGAGGCGGTCGCGGCGTGGACGCCCGCGAGCCGGGCGACGTCGCGGAGCGTGACCTTCGCGTCCACGGTCATCGCGTGCCGAGCGCGCGCCGCGCGCCGGCCCGGGCGTCGAACGCTGCGCGACTGTCCACGTCGCGAGCGTACCGGTCGGGGCGGTGCGGGCCCGTGCCACACGCGAACCGGTAGCTTCGCCCCATGGGTCCCACGTCGAGCGCGGAGCACGCGGGCGGGCCCGCCGGGCCGGCCACGGACGGCTCCGACGCCCAGGTCGTCGCTGCCGCGCGCCGCGTCGCGGACGAGCTCCTCTTCCCCGAAGCCGTGGCGGTCGACCGGTCGGGGCGCTTCCCGACCCGCCAGCTCGACGCGCTCGCCGCGGCCGGCCTCTACGGCATCCTCGCACCGGTCGCGCACGGCGGCCTCGACGCGAGCGCCGAGACGTACGCGCGCGTCGCCGAGGAGATCGCGTGCGGCTGCCTCACGACCGCGTTCGTCTGGGCCCAGCACCACAACGCCGTCCGCGCGCTCGCGACGGCGGCCGACGACCTGCGCGACGAGTGGCTCGGTGCCCTCGCGGCCGGCACCCGGCGTGCCGGCGTCGCGTTCGGGGCGCTCCGGCGACCCGGACCGCCCCTGCTGCGGGCGACGCCCGCCCGGGACGGGTACGTGCTCGACGGCACGGCCCCGTTCGTCACGGGCTGGGGGCACGTCGACGTGGTGCACGTCGCCGCCCGCACCGCCTCCGACGACGTCGTCTGGCTCCTCGTCGACGCGCGCGACGGCCCCACGCTCGCCTCCGGCGCGCTCGCGCTCGCCGCGCTCGGCGCCAGCGCGACCGTCGCGCTCCGCTTCGCCGGCCACGAGGTACCGGCGAGCCGGGTGACGGTCGTCGAGCCGCTCGCGACCTGGCGCGCGCGCGACCGCGCCGGGCTCCGGCCGAACGGCGCGCTCGCGCTCGGCGTCGCCGCGAGGTGCGCGCGGCTTCTCGACTCCGAGCGGCTCGCACGCGCGGTCGAGCGCGTGCGCGGCCAGCTCGCGACCGGGGACGACGGCGACGTGCCGC
>DATLRJ010000009.1:0-30456 GCA_035534715.1 Acidimicrobiales bacterium | reverse complement strand
GACGCCTCGACGCCTCGACGCCTCGACGCCTCGACGCCTCGACGCCTCGACGCCTCGACGCCTCGACGCCTCGACGCCTCGAGGTCCGACGTCAGGCTGCTCGTCCCCCGCGGCGCTCCGACGGGCGCGTGGGTCAGTCGCGCGCGAGGGCTGCGTCCTGCTCGAAATAGGGTCGCAAGGCCGCAAGGGCCGCGTCGTGCCTCGCCGCGATCGCGTCCCAACGCCGCGACCGCGATTCGTCGGGATCGACGCGCGCCGGCGAGAGCGCCGGTCCGGCGGGCGTCGCGACGCGGGCGATCACGCGGCCGTCGATCGATTGGGCCGCGAGCACTGCCGCGCCTGCGGCCGAGGAGTCGGCCTCCCCGTCCGCTGGCATCGACACGCTCCGTCGTGTCGCGTCGGCGAGGTCGACGCGAAATGCCGCCATCGAGGCGCTCGCTCCCGCGACGTGGATCGTCGAGCTCGCCGCGCCCGCGCGGTCGAGCACCTGGAGACACCGGCGAGACTCGACGATGATCCCGTTGAGAAGGGCGCGTGCGATGTGCCGTCGGTCGTGTCGTAGCTCGAGGCCGACGACGGCGCCGGCGAGCGCGGGCTCCCACAACACGCCCTGCTCGCCACCGCCGAGATAGGGGAGGAAGACGGGGGCGTCCTCAGGGTCGACCGATGCCGCGAGCTCGGCGCAGCGCACGACAGAGCCGGAGTCGAGCAGCTGGGTCGCGAGCCAGGTGAGCGCGCTGCCCGTGGTGAGAAGGTCCGTCTCGAGCGCCCAGCCTGTACCCGTCGCGAGCGGGGTCACGAGGTATCGGTGCTCGCGGTCGAGGCGCAGCTCGGACGTAACGGCGAGGATCACGGTGCTCGACCCGGCGATGTACGCGATCTCCCCCGCTCTACGCACGCCGAGGCCGACCGCGCCGAGCACGGAGTCGGCCCCGCCCACGCACACGGAGAGCGATCCTGGCAGACCGAGCTCGCGGGCGGTGCCGCTCGCGATCGGGAGGTGGTCCGTGGAGGGGCGGATCGCGGGGAGCGCCGGTAGCGCGCCGGGCGACAGCTTCGCCGCCGCGAGAAGCGCGCCGTCGTGCCACCCGCCGGACCTCAGGTCGTAGCAGCCGTAACCGGTCGCGGTGCTCGGGTCGGTCACGAGCGAGCCGGTCAGCCACGACAGGAGGTAGTCCTTCGCCGAGCAGATCGCCGTCACGTGCGTGACTGTCACGGGCTCCTCGTGCGCGAGCCGCGCGTACATCGGCAGCAGATAACGGCCGTCGACCCACTGGCCGGTCGCGTCGTACAGCGCGTCGTCGCCGGCCATCTCGCGCAGCGCCCGACCGTAGTGCTCGGCGCGCCGGTCCTCCCACGTGATGGCGGGCCGCGCCGGCTGGCAGGCAGCACCCAGTGCGACGAGGGTCGGGATCATGCCGGACAGCCCGATGCCCGCCCACTGGTCCGGCGGCACGGCGGCCCCCAGCTCACCGAGGATCTCGCGTGCCGCGTCGAGCCACGACTGCGGGTCCTGCTCCGAGGCTCCCGGTGCAGGCCGGAGGGTCGGGTAGCGGCGCGAGGAGCGCGCGACGACGCTGCCGTGCCGGTCGAGCAGGACGCCCTTCATCGCGGACGAGCCCAGATCGAGTCCGACGTAGCAGCGGCCGCTGGTCATCGAGCGGCCACGCTACCGGTCCGTGCCTGCGCTCACCTGCGCCGCGCGCGACCGTTCGTCCGCCTCGCGTGCTCGAGGGCGTCGTAGGCGGCGGAGACGAGCTCCGCGGTCGACGAGCACGGCGCGCCGTCGCCGCCGACCGCGATTCCGGCACTCAGTGTGCACGCGAGGGCGGAGGCGGTCGCCGGCGTACGCGATGCCGCCGCGACGAGGCGCTCCGCGAGGGCATCTGCGCTGTGCCGGGTGCGCAACGCCTCGCACACGACGGCGAGCTCGTCTCCGCCGATCCGGTAGAGGTCCTCGCCTGACCGGAGCATGGATCCGATCTGCGTGGCGGCGCGGACGAGGGCGGCATCGCCGGCGTTCCGACCGAAGGTGTCATTGATCCGGGCGAGATCGTCTACGTCGAGGACGACGAGCCCGACGAGCTCGCCGTCGCGGCGCCGGGCGAGCGCGCGCTCGATCCGAGCGAAGGCCGCGCGGCGGTTCCCGAGACCGGTGAGCGAGTCGCGCGTCGCGTGCACTCCGAGCTCGGCTCGCGCCCGGCGCTCCTCCGTGATATCGCACGAGATGAGCAGCAGCCGCTTTCTGCGATCCGCATCGGTGTGAGCGCGATCCGCGGGGATCGCGCTCACGCTCGAGCGCGCCCAGCGCGCCGGGCCGTCGTGATAAGCGAAGCGGTGCTCGAGAGCGTCGCCTGCCTCACGCCCGGCCCCGACACTCCTGCACGTCTCGAGTAGCTCGTACGCGTCCGCCTCGTCGAGGAGGTCCGCGACCGGTACGCCCACGAGGTCCTCCGGCCGCTTCCCGACCGTCCGGCCGAGCGCGGCGTTGGCCATGACGACTGTGAGCGTCGCGTCGAGCACCGCGACTCCGACGGGGACGCGTTCGACGGCCTCGCGGTGCGCGGCCGACGCGTCGCAGAGCTCGGCCACCACGTGCAGCCGGTGGAGCGCGCTCGCGGCGTGCGCGGCGACGACTTCGAGCATGACGCAGCGCGCCGTCGCCGGGAGCAGACCGTCCCGGGGTCGGTCCACAGACAGGATCCCGAGAAGCTCTCCGCCCGGGGAGAGCATCGGAGCGAGCAGGACGTCGCCAGGATGCCACGCGTCATCGCGAACTGCTGCCGCGTGGGCGTCGCGGGACCGTGCATTGTCGACGAAACGGAGCGAGCCCCATGGCTCGGCGTCGGACAGGAGCTGATCTACAACAGCGCGCTCGACGACCATTCCGCGGAGCGCCTCGACCTCCGGTGTTCCCTTCGCTGCAGAGATCACGAGGTCCCCACCCCGGTCGACGAGGTTCACCGCGACTGCGTCGAATCCAAGGGTCGCGTGGGCGCGCGCGGCGAGCGCCGACGCGAGCTCGGCCGGCGCGATCGTCGACGCGAGGCTGCGCGCGGTCCCGAGGAGCGATCTCAGCTCCTCACCCGCGGCGTCGAGCCCCCCGGCGTATCTCTGGGCACCCCGGGCGACCGCGCCCGGCTCAGCCGACATGGCCCTCGCTCGCTCTCGATCGTCCATGTCGACCTCGTAGCGCACCGGCTAGCCCGGGACGCGCGACTCGGCCGCGGGGCGCGGGATCGCGCCGCGCGGCGATGTGCTTACGACTCGCGGCTCGTGCGAGTTGACCGCGGCCCCGCGTGCCGCCGGCCTAGCGCAGCGCAGCGACCGATACCCTTCGTCGCGTGGCCATCCTTGCCGACCTCCAGCGCGTCACTTCCCGGCGTTCGGACCGAGTCCTGTTCGAGGGATTGTCGCTCACGATCTCCGACTGCGACCGCGTCGGCGTCGTCGGGATCAACGGCACCGGGAAGTCGACGCTTCTTCGCGTGGCCGCCGGGGCAGACGACCCGGAGGAGGGGCGCGTCGTGCGTGGCCGTGGCGCAATCGTCGGCTTCCTCGAGCAGGAGCCGCGCCTTGGCCGCGGGCGGGCGCGTGACACCGTCGGTTCGGGATGGGAGGCCGACGCGGTCCTCGACCGACTCGGGATGGGCAACGCGGCCGACGCCGAGGTGCACCGGCTCTCCGGGGGCCAGGCGAAGCGCGTAGCGCTCGCGTCGGTGCTCGTCCACCCTGTCGACCTGCTCGTCCTCGACGAGCCGACGAATCATCTCGACCTCTCCGCGATCGAATGGCTCGAGCATCGGCTCCTCGATCGACGTGGTGCCCTCCTGCTCGTGAGCCACGACCGGCACCTCCTCGAGCGGGTGACCACACGCATGGTGGAGCTCGATCGTGGGCGCGCGTACGTGCACGTCGGAGGCTACGACTCCTACCTCGCCGCCCGCGCGGAGCGGGAGGAGCGCGCCGCGACGTCGGAGGCAACCCGGCGCAACCTCGCGCGGCGCGAGCTCGCGTGGCTCCGGCGCGGCGCACCCGCTCGCACCCGCAAGCCGCAGGCCCGGATCGATTCTGCGAACGCGCTCGTGAGTGTCCGTGCAGAGGCGCCAGCGCGCGCCTCGTCCCTCGACATCCGCTCGCTCACCCCGCGCCTTGGCGACAAGGTCGTCGAGTGCCGGGGCGTCGACTACGGCTACGACGCGGCCGGTCCCCTCGTGCTGAGGGGAGTCGATCTCGTGCTCGACCCGCGGGAGCGCCTCGGCGTCGTCGGAGCGAACGGGTCCGGGAAGTCGACGCTGCTCGAGCTGCTCGCGGGGCGCCGCGCCCCGACGGCGGGAAGCGTCGAGTCCGGTCCGACGGCCGTCGTCGGCTTCTACGACCAACGGGGACGCGACCTCGATCCGGATGCCCGCGTCCAGGACGTTGTCGCGGGTCAGGTGCGCCGTCCCGGGACGCCGGAGGACGTCGCGTTGATGGAGCGCTTCTGGTTCACGGGCGAGCTGCCCTTCGCTCGGGTGCGGACGTTGTCCGGCGGCGAACGTCGCCGGCTTCAGCTGCTCGTCGTTCTCGGCGAGCGGCCCAACGTGCTCCTGCTCGACGAGCCGACGAACGACTTCGACCTCGACACGCTGCGCGCGCTGGAGGACTTCCTCGACGACTGGCCCGGCGCGCTCGTCGCCGTGAGCCACGACCGGACGTTTCTCGAGCGGACGACCGACCGCCTCGTCTCGGTCGCCGACGACGGACGCATTCGCGGCGTCGCCGGCGGTGTCGCGGCATGGGTGGCGAACCACGCCGCTGGAGCGGCGCGCACCACCGCGTCGCGTGCGGTGCCCGCGCGAGGTCCGGTGGTTCGTGGACAGCCGGAGCGCCGTGGCGCGGCTGCGCCCGGGGTGCGTGGCGCGGCTGCGCCCGGGGTGCGTGGCGCGGCTGCGCCCGGTATGCGTGGCGCGGCTGCGCCCGGAGCCGTCGCCCGGCCGCCGGCTGCCCTCGCGCGCGAGCTCCGGGCGATAGAGCGGGAGATCGACCGCCTGCGGCGGCGGTTGGCTGAGCTCGGCGAGGTGTTCGGTGTGGCGGTCGGCCATGACGAGCTCGCCCGTGCGGGCCGCGACCTTGCGGCCGTTCAGGCCGAGCTCGATTCCGCGGAGGAGCGATGGCTCGAGGTCGCGGAGCAGGCCGAGGCATCTCGCTGACGCGAGGCCTCGCGTGGACGAGCGGCGCGGGGCGGCCGGGAGTGGGGGGGGAATCGACCGCCCTCGCGCTGCTCGCGGCCGTCACCGTAGGACGCGGTCCTGGGTGGTCCCTGAGGGCGGGAGCAGCGATCCCTGTGAGCACCCCTCGCCCTCAATCGGGTCCACGCCGGGGCCGTGAGTACCGGGTGGATCGCGCGACAGTGCAGAGCCGCGAACCGCAGAGCAGGGATCTGAGGAACTCCATGGTCGCGGTGCTGCTCGCGTACCTGCGACGCACCGGTGGGAACGCGCTCGTCGACGCGGTCCTCGATGGGGCCGGGGAGACCCGTGCGATCGGGTCGCTCGAGGACGGCAGGGAGTGGAGCTCGTACGATCAGGTCACGGCGCTGTTCGAGGCCGCGCTCGACGTGACCGGGGATGCGGGGCTCGGGCGGCACGTCGGATCTGAGGTGTACCTCCGGGCTCGATCGCCCGAGGTGCTCGCGAGGTTGCGCGCGCTCGGGCATCCGAGCACAGTCATGCGCTACGTCGCGGAGACCTCCACGCGCCAATCCCACATCACGGAGATGGCCGCGCTGCACGTGGATCGCCGCCGCGCTCTCGTGAGCGCGCGCACGCTTGCGCCGTTCGTCCGCCGGCGGGTCTTCTGCGACTACATCGCCGGCATGCTCGCCGCCGTTCCGACGATCTTCGGCATGGACCTCGCACAGGTGGCGGAGGTCGAATGCCAGACGCGCGGGGACGCGCGCTGCCTCTACGTCGCATCCTGGGAGCCTCCCGAGGGACCTGCGGTCGAGGCCGAGCTCGAGCTGCTCGGGCAGCGACTCGAGCAGCTGACGGCGAGCTTCGAGTCGCTCGAGCTGATGGCGTCCGAGCTCGTGTCGGTGGGGGACCGTGACTCGGTGCTCCAGGCGATCGCGCAGCGCGCCGCCACCGCGGTGCGCGCGCGGCGCTACCTCCTAGCGGTCCATCTGCCGCGCGAGCCGTCTGCGCGGATCCACTCGGTCGGCTTTCGACACGACGAGGCCGAGCGGATGGCGGCGCACCTGCTCGCGTCGCCTGGAGCGGAGGCGTCCGCGGAGCGGCTCGTCGTCGACGTCACGTCGTCGAACCACGCGTTCGGGAGCCTCGCGGCATTCGACCCCCTTGCGGGGCGCTTTCTCCCTGAGGAGGCGCGGGCCCTCGAGGCCTATGCGGGGCACGCCGCTGCGGTGCTCGAGGCGACCGCGGCGCTCGCCGATGCGCGCGAGCGAGCGGAGACGATGAGCGTGCTGTTCGCGCTCGCGACCGCGCTCGCCGAGGTCACCACGCGCGACGACCTCGCTCGCCGGCTCGCCCAGGCGATGCACGCTGTCGCGGGCAGCGACGCGGTGTCGGTCTTCCTCGTCGACCCGGCGGCGGGCCAGCTCGTCTGCGCCGGCAGGTCGTGGCGTTCGGGTCTCGACGGCCGGATCGACTACCGGCCGGACCTCACGACGGTTCCCGACAGCTCGGCCCTCGTCGGGCGCGTGACATCGGCTCCGGAGCCGGTCGCGCTCTCGCCAGCGGACCCCGATCCCGTCCTCGCCGAGATCGCACGGTCGACCGGTGGCGCGCACGGAGTCGCTATGCCGATCGTGGCCCGGGGCGAGTGCTTCGGGCTCGTCGCGATCGGGCTGCGCTCCGCAGAGGGGATGCACCCCGACGGACAGCTGCGCGAGCGCCTCGTCGGGGTCGCGGGGCTCGCGTCGACCGCGTTCCACAACGCGCGGCTTCTCGACGACATCCGTCACCAGGCGTTGCACGACGCCCTCACGGGCCTCCCGAACCGCGCGCTCGTCGTCGACCGCGTCGAGCACGCCCTCGCGCGCGGCGGCCCTGGACCCGTCGTGCTATTTCTCGACCTCGACGGGTTCAAGGAGATCAACGACACCTTCGGTCACGGCGTCGGCGACGAGCTGCTCGTGCTCGTCGGCTCGAGGCTCCGACGCGCGGTCGACGCGCCGTGCACGGTCGGGCGCCTCGGTGGCGACGAGTTCGTCGTCGTCCTCGAGGCGCCACGCGGCGCCGCCGACGCGGAGCTCATCGCCGAGCGGCTCCTCGGGGTCGTGCGCGGCTCGCAGCTCGAAGGTCGAGTCGAGGGAGCCGCGCTCTCGGTGACCGCCAGCGTCGGGATCGCGTCGAGCCCCTGCGCGTCGGCCGACGAGCTCCTGCGCAACGCGGACGTCGCGCTCTACGAGGCGAAGGCCGCCGGCAAGGATCGCGCGGTCGCGTTTGCGCCGGCCATGCACGAAGCCGTCATGAGCCGGCTCGGGCTCGAGATGGACCTTCGCCGCGCGCTTGAGGAACAGCAGTTCTTCCTCGTCTATCAGCCGACCGTCGACCTCAGACGGCAGGAGGTGACCGGGGTCGAGGCGCTCATTCGCTGGCGCCATCCGGACAGGGGCGTCATCGCCCCGGACGAGTTCATCCCAGCGCTCGAGGAGTCGGGCCTGGTCGTACCCGTCGGGCGCTGGGTCCTCGCGCAGGCGTGCCGTCAAGGCGTCGCCTTGCGGAGCGCCGGCCACGGGCTCGCCGTCGCGGTGAACCTCTCCGCTCGCCAGCTCGAGGTCGACTCGCTCGCCCGCGACGTCGACGACGCGCTTCGCGAGTCAGGGCTCGATCCGGGCGATCTCGTCCTCGAGCTCACCGAGACCGCGCTCGCCCGTGATCCCGAGGCGACTGCGGTGCGCCTGCATGAGCTTCGCAACCGTGGGGTGCGTATCGCGATCGACGACTTCGGCACTGGCTACTCCTCGCTCGCGTACCTGCGCGCGTTCCCGGTCGACGCACTCAAGATCGACCGGTCCTTCGTGTCGAGCATCGCGTCGCCCGGTGAGAAGCACGCCCTCGTGCGCACCATGGTGCGGCTCGGCCATGACCTCGGCCTCGAGGTCATCGCCGAGGGCATCGAGGACGGGCTCCAGCTAGAGCGCCTCCGTGGCGAGGGCTGCGACACCGGCCAGGGCTACTACTTCTCACGCCCGCTCGAACCAGACGCCCTTCTCTCGTTCCTGGACGCCTGGACATGATGGCTGCGCAGTGGATCGCGCTCCGCGGGGCGCGGCGTAAAGGCGTCGAGATCGCCGTGGAGACCACGGGTCCGCCGGACGGAGCGCCGTTGCTTCTCGTCGCGGGGCTCGGCGCGCAGATGCTCTCCTTGCACGACGATCTCTGGTCCTTGTTCGGGCACCGCGGCTTCTTGGTCGCGCGCGTCGACAATCGTGATGTCGGCCTCTCGACCCACGTCGGAGCGTCGAGTGGTAGGCGGGGCCCGGGCCGCACCGCGCTCGTGCACCCGGCGAGCGTCGCCTGCTGCTCGCTCGAGGACATGGCCGATGACGCCCTCGCGGTCGCCGACGCGATCGGCTGGCGGCGATCCTCGTCGCTCCCGACCGCCGGCTCGCCCTCGCACCGCTCCGGACCGCGCCGTAGCGTTGCGGACTGGTCTCGCCGTAGCATCGACTCATGCAGCAGGCGGCGCCGGATCACGACACGCTCGTCGACGAGCTGGAGGGCCAGGGGGCGCGGCTCGCCGCAGTCGTGTCGGCGACCGAGCTCGACGCGCCAGTCCCGACCTGCCCCGGCTGGGTCGTGCGCGACCTCGTCCGCCACACAGGCGGCGTACATCGTTGGGCCACGGCCCACGTCGCGCTGGGGCGACTCGCTCCGGTATCGCCCGACGAGGCGGACGCCGCCTTCGACGCCCCGGACGACGACTCTCTGCTCGCGTGGTTCGTCGCTGGCCACGCGGCTCTCGTCACCGCGCTCCGGGCGGCGGGTCCCGAGCGGCCGTGCTGGAGCTTTCTCCCGGGGGGCGCGGGCTCTCGCTTCTGGGCGCGCCGCCAGCTGCACGAGACCGCCATCCACCGCGTGGACGCCGAGTCCACCGTCGGTGACCGCACCGCGCTTCGGCCCGAGCTCGCCGCGGACGGCATCGACGAGCTCGTCCGCGGGTTCTTCTCCCGGCCGCGCAATCGGTTCCGGGCCGACCCCCCGATCGTCCTCGCGGTCCGCTGCACCGACGCGCCCGGCGCGTGGAGCGTGCGCGCAGGCCCCGAGGGATCGACAGGCTCGCTCGGCGAGAGCGACGCGGACTGCACGGTGACCGGGCCCGCAAACGACTGCTACGAGCTGCTCTGGAACCGTCGCAGCGCTGGCGAGATCGATGTAGCCGGCGATCCGGCCGTGCTCGGGGCGTGGGGACGTCTCGCGACGGTCACCTGGAGTTGACGCGCCGACCTTCTGCCGGCGGCGCGGTCAGCCGATGACGTCGACGAGGGTTCCGTAGGCGAGGTAGGGCCAGCCTGTCGCGGCCGCGGCAAGCGGGAGCTCGATACAGCCAAGGCTCTGGGGGATCCCGTAGTCGGCGCGGCCGAGGTAGTGGACCGCGTCGCCGCCGTTGAAGTACGCGACGTATTGCACCGGATCGGCATAGGAGCTCCCGTCCGGGTTCTTGCCGCGCATGACCTGGTTGCGGTAGCGGGCGAACACGGGGAAGACGCCGTCGGCCGTCGGCGACTGGCTGATCCCGGTGTTCGCCTCGGAGTGCAGCACGACCGTGCCGTCGTGCCAGATCGTGAGTGTCTCCGGAGGCGTCTTGTCTCCGAGCGCGAAGTTGTATCCGCCGGTGTTCGCCTCGCCCGCGGCGAGCGCGGCGAAGAGGTCGTTCCACAGCCCCGCCGTGATCTCACCGTTGACGAGCAGGCCGTGGTCTGCCTGGAACGACATCACGAGCCCGCGCGTCATCACCGAGTACGTTCCCGGCTGCCACATCGCGGCGAGCTGTGCGGGCCAGCCGTGCGATCGCCACGCGAACGTCCCTGGCGGGGGCACGTACGCGGCGGCGAGCTGCGCGGCGACGTCACCAGCGGGCGGCTCCGGCGCCGAGGGCGTGAAGACGAGCGGGGAGTAGTCGAGAAGCGCGAGGAGCTGTTGGATCCGCAGCACCGATCCTCCCTCGACCGTGTAAGAGCTCGACACGCTCGTCGCGACGGTCGATCCCGATGCCGACCGCACGCCCCGGGGGCCGCCCGCGACGGTCACGGTCACGGTGCTCATCGGGACGAAGGGCTCCGCCGGCGTGAACGTGAGCGCGGCTGTCCCCGCTCCCGACCAGCGGCCCGGGACCGATGGCGAGATCGACGGCATCGCGGTCGCCGCCGCGGTCGGGGCCGAGAGCAGCACCGTGATCGACGCGGTCCCGCTGACGCTCGTCGCGCCGTTCGCCGGCGTCGTCCGAAGGACCCGCATCGCCGCCGCCGGGTGGCCGGCCGGTACCCTCGCCGCCGGTGGCGTGCGTGCAGCGCCCGTGCTCGTCGCCGCGCTCGGAGAGGCACGTCGCGCCGGCCTCGTCGTCGCGGGAGTCGATCTGACGGCCGTCCGTAGCGTCGTGCGGGTCGCTGCCCGCCTCCCGGCCGGCGAGGTCGCCGCGCGCGTCGCGAGCACGGCGACCGTTCCTGCCAGGGCCATCGTGAGCGCGATGATGCCCGCGATGGCCAGTGGACCGGGGCGCCGAGTTCGAGGTCCGGTCAACTCACGAACCGCCCTCGCCGTGCGATGCCGCCGCGCGACCGAGCGCCTCGTCGAGCCACGCCGGCGCGTGCCTCTGCGCCCAGGACGTGGTGATGCGGCCAGTCACCATCGACCGGAGCGACGCGGGATGTGCGAGGGCGAGCAGGACGTGCGCGGAGATCGTGGCGACGATCGCCGCGGCGAGCACGTCGTGGACGAACGTCGCTCCCGTCCGGAAGCTGAGCGGGAAGGGACCGAACCATCGGAGCACCGAACCCGACGCGAGCATCACGACGATCGCCCCAGCGGTGAACGCGGCATTGAGCTTCTGGCCCGGGTTGAACTTGTCCGTCCGGGCCACGGCCCGTGTCCCGAACGTGCGTAGCCACGCTACCTCCTCGGCGCTCCAGCGGTTGATGCGGCGGACGTCGCGGCGCATGCGCGCTCCCCATGGTCCGGCGAGGGAGACGAGGAGCGGGAAGGGAAGCGCGACCCCGCACCAGGTATGGATCTCCGCGACGAGAGCCCGCCGTCCGACCGCTGCCTCCACAGACGGGAAATAGAGCGGGAGCGCCGTCGCGACGAGCGCGAGGAACAGGAGCGCGTTCGCCCAGTGCGCGACGCGCTCGGCGAGGTCGAAGCGTACGAGAGTCGTGCCGCGGTCTCGCTCGGGCGCTCCCGCGGGGCCATCCGGGCGCGCGGCCGCGGGGGCGTCGGGCACGACGAAGCTCACGGGATCGGCGCGTCCGTGCGCCCGTTCGACTCGCCGACCCACGCGTCGACTGCGTACCCGTTCTCCTCCCAGAACCCCGGGACGACGCGGTCGACGACGCGGATCTCCGACAGCCATTTGAGCGACTTGTAGCCGTACATCGGGGCGACGTAAAGCCGCACCGGCCCGCCGTGGGCCGTCGTGATCGGGGCGCCGAGCATCCGGTAGGCGACGACGACGTCGGACCGGCGGGCCTGGTCGAGGGTGAGGCTCTCGGTGTCCGCGCCGTCATAGGACTCGAAGGACAGGGCCGAAGCACCGCTCCTCACGCCCGCGGCGTCGAGGACGTCCGCGAGGCGCACCCCCTCCCAGTGCACCGCGGGGACGCGCCAACCTGTCACGCACTGGAAGTCCCTCACGAGCGACGTGCTCGGCATCGACTGCAGGTCCGCGAGGCTGAGGACGAGCGGGCGGTCGACGAGCCCGGACACTCGGAGGCGGTAGTGCTCCGGGGGGATCGCGGGGAACGATCCGGTGATCGTGTAGATGCGGAAGCGGTCCCCGCCCGGGAGGAACGCGCCGAGCCCCGAGCCGAGAGCTCGGCCGACCGCGCCCTGGACCTTCGCGCCCGCGACGATCCCGGCGACGCCGAGGCCGGCCATCGCGAGCAGAACCCGCCGTCCGATCGGCACCCGGCGGTCGGCCCCGCCGAGACGCTCGTCCGGTGCCGTACCGGCCGAGGGAGCTGGCTCCATCTCCGCAGGATAGGCCCGCAACGCTCCCAGCGGTCCGCGAGGCTCCGCAGGCGACGGACCGGTCCCGCAGGTGCGCGGACGGTGCGCTCAGACCACGCGGGCGTAGAGGAGCACGCCGAGTAGCGCCACGGCGATGCCCACGAGCGGCACGAGCATGGCGGCGGCGGTTCGGCCGAGGACTCTCGTCGCGCCGAGGACGATGAGCACGACCCCGACGACGATCCCTACGATTCCGGCGACATGGTGCTTGTTCATGACCGCGAGGATCCCCGCACCCGTCGATAGCTCGTGCATCGTGCCCCCCCGTGGTCGATCGCTACGTCGCTAGGACTGTAGCGAGGCGCGCGGCGGCGGCGCGGATCGATGCGTGGACGAAGCTGAGCTTGGCGATGACGGCCGGCGCGAGGACGAACGGGTAGAGGTCGTCCCGGCCCATGCTGCGGCTCACGGCGTTGAGCGCGTACGTGAGGGGCAGCCACTCCGCGATGACCCGTTCGTAGGCGTCATCATCGAGGGAGTTCTCTCGCGGCGCCGCGGCCAGTCGAGCGTCGCGGCGGCCCGTCGTGTCGTCGCGCGGACCGACGACCACCATGCCCGCGGCACCGGCGCTTTGCATCGTGTCGTGGATGTGGAGGTAGTGCGCGAACGTCTCCGCCCAGTCTTCGAACGGGTGCATCGTCGCATAGCTGCTCACATGGCCTGCGTCCCAGTCGGGCGGCGGACCTGTGAGGTAGTGGTGCTCGAGCGCGGCGCCGTAGTCGGCGCGCTCGTCGCCGAAAAGGATCCTGAACGTGTCGAGGCGGCCCGTGGCCTCGACGACGTCGGGCCAGAAGTAGTGAGCGATCTCGTGGCGCAGGTGGCCGAGCACGGTCCGGTACGGCTCGCCGAGCTCGTGGCGCGTGCGCTCGCGGTACGCGTCGTCGCCCTCCGCAAGGTCGAGCGTGACGACGCCTCGCGCGTGTCCGGTCACGACATTGCCCGCGCTGCTCGAGAGCAGGTCGAAGGCAAGTCCGCCCGCGGGGTCCTCGGCGCGTCCGCGAGCTCGGAGCCCGAGGTCGGCCATCTGGTACAGCAGCCGGCGCTTCGCGCTCTCGGCCTTCGCGAATGCGGCGAGGGCCGCGAGGTCTGCGTCGTTAGGCCGAGTCCGGGTGAGGGCGCAGCTTGCGCACAGCAGTGGTGCGCTGACCGCGGACGGCGCGGGCACGAGCCAATTGCACGTCGCGATCTCCGCGTTCGCGCAGCGCCGGTAGATCGCCCCTCGCCCGCCCGGCGCCGCGCGATCCAACGGGACTGGACGGAGCCGGCCGTCACCGAGGTCGTCGAGTGCCACGAGTGCGCCGACGTCGGGGAGGTAGCCGAGCGGCGCGGAGCAGCGCAGGCAGCTCGAGTTCTCGAAGAACACGAGTTGCTCCCGGCAGTTGCCACAGGTGAAGGCGCGCACGGGCGATGCTACCCGGAGCCCCCCATTCGCGAAACGCGCGGCCAAGCGCCGCCCGAGCCGGCGTCGGCAGCTCGCCCGGGGGGCGTGCCGTCACACCCCCCGGGCGAGGCCTTTCGCGACCCTCGCCCCGAGGTCGACGTCGACGCTGTGCCAGTACTCGACAACGCGAGCGAGGACCTCCGGACTCACGCCGTTCGACGCGTGGGCGACGATGTTCGCGACGAGGTGGTCGCGCTCCACCGATCCAAGGACGTCGCGGTAGAGCGAACCCGGCTGGCCGAAATCGTCGTCCTCGGCGTGGAGGCTGTAGGCGGCGCGGACGATCTCACCCGTCGCCGCCCAGCTCGCCGCGCTACCGAAACGCGCGGGATCGGCCGCAGGGCCTCCGGCGGCGTTCGGCGCGTAGACCGGGTCGCCCGGATTGTCGAAGCGCATCGCACCGTCGCGGTTGTAGGAGTGCACGGGCGACTTCGGGCGGTTGACAGGGAGCTGAAGGTAGTTGGTGCCGATCCGGTAGCGATGCGCGTCCGGGTAGCTGAAGAGGCGACCGAGGAGCATCTTGTCCGGGCTCGGTCCGATGCCGGGAACCATGTTGGACGGCTCGAACGCTGCCTGCTCGATCTCGGCGAAGTAGTTCTCCGGGTTGCGGTCGAGCGTGAGGCGGCCGACGGTGACGAGCGGGTAATCGCCGTGCGGCCACACCTTCGTGAGGTCGAAGGGGTTGAAGCGGTAGTCCGCCGCATCCTCAAATGGCATGACCTGAACCTTGAGCGTCCAGCTCGGGTACTCGCCCCGCCCGATCGCCCCGCGGAGATCGCGTAGGTGCGCGTCGGGGTCCGCGTTGGCGACTGCCTTGGCCTCGGCATCGGAGAAGGTCTCGACGCCCTGGTCGGTCACGAAGTGGTATTTCACCCAGCACCGTCCGCCGCTCGCGTTGACCCACATGAACGTGTGGCTCCCGTAGCCGTTCTGGTGCCGCCACGTGCGCGGGGTGCCACGGTCGGTCATGAGCACGGTTACCTGGTGCGCCGATTCCGGCGAGAGAGTCCAGAAGTCCCACTGCATGTCGTTGTCGCGCATGTGCGTGTCGGCGCGCCGCTTCTGGGAGTGGATGAAGTCCTGGAACTTCTGCGGGTCGCGGATGAAAAAGACCGGAGTGTTGTTGCCGACGAGGTCGTAATTGCCCTCGGCCGTGTAGAACTTGACCGCGAAGCCCCGCGGATCGCGCACGGTATCCGCAGAGCCCTGTTCGCCGGCGACGGTCGAGAACCGGAGGAGCACAGGAGTCCGCACGCCGGGCTGGAACAGCTGCGCACGGGTGAGCTCCGTCACGTCGCCGGTGGTCTCGAAGACCCCGAACGCGCCGCCGCCCTTCGCGTGGACGACGCGCTCCGGGACGCGCTCGCGGTTGAACTGGGCCATCTTCTGGATCAGGTAGTGGTCCTGGAGCAGGATCGGCCCATCCGCGCCGAGGGTGAGCGAGTGCTCGTCGCTCTCCGCGGGGATCCCCGCGTCGGTCGTGGTGTAGGTGCCTCGAGATGTCGTCATGTGCGCTTCCTCCTGCGCGCCGCCCGGGCACGCGGTCGTGGGTGGGTCGTGCGCTGGCGCCGGCGTGCTCGCCCTACGCGGTAGCGGCTCATGGCGTGCACCGCGGGCAGAGGCCCCAGTACGTGACCTCCGCCTCGTCGAGGCGGAACCCGTGAGCCTGCGACGGCTCGAGGCACGGAGCGGAGCCGACGGCGCAGTCGACGTCGGCAGTCGCGCCACAGACACGGCACACGACGTGGTGGTGGTTGTCGCCGACCCGTGCCTCGTAGCGCGCCGGGCTCCCTGCAGGCTCGATGCGGCGCACGAGGCCTGCCTGTGCTAGCGCTCGGAGCGCGTCGTACACAGCCTGGCGCGAGACAGTCCCGAGCTCGCCGCCGACGGCCGTGGCGATCGATTCCGTGTCCGCGTGCGGTCGCGCGGCGACCTCGTCGAGCACCGTGAGCCGGATCGCCGTGACCCGTAGCCCGGCCCCGCGGAGGCGCGCGGCCGAGGAGCTGGGGTAGTGCGACGCGCCGGGGGCCGGAGAGACCACTCACGCACTGTACTCGCCGATGCTTGAATCTGTCAATTATATGGATTGAGTCCAGAATGGTTGGCGCCATCCCCGCCCCCGCCCATCACGGCTCAGCCGCCGTCGCGCACGCACTCCGTGACGCGACCGCACCGGCTGCACCAGGCGGCGGGCGTCTGCGGGCTCGATGGGTGCACAAGGGCACCGCACCCACAGCAGCGCCAGATCGGCGGGGACACCTCACGTTCCATCGCTTCGAGCGTAACCGCGGCACGCGCCGCCGCCGCTCGGCGCGACGCCGGCTCTGGCGCTCGGCCGCCCCGCGGGCGAGGATGCCCCTATGAGCGAGGACTCCGATGTGACCTTGAGCCGTGGCCTTCCCGAGACCGTGCTGCCCGACCCGCCCCCTGGGCTGATCGAGGATCTCGCGGCGGCGACGGCCACGCCCGCCGCGGAGCGTCTCGCCGCGGTCGCACGCGTCGCCGCCGCCCATCCCCGGCTGCTGGAGCCGTGGGCCGAGCTCGCCGAGCTCGCCGCCGCCGCCGGAGACGACGTCGCTGCGTACGCGTACGCGCGAGTTGGTTACCACCGCGGTCTCGACGCGTTGCGGGCGGCAGGGTGGCGGGGTAGCGGCTACGTGCGCTGGCGGCACGTGGCGAACCGAGGGTTCCTGCGCAGCGTCGACGCCCTTCGCCGGCAGGCAGCTGCGATCGGCGAGCGGGACGAGGAGGAGAGGTGCGAGCTCTTCTGCTACCAGCTCGACCCCGACTGGGGACGTGCCGCGCGCTCGTGAGCGCAGACATGCCGGCGCGGGAAACGGCCGGGCCCCGCGCGGCTGGAGGGGCGCTGGCCGTCCGTATCGTGGCAGGAGGCGGCGACGGGGCCGTCGCAGGTGGTGGGAGGTGGAGCCGTGGGAGTGTTCTCCGCTAGCAGGCAGGACATGGTCGCGCCCGAGCGCGCACTGGCCGGGCGCAGCGAGCCGCTCGGGCCCCTGGCCCCGCATGTCGTGCTCGGCACGTCGGTCGAGCCGCCCTTCCCCGCGGGGCTCGAGCAGGCCGTGCTCGGTCTCGGGTGCTTCTGGGGAGCCGAGCGGAGGTTCTGGAAGGCTGACGGTGTATACACGACCGCGGTCGGATATTCGGGCGGGTACACGCCCAATCCGACCTACGAGGAGGTCTGCTCGGGGCGCACCGGCCACGCCGAGGTCGTGCTAGTCGTCTTCGACCCTGCTCGCACCTCCTACGAGGCGATCGTCGCGATGTTCTTCGAGAGCCACGACCCAACCCAGCGGATGCGCCAGGGCAACGACGTCGGGACCCAGTACCGCTCTGCGCTGTACGCGACGACGCCCACGCAGCTCGTGGTCGCGAGCCGGGTGCGCGACCGGTACGCGGCGCTGCTCGCGAGCGTCGGGCACGGGGCGCTGCACACCGAGCTCGCGACCGCAGGCCCCTTCTACTATGCCGAGCAGTACCACCAGCAGTACCTGGCCCGGAATCCCGGCGGTTACTGCGGGCTCGGCGGGACGGGGGTCGGCTGTCCCGTGGGTCTCGGAGCCGGGGCGGCGGACGGCTGAGCGCCCGTCGGGGCGGGTCGCGCCCCGGTCATCGCCGTCCGGTCGCGCCCCGAGCGTTTGGCTTCGTACAGGAGAGCGTCGGCGCGCGCCATGAGGTCGCTCCCCCTCTCGCGGCGGTCGAGCATCGCGACTCCGGCCGAGCACGTCACACCGCCGGGGGTCGCGGCGCGAAGCTTGCCGACCGCCCGCCGCGCCGCGTCGGCCGAGCAATCGGGAAGCAGCAGCCCGAACTCCTCGCCGCCGATTCGGCAGAGCACATCGTCGACGCGCAGCCCCGCTGACCACGCGCTCGCGGTGCTCCTCAGCAGAGCGTCGCCCGCGAGGTGGCCATGGCGGTCGTTGTACTGCTTGAAGCGGTCGAGGTCGATCATTGCCGCAGCGAGCGGCATCCCGAGGCGCCGGGACCGCTCGACCGCCCGACCGAGGACGCGGTCCCAGAGTCGTCGGTTCCCGAGCCGGGTGAGCGCATCGGTGCTCGCCTCGACCTCGAGCTTTCGCAGCAGGTCCTCCCGCTCGACGGCGATCCCCGCCTGCGCGGCGAGGACCGTGAGCGCCGCGAGGTCGTCCTCGTTCGCCGCCGTCGCGCTCGGCGGATAGGTGACGACGAGGAGGCCCCGGTAGTCGTCGCCCGCTCGCATCGGCACGTATGCGGCACCTCCGACCGGCTGCCCGGCGAGGCGCTCGACTTCGGCAAGCTTCTCCGGATCGAGGCCCGATCCCGCCTCGGCGACGGTGACGTGCACCGGAGACGACCCGGCGAACGCAGCCGCCATCGCAGACGGCCTCCCGAGGTCGATCGCGAACCCGACGAGCGCAGGTCTAGTGCTCGCCGAGCAGCGGAGCGCGGACGAGTCCTCGGGCTCGAAGAGCGATGCGGCGACCGCGCCGGTGAGCCGACGTGCGACCTCGCAGACCGACTTCCGGGCGTCCTCGTCGCTCTGGATAGCGAACGTCGCGACCGTGACGGCCTCGAGCTGCTCGGTGCGACGCTCGAGCTGGCGTCGCTGCGCGGCGAGGTCGCGCACGTCGACGACGGTCACGACGGCGCCATGAGCGGTGCCACCGGGGAGCCGGAGAGGCCGCGCCCGCACGAGGACGGGCACCTTCTCGCCGCTCGCGGCGAGAAGTACGAGCGGGGACGCGGCGTCGCCGGCCCCCGTGACCGCCCCGGCCAGGTCGGCGAGGCCTGTCGAGCGTCCGCCGTCGAGGGCCTCGAAGACGACGTCTGCGGCGCTCCGGCTCGCGCCGGGCGCGCCGATGTCGAGTCCGGCGATCGCGCGAAGTGCGTCGTTGGCTTCGAGGACGCGGCCTGCGCGGTCGACGATCGCGACACCCGTGTCGATCGACGCGAGGACTCCGCTCAGGAACGCGCTCGACGCCACCGCGTCGGACGTGACGCGCTCCGCGCTCCGGCCGTTCAGCGCGACGCGGCGCCGGAGCGGTCCGGCGAGCATCGTGACCTGGAGGACCGCGAGCGACGCGGCGCCCGCGAGGTCGAACCTGCCAAAGGATCCGAGCCTGCCGGAATCAGTAACCAGTGCCGCGACGACCCCGACGAGCAGCACGGTCGTCAGCGAGATCGCGAGGGCGGCGAATCGGGCGAAGCTCGCTCGCACCCGCCGTCCTGGGGCGCTCGTTCCGCCCTCGCCCGCGTTCCGCGACGCGGGCCCGCGCTCCTCGGGCTCTTGGCCCGACCTCACGGCTGATCACCGTGCTCGACCGCGCGCGCCACGGTCTGCTGCTCGACGAGGAAGCCGAGGACTGCCTCCGCGGGCAACGGCCGTGAGACGGCGAAGCCCTGTACCCACCGGCAGCCGAACGCCCGAAGCTTCACGATCTGCTCGGCGCTCTCCACCCCTTCTGCGATCACGTCGAGGTGGAGCGCGCGCGCCATCGCGAGGATCGCCTCGAGCACGACCGCCCGGTCGTTGCCCTCGTCGAGCCTGACCACGAACGAGCGGTCGATCTTCAAGACGTCGATGGGGAACTGCTCGAGGTACGCGAGCGACGAGTATCCCGTGCCGAAGTCGTCGAGGAGCACGGTCACGCCGAGCGCGCGCAGCACCTCGAGCGTCTCGTGGGCGACAGCGACGTCGATGATGACCGACTCGGTGATCTCGATGCCGAGGGAGCCCGGTGCGATAGGCGTCGCTCGGAGCAGCTCGGCGACCCGGTTGGCGAAACCGGCGACCGCGAGCTGATGGCCGGAGACGTTCACGGAGACCTTCAGGGGAGGGTCGTAGAGCTGGACCAGCTGCCACTGTGCGAGATGGGAGAGCGCGGTCCGAAGTACCCAGTCTCCGAGCTCGACGACGAGGCCCGTCTGCTCGGCGAGCGGCACGAACTCGTCCGGTCCGATCCTGCCCCGGACCGGATGGTCCCAGCGGACGAGCGCCTCGAGCGCGACGGGCGCGCCCGTCGCGGTGTCGACCACCGGCTGGTACTCGAGTATCAGGCCGTCCCCGGCGATAGCCGCGCGTAGATCGTGCTCGAGCTGGAGCCTCCGGAGGGCCTCGTACCGGATCGATCGGTCGAAGATCTCGATGCGATTGCGCCCCCCGCCCTTCGCGCGGTTCATCGCCGCGTCGGCGTCGCGGAGCAGGCCGAGAGCGTCCGCGCCGGGTGCTCCGGCCACGGCGACGCCGATGCTCGCGGCGGCGACGTACGGCGCGCCCGCGATCTCGATCGGTTCGGCGAGGGCCTGAGCGAGGCGACCGGCCCGGTCGACCGCGTCGAGCGGATTCGCGAGGTCGACGCACAAGACGGCGAACTCGTCGCCGCCGATGCGCGCGAGCGTGTCGGCCGGCTCGAGCGCCGCAGCGAGTCGCGGGGTGATCGCGATCAGCGCCGCGTCGCCTACCTCGTGGCCGAGCGAGTCGTTCACGACCTTGAAATGGTCGAGGTCGAGCAGGACCATTCCGACCGTCCCGCTCGCCGGGCCGTGCGAGTCGAGCGCGGCCGTCGCCCGGTCGAGTAGCAGCGCGCGGTTGTACAGGCCGGTAAGGGGGTCGTGGATCGCCTGGTGAGCGAGAGCCTCCTGGTCGCGGCGGTGTGCCGTGACGTCGCGAAACTGATGGAAGTGGTAGGCCGGGCCAACCTCCGGCCTCACGAGCGAGCCGGCTACCTCGGCGCGGACGACGGCGCCGTCGGGTCTGAGGAAGCGGCACTCGTCCTCGACCGTGGACGACCCGTCCGCGCCCCGCAGCCAGCGTGCGCCTCCGGCGTCCTCGGTGTCGAGCATGTCGAGCACGCACCGGCCGACGAGGTCCTCCCGCCGGCGCCCGAGCAGCCGGCACAGAGCGTCGTTCACCTCGAGCAGGTGGAGCGAGAGGTCGAGGAACGCGGCAGGCACCGGGGAGTCCTCGAAGCCACGGCGGAACCGCTGGTCGGCGTCGCGTGTCGAGCGCCCGAGGAGGCGCACGAGCGTGCCGATGACGACGAGCGTGGTGACGACGAGGATCCACACGCCGACGAGAAGACCCGACGAGCCCATCGCGGGATGCTCGACGTGCTGGACCGCGAGCACGCCCCCATAGCTCGCGCCGACGACCGCGACCTGTAGCGCTGCCTGGCGGGTCGAGAAGAACGCGAACGAGTACGGCGCGATCCAGAGGTAGAAGAGCTCGGCGCCGCTCGCCGGGCTCCCGCCCCCGTACGCGCCCGCGGCGACGAGGAGCGTCGCGATTCCGATGAGGACCTGGAACGTCCACGCGGGCGCGCGGTCGCCGGCGCCGACGAGGAGGCACGCGCCCGCGACAGCCGCGAGGGCGGCGCACCCCGCGGCGACGGGTGTCACGGCGTCGGGGGCGGCGGGGAAGAGCAGCGATACGCCGGCCGTGGCGCCCGCGAGGATGAAGAGCAGGCCGAGCCGCCGCGCGAGGAAGCGGCTCGATCCCGAGCCGAACGGCGTGTGGGTGACGGTGCTCGCTCGATGCGCGGAGGTCACCCGCGACGAACGACCTCACGGCCCGGTGGATTGAGCGCCGGACGGGTTCGAGGCGAGCGGACCGTGCTGGTCAAGCGATCAGTCCTCGCTCGACCTCGACCACAGGTTGATGCCGGCGTCGGTCGCGTGACGGTCGATCTCGTCGAGCTCCTGCGCGTCGAACGCGAGGTTGTCGAGAGTATCGAGGTTCTCGTCGAGCTGCGCGACGCTGCGTACGCCGACGAGCGCGGATGTCACTCGCGGGTCCCGCAGCACCCACGCGATCGCCATCTGCGGCAGCGACTGCCCCCGCCGGCGTGCGATCGCGTCGAGCGCCCTGATGCGCGCGAGGCGGTCCTCGGTGATCGAGTCCCGGCGGAGGAAGTGGTCCTCCTCCGCCCGTGTCCCCGCAGGGACGCCCGAGAGGTACTTCGTGCTCAACAGGCCCTGGGCGAGCGGCGAGAACGCGACGCACCCCGCCCCCTCGTGCTCGAGCACGTCGAGAAGGCCCCGCTCGATCCAGCGGTTCAGCATCGAGTAAGAGGGCTGGTGGACGAGCAGTGGGGATCCGAGCGAGGCGAGGAGCTCCGAGGCCGCAGCCGTGCGCTCGGGCGAGTACGAGGAGATGCCCGCGTAGAGCGCCTTGCCCTGCCGGACCGCGGCGTCCAGCGCTCCGACGGTCTCCTCGAGCGGCGTCGCGGGGTCGAAACGGTGGGAGTAGAAGATGTCGACGTAGTCGAGGCCCATCCTCCTCAGGCTCTGGTCGAGGCTCGCGAGCAGGTACTTTCGTGACCCGCCATCGCCGTAGGGACCCGGCCACATGTCGTAGCCGGCTTTGGTGGAGATCACGATCTCGTCGCGGTGAGCGGCGAGGTCCTCGGCGAGGATCCGGCCGAAGTTGACCTCGGCCGAGCCGTACGGCGGCCCGTAGTTGTTCGCGAGGTCGAAGTGGGTGACGCCTCGGTCGAACGCGCGACGGACGACCGCGCGGGCCTCGTCGAGGGGACGCGAGTCGCCGAAGTTCTGCCACAATCCGAGCGAGATCGGCGGGAGCACGAGACCCCGGCGGCCACACCTGCGGTATGTCGCCGACTCGTATCGGTCGGCAGCGGGTTCGTAGCGCATCGTCGACCTTCCTCACGGCCCGGGCGGGTGATCGGGCCCGCACGCAGCATCGCGCGCCGGCGACGTCAAAGCCTCCTTGCGCGCGGCTCGTCGCCTCGCTACCTTTCGTGACAGTAACGTGACACTCGTCTGAGGACTGGGTCGAGAGGTTGAGGACCGATCCGAGACGTGCGACGACACGGGGGCGCGGGCACATGGACGATGCGGCGGGGGGTGCGACGGATCTGCGTGCGGCGCAGCGTGGCCGCGCACCGCGCCTCGTCGACGCGGTGGTAGCGGAGGTCGTCGACATCGTGCTGAGCGGCGAGATCGCTCCCGGCACGACGCTGCCCGCGGAGACCGACCTGGCCCGGCGGATCGGCGTGAGCAGGCTCACGCTACGCGAGGCGATCCAAGCGCTCGTCAAGAAGGGCATGCTCGACCCCCAGCACGGCCGGGGAACGTTCGTCCGGCCCGTGGAGAACTGGTCGCCGCTCGATCCCACCCTGCTCGCGGCGCGTGCCCGCTTCCTCGGGGAGGACGTCGCGGAGGGGCTCCTCGAGGCGCGACGGATCGTCGAGGTCGCTGCGGCGGGCCTCGCCGCGAGGCGGCGGAACGCGCGCCACGTCGGAGCTCTCGAGGAGCACCTCGGGCGGATGCGGGCGGCTGCCGCCCAGGAGAACCTCGACCTCTGGGTCGCCGCGGACGTGCGCTTCCACGAGGTCGTCCTCGAGGCTGCCGGGAACCCCGTCGTGGCCGCTCTGTTCGGTGCGATCGGCGACGTCATGCTCGAGGTCCGCCGCCAGACCTCCGCGCAGCAGGCGCGCTGGCGGCGCGCGATCACGGCGCACGAGAGCGTGCTCCGGGCCGTGGAAGCGGGGGACCCCGCGGCCGCGGAGGACGCGATGGCCCGCCACCTGAGCGAGACCGAAGAGGACATGCGGGCGACCCGGCGCCGCATATCCGACGAGCACCCTGCGGGAGCGTCCGCGCATGTCACAGCAGACGTGCCGAAGGACCCTGGACCGGTCCACGCGCTCGCACGACGATGAATGCGTCCCGTCCGCAGGCGAGCGAGCACGCTAGCCTGCGACCGTCGGGGACGTAGGAGCACCACCCACACCGACAACAGACAGGGGGGCACCACATGGCCCGCAACGAGCAACACGAGGTCGACCCGAAGCTCTACGAGGTGTCGAGGCGCCGCTTCCTGCGCAACGCAGGGGTCGCGGCAGCGTCCGTCCCCTTCCTCGGCTCGATGATGGAGATCCTCGGCGAGCGGGGCGCGAGCGCCCAGACCTTCCGGGACGAATCGCACCCGCTCTTCGCGGCGCACCCGGCGTACCAGTTCACGTTCGTGAACCACGTCACCACCAACACGTTCTTCACGGCGACGCAGTACGGCCTCCAGGACGCCGCGAGGATCCTCGGCATCCCGACGCCGCAGTGGACCGGCTCGCAGAACTCGATCGTGTCCCAGATGGTCACGGCGATGGACCAGGCGATCGCCGCGAACCGCAAGGGCATCGGCGTCGCGATCATCGACCCGGTCGCGTTCAACAGCCCGACGGACCGGGCGCTCGCGTCCGGGATCCCCGTCATCGCCTACAACGCGGACGAGCCCAACAACAACCGGATGGCCTACGTCGGCCAGAACAATCTCACGGCTGGCGCGGCCGCCGCGGAGAAGATCGTCAAGGTCACCAAGAAGGGCGACCTCGTCGCCATGGTCATCGCGACTCCCGGCTCGGGCAATATCCAGCCCCGTGTCAACGGCGCGCTGCCGATCTTCCGCAAGGCGGGGCTCAGCACGGTCACCGTGGCCGGTGGCGCGGCGCAGACCGCGGAGCTCGCGAACGTCGAGTCGTGGTATCTCGGGCACAAGGACGTCAAGTTCATGTACACCGTGGACTCCGGTGACTCGATCGCCGTCGCGAACGTGATCAACAAGTACAAGCTGAAGGGCAAGGTCGGCGGCTCGGGATGGGACGTCGGCACGCCTGTGCTCCAGCAGGTCGCGTCCGGAGGTCTGAGCTTCTCGATCGACCAGCAGGCGTACCTCCAGGGCTTCGTGCCGACGATCCAGCTCTTCCTCTACCAGGTCTCGGCCGGCCTGATGAAGCCGTGCAACACCGACACGGGCCTCGGCTTCGTCGAGAAGAGCAACGTGGCGCCGTACCTCGCGCACACGACGCGCTTCGAGGGAAGCGGTGCGGCGCAGTCCGCGTACACGCCCCCGGCGCACATCGCCTACTAGCACTGTGGCGCAGGCGGCAGTCGCATCCGAAGCCGGCGTGCCCGGAGCCCCTGCCCGACCCGAAGGGGTCGGGCAGGGGCTCGCGCCTCCCTCGCTTCTCGCGCGCCTCGTGCAGCGGCGCGAGGCGACCGTCGTCATCGTGACGCTCGGCGTCGTGATCTACTTCGCGATCAGGACGTCCACCTTCTACTCGGTGGCGAACATCATCACGATGGCGCAGTACACGTCGTCCATCGCGATCATCGGCTCGGGCGAGGTGCTCCTGCTCGTCCTCGCCGAGATCGACCTCTCGGCCGGCCAGATGTACCTCACCGCGCCGTGGATCGTCTACCTGCTGTGGGCGGACGGAGTGCCGGTCGGCTGGGCCATCGCCGCATCGCTCGCGTGCAGCCTCGCGATCGGCCTCATCAACGGGGTCGTCACTGTCTGGCTCGGGGTGCCCTCGCTGATCGTGACCCTCGGGACCAACTACGCGCTCTTCGGGCTCGTGCTCGTCGAGTCGAACGCGATCCAGCAGAACATGCCAGGCACGACGGGAACCTTCGGTGTCGTGTTCGGGATCGGGAGCTGGTCTGTCGCCCTCTGGGCGCTCGGCATCGGCATCGTGATCTGGGTCCTGCTCAAGCAGACACGCTTCGGGACCCACGTGACCGCGACCGGAGGCAACCAGCTCGCGGCCGCGGAGGCGGGAATCCCCGTGCGGCGCGTCAAGGTGTGGTGCTTCATGATCATCGCCGTGGCGGCCGCGATGTCAGGGATCCTCGACTCGATCCGTATCGGCAGCCTCAACCCTGGCAACTCCGGCCTCGACATCGTCCTTCCGGGAATCGTCGCGGCGGTCATCGGGGGAACGGCGCTCACCGGCGGGCGAGGCACGGTGCTCGGGACCTTGATCGGGGCGGTCTTTCTCGGGGTGCTCGAAGACGGCTTCAACTTGATCGGTGTGAGCGCGAACTGGTTCTTCCTCGTGGAGGGTCTCGTGATCCTGCTCGCGATGGCCGTCAACACCCAGCTAGGGAGCCTTGCCGCGAGGACGAGGCGATGACGACGGCGAACGAGAGCCCCGAGATGCCGGGCGCCGTCCTCGACGTCGCCGAGGAGGCGATCCTAAGGACCGAGGGCATCACGAAGCGCTTCGGCGCCGTCGTCGCGCTACGCGGTGTCGACATGCACCTCCGTCGTGGCGAGGTGCTCGGGATCGTCGGCGACAACGGCGCAGGCAAGAGCACCTTCGTGAAGATCGTCACCGGCTTCCAGCGGCAAGACTCGGGGAAGATATTTCTCGAGGGCTCGGAGGCCAACTTCCACTCCGTGACCGATGCTCGCCGGGCGGGCATCGAGACCGTCTACCAGGACCTCGCGCTCGTCCCTCAGCTCACCGTCTACGAGAACCTGTTCCTCAACCGCGAGCTCACGGGCCTCGGGCGGTTCGGATGGCTGTCGCGCTCGAAGATGCGCCGGCTCGCCGACGAGTACTTGCACGACATACGCGTGAACGTCCCGGACATCAACGCCGAGGTCGAGCTGCTGTCCGGTGGTCAGCGCCAGGCGATCGCGGTCGCGCGCGCAACGCGTCAGAACGCGAAGATCCTCCTCCTCGACGAGCCGCTCGCGGCGATGGGGGCGAAGGAGTCGACGCTCATCATCGACCTCGTCAAGGACCTCTCGAAGAACCGCGGCGTGTCGATGATCGTGATCGACCACAACTACACGCACCTGTTCGAGCTCTGCGATCGGCTGAACGTCATCCAGCAGGGCCGCGTCACAGTCGACAAGAAGGTCGCGGAGACCTCGATCGAGGAGCTGACCGAGCTCATGGTGGCGGAGTACCGTCGCCAGGTCCGCGAGGGCCACGCGTCTCTCGGCGCCTGAGGCCCCACGTGGGCACGGTGGAGCGGGTCGCGCACGTCGCGCTCGAGGTCGGCGCGCTTCTCGGGGAGGGACCTGTCTGGGACAGCGCGGACCGCACTCTGGTGTTCGTCGACATCGAGTCCGGTCTTGTCCACCGCTACGATCCTTCGAGCGGCCGATCGGCGAGCTTCGCGACGGACGGCACCGTGGGCGCAGTGGGGCTGCGCACGGATGGCGGGCTCGTGCTCGCGCTTCGCGACGCGTTCGGACTCTCCGGTCCGGCCGGCGAGGGATTCGCCGAGATCGGGGGATTCCGCGTCGACGGCCACGTCGTGCGATTCAACGACGCCGAGGTCGACCCGTGGGGCAGGTTCGTCGCCGGGACGATGCATCGGGGCAAGAGCGAGCCCGTGGGGACGCTCTATCGCCTCGGCACGGCCGGCGAGGTCGAGGCGCTCGTGCCCGGCGTCACGATATCCAACGGGCTCGCCTGGACCGTGGACCGGCGCCGCCTCTACTACGTCGACACGCCGACCGGCGTCGTCGACGCGTTCGACGTCGACCCCGACGACGGCACCATGACCGGACGCCGGGCCGCGATCGTCGTCGACCCCGGACACGGGATGCCGGACGGGATCGCGCTCGACACCGAGGGGTGCCTGTGGGTCGCGTGCTACGGAGGTGGCCGGGTCTGCAGGTTCACCCCCGAGGGACGCCTCGACGCGATCGTGCGTGTACCGGTGAGCTGTGTGACGAGCATCGCGTTCGGCGGACCGGACCTCGACACGCTGTACGTGACGACCGCACGCACCGACCTCGACGAGGTCGGGCGAGCTCGTGAAGTGCATGCCGGCGACCTGTTCGCGGTCGACACCGACGTCACGGGGATGGCGCCGTCGCGCTACGGTCCGGGCGCGATGTGAGATCGGGCGACGCCCGAATGCTCGCAGTTCGGTGCACAATCGTCGGGTGAACGATCTCCGCGTGCCCCGCCGCGCGCGCTCCGACGCGCCGAGCGCGGACGGTGGCGCCCCGCCAGGCTCCAGGCGTTCCCGCCGACATGCGCACGCCCGCACCGGCAGTCGTCGGTCGCGGCGCCGCGAGGTCCGCCGTGCCCGGCGCACCGTCGTAGGGCGGCACCGGCTCGCTGTGGGCACGCTGGTCGTCCTCGCGGCGCTCACGCCGGTGTGGGCGTCGCTCGCGAACGCCCTGACGAACCCGTCTCTCGGAGTCACCCTCCCGGCGCGCGGCGCGGAGTGGGTGCGCGAGCACGGCGGTGCGTCGGTCGTCACGTGGGTCGAGAACCTCTGGTACTCCCACCACCCGCCACGCGTGGGCGGCCGCCTGCCCGCAGGCGCGATCCCGAAGCCCACGCACCTCGCGACGGCCCCCCCGACGCGCGTCGCGTCCGGGCTCGTACCTCTTCCGACGCCCGCACCCGTCGTGCCGTTCGCGTCTCCGGCCATCGCGGGCGAGGGCCAGTGGCGGCCCGCCGGTCGCACGGTCGGCGGCGTTCCCGCGATCTACGAGACGTACCTGCGACCGGACGCGGTCCACACGAGCTACGTCGTCGGCGTCGCGTGGATGGACACCCGGCTGCTGCGGGCGACGCTGTACTCGGGAAGCTTCATTCCCGGCGGCGGGCCGTGGAGGTACACCGCGCCGGTGACACAGAGCGCGGCGCGGACCCTCGTCGCCGCGTTCAACGCGGGCTTTCGCATCCAGGACGCGAACGGAGGCTACTTCACGCAGGGGAAGATGTTCCTCCCTCTGCGCGCAGGTGGAGCGTCGTTCGTGATCTACCGCAACGGCTCCGCCGCGATCGGCGCGTGGGGGAGCGAGGTGAGGATGACCCCGGCCGTCGCCGCGGTTCGTCAGAACCTCTCGCTGCTCGTCGACAACGGCAGGCCAGTTCCCGGGCTCAACGCGAACGACACGACGAAGTGGGGGTTCACCCTCGGGAACCAGGTCTTCGTCTGGCGCTCCGGCATCGGGATCACGGCGAACGGTGCGCTCGTCTACGTCGGCGGACCGGGCCTTAACATCACCGACCTCGCTGACCTGCTCGTACGGGCAGGCGCAGTCCGGGCGATGGAGCTCGACATCAACACCGACTGGGTGAACTTCGCGACCTATCGGCCGACGAGCCCGGCGGGGCTCGCGACTCCCGCGAACGGTACGGACCTTCTTCCCGGCATGGTCGGGACCCCCCAGCGGTACTTCTACTCGTGGTGGTCGCGCGACTTCTTCACGATGTCGGCGCGCCCCTGACGCGCCGCACGCGGCCGCCGCGGGCCGGGCGCGGCACAGCGCGCCTCGCCCGCTAGGAGCGGCTCGCGCGCCGTAGCTGGCGCCAGGAGCGGTCCACCCGTTTCAGCTTCTTCTGCCACGTCGCCGCGAGCTCGTCGGCGGCGCGCCGCTCCCGGCGGGCGAGCTCGGTGCACAAGCCGCTGGCATCCGAGCACAGCGTGCTGCGTTCCGTGATCCATCGCGCCGCCGCGGCGGCGTCGTGCTCGCGGCCGAGGTGACCCTGGAGCCGGGCGCACGCCTCGGCGAGGTGCGTCGCCGGGTCGCCGAGGACCGCCGACGCGAGGGCGCTCCCGTAGCGGAGCTCCTTCGTGCGAATGCGCACCGCGTGGAGCGTCTCGTCGTTCGGGGATCGGCGTGCCGCGCGCACCGAGGCGTCGAGCTCGTGCCAGGGCCGCATGAGGAGCGGAGGGAGGGCGCGCGCGGCATCACGAGTCGCGCGACCACGCAGGACCGGCGACGTCGCGAGCTCGTCGAGCGCAGCATGCGCGGCGTCGAATCGCTCGCTCGCACGCGCGGCGGCGAGCCCGCGGAGCTGCTCGGAACGCTCTTTCGCGATGAGCGTCGTGAGCAGTGCCATGTCGCGAGCGCTCGCGTGGTCGTGACCGGCGAGCAGCCGCGAGGCGGTGACGTCGAGGTCGCGAACCGCAGCGAGCGCCGAGTCGGCCCAGGTGACGTCCGGCCGCACTCGTCGGAGGAACGCCGGTTCGAACAGCGAGCGGAACGTACGCAGGTGGGATCGGATCCGGCGGAGGGCCACACGCGCATCGTGCACGTCGTCCGGGCACGCCGACACGGCCAGGCGCGCATCTGCAGCGAGGAACGCCTCGACCGCGCTCGCGAGGTCGACGCGAAGCACCTCACCGAGCTCCACGAGGAAGGATCGTACCGCCGCCTCCGATCGGCCTGTCGGGCGAGGGAGATTCCGCGACGTGCGTGCGACCGCGCGGGCTCGCGCGGCCAATACCATCGCCTCGTGCGTACTTCCCCGAAGCTCGTCGTCTCCGCTGTCTTCGTCCTCGCGAGCGTCGCGACGCTCGTCAGCCTGTCCGGCTCACACCGCCGCGGCGTGGCAGTCGCGAGTGCCGCGAGCCCGTCGGGCTCGCGGCCCGCGAGACGAGTGGAATCGCGGGGTCGTGCCTCGTCCGCGGCGGCGACCTCCGGAGCCCGACGAGGGGCCGGGCTCCCGTTCCCGGCGCCGCGAGCCGGAGCGAAGGCGGGTCCAGACCTCGCGCCCGGATCTGATCCTTCGGTGCTGCCCGCCGACGTGCTGATCGCTGACCGCTCCAACAGTCGCTTGCTCGTCGTGAGCCCTACGGGTCACGTCGTCTGGCAGTTCCCGCGGCCGGGGGACCTCGCGCCCGGCCAGACGTTCCAGATCCCCGACGACGCGTTCTTCACGCCCAACGGCAAGGACATCCTCGTGACCGAGGAGGACGACCAGGTCGTGAGCCTCGTGAGCATCGCGCGCCACAAGATCCTATGGCGCTATGGCACTCCTGGCACTCCGGGCTCGACGTTGAACCACCTCGACAACCCCGACGACGCCCTCATGACTCCGAACGGCGACGTCGTGCTCGCCGACATAAAGAATTGCAGCATCCTCGTCCTCCGGCCACCGAGCCACGTGCCGGTCGAGCGTCTGGGCGAGAACTCGAACGCCTGCTACCACGAGCCTCCGCTTCGGTGGGGCAGCCCGAACGGCGTCTTCCCGATGTCGAACGGGGACTACCTTGCGACCGAGA
>DATLRJ010000008.1:0-7694 GCA_035534715.1 Acidimicrobiales bacterium | reverse complement strand
CGCCTCGAGGCGTCGCTTGATGACCTTGAGCGGAAGGAAGTTCTCGCGCTGCTGGTCGAGGATCCACCGGAGGCGCTCGACGTCGTCGTCGTAGAACTTCCGGTAGCCCGACGGCGTGCGCTCGGGATGGATGAGCCCGCGGCTCTCGAGGAAGCGGATCTTCGAGATCGTGACGTCGGGAAACTCGGCGACGAGCAGGTCGAGCACCTCGCGGATCGACAAGTAGCTCCGCTCGGTCACGCGAGGAACCCGGTACGCACCACGCGCGGCACGGCGGTCAACTCGCGTTCGGCGCGAGGAAGACGAGCTTGAACTTCCCGACCTGCACCTCGTCGCCGCTCGCGAGCTGGACGTCGTCGATGCGCTCGCGGTTCACGTACGTGCCGTTCAGCGATCCGACGTCGAGAACCCGGTAGCCGGCGCCGTCACGGACGAACTCGGCGTGCCGGCGCGACACGGTGATGTCGTCGAGGAAGATGTCGCTCTCTGGATGGCGCCCGACACGCGTCACGTCGCCCTCGAGCACGAACTTGGCGCCGGCGTCGGGGCCACGCTTGACGAGCAGCACGCCGTTGCCCTCCGACAGTTCGCCGACCGCGAGGCCCAGCTCCTCTTCGCCGAGGTCCCCGGAGGAGTCCACGGGGACGAAGGAGACGGTGGTGTCCGCACTCGGCGCGAGGGCCGCTCCGCACGACGAGCAGAAGTTCACGCCGGGCGGGTTGCGATGGCCGCAGTTGTGGCAGAACACCCCGCTAACGGTAGCCGGTCGACCGCCCGTGCGTACCGGCTGCCGCGTCTGCGGCACCGCTCACGAGTCGACGAGCGCCCGGTAGCTCTGAGCTGGGAGAAGTGCGTCCATCTCGGCGTCCGCGGCCGGCTCGATGACGCAGATCCATCCTCCCCCGTACGGGTCGGCGTTCAGCTGCTCAGGAGCGTCGGCGAGGCCCGAGTTGACCTCGACGACGGTCCCAGCGACCGGTGCGTAGATCTCCGACACGGACTTCGTCGACTCGACCTCGCCTATCGGGTCGCCCCGCTCGACGCGCGCGCCCGCTGCGGGGAGCTGGACGAACACGACGTCGCCCAGCGCTGACTGCGCGAAGTCGGTGATACCCACCCGTGCGCGCCCACCTTCGGCGCGCACCCACTCGTGGTCCTCTGTGTACCTGAGATCCTCGGGAACGTCCACGAGCGCATCGTATCTAGCCTCGACGGCGCGCGTCCGGGGCGGCGCTCGCGTGCACGCTGCGAGGACGTGGGCGGGCGCCAGCCGCGCTGCCCGGTCCGGGGGAACCTCCGCGGGCCGGACGGCGATCAGGTCGCCGAGAGGATCGCCCGGATCTCGGCCGTCGCCGCGTCGGCGCGCGCGTGCGAGTCGGCGAGGTCGCGACCCTCGGCGTAGACGTGGGTGATGGGGCGGTCCTGGTCCGGCACGACGAGCGTCCACCCTGCCGAGTCGACACGCTTCACCCCGTCGACGAGCACCAGCTCTCCATCGCGGCCCGTCTCGAGGATGCTTCGCATCACAACGCCCTTCTGCTCGAACGGCGTGTGGACCTCCTCGCGCACGACGGTCGCATCGGGGACCTCGGCCGCGATGCGCGAGAGCGACCGGCCCTGCGCTGCGAGGAGCGCGAGGAGGCGGACGAGCGCGGCGACGGCGTCGTGCGCGGGCAGGAACTCAGGGAACGCGAAGCCGCCGGAGCTGTCTCCCGCGAAGTCCGCGGCCCCGCGGGAGCCGGCGATCTCGGAGGCCGCCAGGCCCATCAGCTCGAGCGACGCACCGTTGCGAGCGCATATCCCCGCCAGGGCGCTCGGCGCGTCCACGGTCGCGAGCAGCCGCGCGCCCGGCAGGGAGCGCGCCACGAGCTCTGCGAACACGAGCAGCGCCTCGGTGTCCGACAGCACGTGGCCCGTCTCGTCGACGAGGGTCATCCGCTCGCCGTCGGGGGACACGACCGCGCCGAGGTGCGCGCCCGAGGAGCGCACGAGGTCCGCCAGGCGCCCCGCATGGGCGGAGCGGTCGAAGGTGAGCACTCCGGGCGTCGAGACGAGCGGGTTGACGACGAGGGCCTCTGCGCCGAGCTTGCCGAGCACGCTCGGCATCACGAGGCTCGCCGTGCCGTACGCGTAGTCGAGGACGAGCTTGTAACGAGCGCCGCGGATCGCCTCGAGGTCGACGCCCTCGAACAACGCGGAGGTGTACAGCTCGGCCGTGCGGGGCGGGAAGCCGATGTCGCCGATCTCGGCCGCGAGCACGCGCCGCGACTCCTCGCGGTAGTACAGGCGCTCGATCTTGCGCTGCGCGGCCTCGTCGAGGTCGTTCCCGTCTGCGTCGAGAAAGCGCACGAGCACGGACTGCGGATCGTCAGGATCGAGCCGGACGGTCACGCCGCCGCGGCTGCTGCCGTTGCGAACCTGGAAACGCGTCACCGGGACCGTCGCCGCCTCGAGGTCGTCCACGTTCAGCCCCGCGGCGTTCAACCCCACCATCGCCGCCCGCTTCAACATCCTCGCGGCCCTGCTCGAGTCGCGCGACGTGGTGACCGTCGAGCCCTTCGGGAGCGCGCTCGCGAATGCCATCGCGATCCGCACGGCGAGCTCTGGCGAAAGGTCCACGTTCGCGAGCCCGCTCACCCCCAGCCGGCCGAACAACGATCGCGACCCTCGGGACTCCCAGATGATCGAGGACGTCACGGTCGCCGCGGCCTCGACGACCTTGTTCGGGTAGATCTTCACTCCCGAGAGCACGACCGCGTGGCTCCCGATGCGGCACGCGTCGCCGATCACGACGTCCTGCTCGAGATGGACGCCGTTTCGCAGCTCGCAGGAGCGCCCGATGACGCTCGCTCGGACGTTCACCCCCGCTCCGAGGTAGCAGTTGTCGTGGACCACGCTGCGCTCGATCTCCGTGCCCTCGCCGACCCGGACGTTGGAGCCGAGGACGCTGTAGGGCCCGAGACGGACGCCGGCGGCGATGCGGCAGTTGTCGCCGACGAGCGCGGGCCCGTCGATGACCGCCGAGGGGTCGACCTCGGCGCCCTCGCCGACGAAGACTCCCGGCCCCATCGGGAACGCGTCGAGGTCGACGCCGACCTTGCCGTCGAGCACGTCCTCGTGCGCGCGCAGGTAGGCATCGAGCGTGCCGACGTCCTCCCAGTAGCTGTCGGTGACGAACCCATGCACGGGAAGCCCCGCCTCGAGCAGTGCCGGGAACACCTCGGCGGAGAAGTCGACGGGGCGTCCCCCCGGCACGCGGTCGAGCACCGCTGGCTCGAGCACGTAGACGCCCGTGTTGATCGTGTCCGAGAAGACCTGTCCCCACGTCGGCTTCTCGAGGAACCGCTCGACGCGCCCCGTCCCGTCGGTGATGACGATTCCGAACTCGAGCGGGTTGTCCATGGACTTGAGCGCGAGTGTCGCGAGAGAGCCGCTCTCGTCGTGGTAACGGAGGAGCGCGCCGAGGTCGATGTCGGTGAGCACGTCGCCCGAGATCACGAGGAAGCGCTCGTCGAGCTCGTCCCTCGCGTTCAGCACCGAACCCGCCGTGCCGAGCGGGGTCTCCTCGGTCGCGTAGCTGATCCGCACCCCGAACTCCGAGCCGTCGCCGAAGTAGGTGCGGATCGTGTTCGCGAGGTAGGCGACGGTGATCACGACGTCCTCGATACCGTGCCGACGCAGAAGCGCGATGACGTGCTCGGCCATCGGCCGGTTCGCCATCGGGAGCATCGGCTTTGGCTGGTTGATCGTGAGCGGGCGAAGTCTCGTGCCCTCGCCCCCGGCCATGATCACCGCCTTCACGAGCGCCCACCTGGCTCGGCCGCGCCGTGGCGGCGCGAGAGGGGCGCCGCGCCGTTGCGGCGCGAGAGGGGTGCCGCGCTCACTACGACGACTCGAGCGACGCGGCACGGCCGGCCGCGAGGGCCGCTCGTGCGTGGGGGACGTAGGCGAAGACCGCGCCGAGCGACGCGGCCAGGGCCGGCACGGCGACGAGCCACGTAGCGTCCGCGAGGACGTGCGCCCAGGTGCCCGGACCGTGACCGCCGAGGAAGAGCGGGAGGCAGACCATGAGCCCGAAGGTGCCCGCCTTGCCGATCCAGAGCACGTCGAAGCGGCGGGCACCCATCTTGGCGAGCACGAGAACCGTCGCCGTCACGAACACCTCCCGACCGAGGACGACCACCGCGAGCCACACGGGGATCGCGCCGTACACGACGATCGAGACGACCGACATCGTGAGCGCGACCCGGTCGACCGTCGGGTCGAGCATCTGGCCAAGGCTCGAAACCTGGTGGAAGCGGCGGGCGACGTAGCCGTCGAGGAAGTCTGTGATCCCGGCGAGGCCTAGCACGAGCGCAGCGACGACACGGTCGCCCGCGCCGAACAACAAGACGCCGAAGACCGCGAGCAACGCGAGCCGAGCCACCGACAGCGCGTTTGGCACGGTGAGGATCCGGTCGAGGTCCGCCGCCTCCTCGTCGCGCATGGGTCGAGTCTACGAGCGCGCGCGCCGCTCACACCTCCGCAGCGCTGCACCTCGCGGCGGGCCGGGTCGCACGGCCCGTGCCGTCAGCGGCCCCGCAACACGTTGCGGAGCACGAGTGCGAACACGGTGACGACCGCGCCAGCGCCCGTCGTCGCACGCACGCGGCGCGCGCGCTCTCCCGCCCTGACCACGGCCGCGACGAGCAGAGCCGTGTCCTCCTCGCCGGGCGAAGGGACAAGCGTGGCCACCGCCTCGGCCGCGTCGGTCTCGTCCGGACGCCGATAGAGAAAGGTGCTCTGGCTGATCTCGAAGTGCACGTCACGGCGGAGCTCGGAGGCGATCTGCTCCGCGCTCCGGCCACGTCGCCAGGTCTCTGTGTCACCGTCACCTGGCTGCTCGCCCTCCCACCACCGCTGGAGGAAGCGTGCGAGCCGAGCTGTGCGCCTGTTCATCGTGCGCGCATTCTACGCTCCTTGTGCTCGGAGGCTCCGGGCGGCCGCGCCCTCGCGTCAGCGCGAGGGCGGCGCGGACCGCGACACGGGCGCGAACGGAGAGGGGCGGGCGTGGCGACGCAGGACGACAGGGAGCAGGACGACAGGGAGCAGGACGACGTGCGCCGAGCCATCGCGGCGCGGATGCTCCAGCAGCTCGAAGCGGGGGCGACGAGCGACACGATCCTCAAGCTCGCGGAGGCGTACGCGTGGGTCGCGGCGCCCGACAACCCACATGGCGGCTTCTCGGCCAGCTGACCGCTGTGCTCCGGCCCGCCGCGGCCGAGGCCGACTCCAGCCGGTACGGTGATCGGCGCCACGCACGCCGGCGCCTGCCGCGCGAACGAACCGCCGGGACCGGCGTGAAAGGAGCAGCACGTGCGAATCGGAGTGCTCGGAGCCGCACGCATCGTCCCGACTGCCCTCCTCCGTCCCGCCGAGGACACCCCCGGCGTGACCGTCGCCGCAGTCGCGGCGCGCGACCCGCGTCGCGCCGAGGACTTCGCGGCGGCGCACGCGATCGCGACCGTGCACGGCGACTACGCCTCCCTCGTCGAGGACGACAGCCTCGACGCCGTGTACGTCGCCCTCCCCGCGTCGCTGCACGCCCGGTGGTCGATCGCCGCGCTCGAGGCCGGCCGCCACGTCCTTGTCGAGAAGCCCTTCGCGTCGAACGCCACCGAGGCCCGCGAGATGGTCGACGCGTCGGAGCGCACGGGTCGGTACCTCGTCGAGGCCTTCCACTGGCGCTACCACCCGCTCGCACAGCGCATGCTCGACGTCGTCGGTCGCCTCGCGCCCCTCTCCCGCATCGACGCGGAGTTCTCGACCGACATCGGCGACCGGTCGGACATCCGCTACCGGCCAGAGCTCGGTGGAGGGGCGATGATGGACCTCGGGTGCTACGCGGTCCACTGGGTGCGCACTCTCGCGGGCGAGGAACCGTCGGTGGAGCGCGCGACCGCGCTCGAGGACCCGCCGGGCATCGACGAGGTCCTCGTCGCCGACCTCCGCTTTCCCTCGGGCATCGAAGGTCGCGTCCGCACCTCCATGCAGGACGGCCAGGAGCACGTCGCGTTCGTGACAGTCGAGGGCGAGCGGGGCACGATGTCGGTCGTCAACCCGATCCTGCCGCACACGGGCAACCGCCTCCGGGCGAGCTTCGAGGACGCCGAGACGATCGACGAGGACGTCCCTGGGCGCAGCACCTACCACTACCAGCTCGAGGCGTTCGCCGACCTTCTGGCGAACGGCGGGATCCCCATCACCGGAGGCGCCGACGCGGTGGGCAACATGGCGACGATCGACGCCGCGTACCTCGCGTCCGGGCTCCAGCCGCGCAACGCCCGGCCAGCGCCGTAGCCGGGAACGGGCCCGCCACGTCGCACGAGCGCGGGCCTCGCGCGGGCGCAGCCGTCGCTCTAGGCGAGCAGTTCGCCGAGGGACGCGAAGAAGGCCGAGCGTGCGAGCACCCTCACGTCGCCCGCCGCGCGCGCGGCTCGCATGAGCTCCCGGTCGACGTGCCCCGCGATGGCAAAGCTCCTGCCCGCGGGCAGGGCGGCGAGTATCTCCACTGCGCCGGCGCGGGAGAGGTCGACGACGAACGTCGCTTCCGGCTCGTCGGCTCTCGCGACGAGGTCCGCCGGCGTGCGCGAGACGACGAGCTCCCGGCCGAGCTCGGCGGCGACCGCGGCGACCCGAGAACGGTCCATGAGGTCGGGCAGGTAGGCGACGATCGGACGCGAGGTCCCGGGGGGGCTCGTTGGCGGCATCTCGCGATCATCGCGGGCGCGCGACGCTCGGCGCGACGATCCGTGGACTCGCGCGCCGCCCGCGGCGAGAATGACCGGGCGCGAAGCGGGCCGGGATGCGGCGGCGCGGCCATGAGGGGAGGCGTGCGGTGACAGCTCGCTCCGGACCGGGACGGGCGTCGGTGCTCGCGATCGTGCTCGCGGGCGGGCGAGGACGCCGGCTCGAACCGCTCACGTCGGACCGGGCGAAGCCGGCCGTCCCGTTCGGCGGCTGCTACCGGCTCGTCGACTTCGTGCTCTCCAACCTAGCGAACGCGGACTTCCGCAAGATCGTCGTGCTCACCCAGTACAAGAGCCATAGCCTCGACCGCCACATCAGCCAGACCTGGAGGCTCTCGCCGCAGCTCGGCAACTACGTCGCCACCGTCCCCGCGCAGATGCGCCGGGGCCCGCACTGGTTCGCCGGCTCGGCGGACGCGATATTCCAGAACCTGAACCTCATCCGAGACGAGCGGCCCGAACACGTGATGGTGTTCGGCGCCGACCACATCTACCGGATGGACCCTCGCCAGATGCTCGAGTTCCACATGGAGACCGGGGCGGACGTCACGCTCGCGGGCATAGCGGTCCCGCGGCACGAGGCGAGCGCCTTCGGCATCATCGACGCCGCCGCGGGCGGTGCCGTCCGTGGCTTCCTCGAGAAGCCCGCGGAACCGCCGGCCCTGCCCGGGGACCCCGACCGCTCGTTCGCGTCGATGGGCAATTACATCTTCAGGGCCGACGCGCTCATCGACGCGGTCACCTCCGACGCGGCGGACGAGCAGAGCAACCACGACACCGGCGGCGACATCATCCCGCGCTTGGTCGAATCGGGAAGCGCCCGCGTGTACGACTTCAACGACAACGTCGTCCCTGGCGTCGGCGAACGGGAGCACGCCTACTGGCGCGACGTCGGGACGCTCGACG
>DATLRJ010000007.1:0-5538 GCA_035534715.1 Acidimicrobiales bacterium | reverse complement strand
TTACGGACGTGTAATTCTCGCTCATGGAGCCGCCGATCGCGAGCACTCACGCTCGCGAAAGACACCAGCCACCTAGGGCCGCTCGGCGAGCACGCGCTCGCGTGGCGGCGCTCCGCCCGCGTCGATCAGCCGCTCGGCCCGGGCGGCCGTGGCGGCCTCGTCCCAGCGCTGCTCGATACGCCCGAAGCGCCAGATCGCCAGCGCGACGACCCAGGTCACGACGAAGAGCCCGACGATCGCGAAGCCGGCGCTGTTGATGTTGAAGCGCTCGAAGAAGCCGGCGACGCCGCCGGTCAGGTGCAGCTCCTGTGCGACGAGTCCGGCGATCTCGACGGTCCCGATGAGGAACGCGACCACGACCGAGAGCCCGGTGATCGTGATGTTGTAGTACACCTTTCGGACCGGCCGGGAGAACGCCCATCCGTACGCGAAGTTCATGAAGCAGCCGTCTGCGGTGTCGAGCAGGCTCATCCCGGCTGCGAAGAGGATCGGGAGCGACAAGATCCCGTAGAACGGAAGGCCGCTCGCGACTGCCGTGCCCGAGAGCACGAGTAGCGCGACCTCGGTCGCGGTGTCGAAGCCGAGACCGAAGAGCACGCCGATCGGGTACATCTTCCACGGCGAGTCGATCCGGCGCGCGAGCCGGCCGAAGAAGCGGTTCATCAGCCCGCGTTTGTTCAGCTGCTCCTCGAGCTCCTCGTCGTCGTACTCGCCGCGGCGCATGTTCCTGAACACCTGCACGATCGAGACGAGCACGACGACGTTGAGCGCCGCGATGAGGTAGAGGAAGAAGCCCGAGACCGACGTGCCGATCACGGTCGTGACCTGGTGGAGACCGGAGGCACCGTTGCGCACCTGCCCGTCGAGCGCGCGGATCCCGAAGTTCAGGAGCACCGCGAGCACGAACACGACGCTCGAGTGGCCGAGCGAGAAGAAGAAGCCGACGCTCATGGGGCGCTTGCCCTCCGCCATGAGCTTGCGCGTCGTGTTGTCGATGGCCGAGATGTGGTCCGCGTCGAACGCGTGGCGCATTCCGAGCGTGTACGCGAGCAGACCGGTGCCCACGCCGAAGATCTCGGTCTTGCTCACGTGGTAGTGGTGGCGAGTCGCAGCGAGCAGGAGCAGCAGGCCGACGACGTGGAGCGCGACGACGGTGCCCGCCATCGCGGACATCCGAGTCCACTCGGCCGGCGTGAGCGCCCGTGCGATGCGCGAGCGGATGGAGCTGCGGGCGCTCGGCGGCGGGGCGCTGTCCATCGGTGCCACCTCGTCGGTATCGGCAGGCGCGGGTGCCTGCGCTCGCCCCGACTCTACCCAAATGCGAGCTGGTTGCGAGAGTGCGCCGCGCTCCCGGCCGCCGCCGGCGCGCGCGGGCGGCCGGCACCGCGGGGCGCGGCGGGCTGGCGCGGCGCGGCGCGGCGGAGACCGGTCCGGTGCGCCGGCCGGCCACCTCGGGCGACCCGGCGCATCGTAGAATCGCCGCGATGAGCGCGTTGGCCGCAGGCACCGGCCCGACTTCGGTCGACGACGTGCTCGCGCGACTTCGCGCTCGCGGCGGCCGCGTGACGAACGCGCGCCGTCAGCTGCTCGAGGCCCTCTTCTCCTCGACCGGGCACCGGACGGCCGAGGACCTCGCGGCCGAGATCCAGGGCCGCGCACCCGACGTGCACATCTCGACGGTCTACCGGAACCTCGACGAGCTCGAGCGCCTCGGCGTCGTCGTGCACGCGCATCTCGGCCACGGACCCGCCACGTACCATCTCTCGTCGCACTCGCACAGCCACCTCGTGTGCGGCGAGTGCGGCGTCGCGATCGAGGCGCCGGACGAGATGTTCACGCGTCTCGCGGACGACGCGGAGTCGAGCTTCGGGTTCCACATCGATCCGCACCACTTCGCGGTCCTCGGCACCTGCAAGGGGTGCGTGAAGCCGACGCCCTGAGCCGCCCGGCCCCGGCCGTGGGCCGTCCCGCGGCCCGACGGGGTGGGACGGACCGGGTCAGGCGCGCTCGCCGGCGAGCGGGCGCTCGCCCATCGCCACGTCGTCGGACGAACGCACCGCCTCGCGCACCGCGCTGGCCTCGAGCGGGCGCGAGAACAGGAAGCCCTGACCCCACTCGCACTGCTCACCGCGCAGATGCGCGAGCTGTGTCTCGTCCTCGACGCCCTCTGCGATCGTCGACAGGCCGAGGTAGCGGCCGAGGTGGATGAGCGCGTCGAGGAAGTTCTGGCCGTCCTCGGAGTCGAGGCGGGCGACGAACGAACGATCGATCTTCAAGACGTCGACGGGGAACTCGCGAAGGTACGAGAGCGAGGAGTATCCGGTGCCGAAGTCGTCGATCGCGATCTGGACGCCGAGCCGCTTCAGGGCCCGGAGCCGCCGCGCGGTCGTCGCGGTGTCCGCGAGGAGCATCGACTCGGTGAGCTCGACCGAGAGGTGGTGCGCCTCGAGCCCCGAGTCGTCGAGCGCGTCGCGCACGTGCTCGACGAGCGTGTCGTAGTGGAGCTGGCGCGCGGCGACGTTCACGGACACGCCGACCGGCCATCCCGCGTCGTGCCACTCGCGGGCCTGGCGGCACGCCTCGCGCAGCACGAATCGCCCGACGTCGACGATGAGGTCCGAGGACTCGAGGATCGGGATGAACTCGTCCGGCCCGACGATCCCTCGCTGCGGGTGGCGCCAGCGCAGGAGCGCCTCCACGCCGCTCGTGCGCCCGGTCCGCAGGTTCACGATCGGCTGGTAGACGAGGAAGAGCTCGCCGTTCGTGAACGCGTCGTGGAGGTCGGTCTCGAGCGAGAGCTTCTTCGTGACCGCCTCGCGCATCTCGGGATCGAAGACGACGTGCCGGCCTTTGCCGGCCGCCTTCGCGCGGTAGAGCGCGATGTCGGCGTCGCGCAGCAGGTCGTCCGGTGTCTGACGCACGCCGGTCGCCACGCCGATGCTCGCCGAGAGCACGATGCGTCCCTTGCCGGTGTCGCCGAGCGAGAACGGCTCCGAGACGACCTCCGACAGCCTGCGTGCGAGGGTCTCCGCGCCACCGTGCGCGCCGGCGTCCGCGACGAGCACGACGAACTCGTCGCCACCGAGCCTTCCGACCGTGTCCCGCGGTCCGACTGACTGCGTGAGCCGCACGGCCAGCTCCTCGAGCAGCTCGTCGCCCGCGATGTGCCCGAGGTTGTCGTTCACGACCTTGAAGTCGTCGAGGTCGAGGAACATCGCGGCGATCGTCGTGCCGTTCGCGCGGGCGTCCGCGACGAGGACGTGCGCGCGGTCGCCGATGAGCAGGCGGTTCGGGAGCCCGGTGAGCGGGTCGTGCAGGGCCTGGTAGCGAAGCTCGGCGGTCCGCTGCTCGACGAGCACGAGCGCGGATCGGCGCGACCGGATGAGTAGGTCGACGAGGGCCGCGAGCAGGGCCGTGAGCAGCAGACCGCCGATCAAGATGGCCAGCGCCTCGGTCGCGGGCGACGCGACCGTCGCGTGCGGGCGGATCGCGATCTTCACGATGAAGGTGCCGCTGTCGCCGATCCGTATCGACCTGCGCGACGCGCCGGCAGGAAGCCTCCCGGACCTCGCGAGGACCGCCGGTGCCGAGCCTGGGTTCGCGTACTCGAGCACGAGCGCCGCGATGCCGGGGTCCGCGGCGACCGGGCGGAGGATCTGGGACGCGTCGAAGAGCCCGATGGTCCAGCCCTCGAGCGCGCTACGGCGCGCTGCGACCGTCGTCGGCAGCCCGTGGCCCGAGTAGACGGGGCTGAGCATCGCGAAGATCGAGCGCCCGCGCACGATCGCGCCGAGCGCGCTCGCCCGGTCGCCGGTGACTTCGAGGACGCGGGCGATCGGGGTCACCGCCGCGCTCCCCGTGCGCGCGGACCACGAGAGCAACGGCGCGATCGGCGAGGTGCAGTAGTTGTGGCCGGGCCCGACGTACGCGGGCAGGTACCGCGCGAGCGCGGCGGCGGTCGCCGTCGGGAGGCGGTGCTCGGTCGTCGCGAGCCGCGTGAAGCAGTACGAGCCGTCGCGCGCCGGGGCCGCGTGCGCGCTTCCGAGCAGCGCGGCCGGGATGCCGAGGGGGGGCTCCCGCCTCACGAGCGAGAGGAACGCGGGGAGCTGAGGCGCGCTGAGGCGTTCGACGTAGCTGAACGAGAACGCGCCCGGATAGGCGTCGGACACGCCGAGGCGGGCGAGCAGCTCGGTGATGTCCGCGCCGTCGACCGCCGGGTGCGTCGCGATGACCGCGTTCACGGTCGCGAGCAGGTCGCTGTCGCGCTGCATCGAGGACGCGAGGACGAAGCGCGCGTTCGCGAGGTCCGACTCGACCGAACGCTGGTTGACGCTGTGCGCGTACGAGTACCACGTTGTCGACCCGAAAATCGAGGCGCCGCAGCCGACGACGGCGATCGCGAGGGCGACGACGCGCCACGTCGAGCGCGCGGGGACGGAGCGGTGCACGACCGTGCCGCGGTGCGGCGCGCCCCGCGGGCGACGCCCCGCCAGCCGGCGCTCGGGTACGTACCTGCGTGGGCGGCGAGAGCCGGGACGTCGCGGCCTGCGCCGACGAAGCGTTGCCATCGAATCCGCGTTCCTCGCAGACCTTCGGTCGACTGTCGGCTGGATCTACCTGCTCGTCAATTACGGCCGTAGCGCGCCGTGACTTGAGAGATCGGCGAGAAGCGGTGGGATGTCCGCGAGCGTCGCCGCCGTGCGCCGGCGCGGGTGGGCGACCGACGGACGGTCGACGAGCTCGCGCCGCCAGGTCGTGTGGTACGGGACGTGGATCGCCCATCCGCCGATCTCGAGCACGGGCTCGACGTCCGAGCGCTCGCTGTTGCCCACCATGAGGAACTCGTCGGCCGGGCATGCGAGCGTTCGGAGGAGCTCCTCGTAGGTCGCGGTCGACTTCTCGCTCACGATCTCGACGTGCGCCAGGTGCCGACGCAATCCGCTGCGCTCGAGCTTGCGCTCCTGGTCGACGAGGTCGCCTTTCGTCACGAGCACGACCGGGTGCGTCCGGGCGAGCGCCTCGAGCGCCTCCTCGGCTCCGGGGAGCACCTCGACCGGGTGTGCCATGAGGCGCCGGCCGATGTTGAGCACCGCGCGGACGAGTGACCCGTCGACCGAGCCGTGGTCGAGGTCGAGCACGGTCTCGATCGCGCTGAGCGTGAAGCCCTTCGCCCCGTAGCCGAACAGCTCGAGGTTCTGCGCCTCGCGCTCGTGGAGCAGCTCGGCGAGCACGCCGGGCGTCGTCGAGCCCGCGACGAGCTCGCCGAGCTCCCTCGCCGCCTCGTCGAACAGGTCCTGGCATCGCCACAGCGTGTCGTCTCCGTCGACACCGACGAGGCGCACGGGTCTCACGGCCACCTCCGGGTCCGGCGCTCGACGGCGCGGGGAGCGAGCCGGCGCCTCGGCGCGCCCCGCCATGCTAGGCGCCGCCGCGCCGGCGCCCGTCCGCGGTGCCGCGCTGCCGCCCGTCCGCGGTGCCGCGCTGCCGCCCGTCCGCGGTGCCGCGCTGCCGCCCGTCCGCGGTGCCGCGCTGCCGCCC
>DATLRJ010000006.1:0-6950 GCA_035534715.1 Acidimicrobiales bacterium | reverse complement strand
TGGGGCGATCGCTCTCGGCCACCCGATCGGGATGTCGGGAGCACGGCTCGCGCTCACCCTCGCATACGAGCTGCGCGCTCGCGGCGCCGGCTTCGGTGCGGCCGCGCTGTGCGGGGGCGGCGGCCAGGGCGACGCGCTCGTGCTCCGCTCCGTCGTCTGACCGACCGGGGGAGGCGACCTCTCGTCGAGTCCGTGTCAGTCGCTCCCGCCCGGAGCTCCCCCGCCGCGCCACAGCGGAGAGCGCGGGCGGTCGAACAGCACCTCGGTCGGCGTGCCGGCGATCACGTCGAACGCATGGGCGGTCCAGCGATCGTCGCCGGCGAGTGGCTCGGGAAGCCCGTCGGCCGCGAACCACCCGGCGTCCGTGCACTCGAGCGGGTGCGGGCGGAGGCGCGGGCGCGAGCCGATGACGCGGCAGTGGAAGACGAGCGAGTAGATCGGAGTGCGCGAAAAGCCGAGGCGCAGCCCGTCGAGGACCATCGCGAGACCCACGGCCTCGCACGCGACCCCCGTCTCCTCGGCGACCTCCTTCACCGCGACCTCGGCCGCCGAGTAGCCGACGTCCGCCCAGCCCGTCGGGTAGAGCCACACACCCGAGTCGCGGCGCTGGACGAGCAAGATCTCCCCGTCGTCGTTGCCGACGATCGCCCCGACCGAGAGTCGCGGGGTGACGTATCCGGCGACACCGGGCCGAACCTGCGCGAGCCACTCGGCGACGTAGGCGGCGGCCGGGCGGGCTTTCGGTCCGGCCGTCGCGCCGGGCGTGATGCGCCCAGGCCCGTCCGCGAACGCGGCGATCTCTCCGGCGACTGCGAGGATCTCCTCGTAGCGCTCCCGCTCGAACGTGCTCGCGGTGAAGCCGATGCCCGTTCGCGCGACGGCGGCGAGCGCGTGGCTCCAGCGGAGCAGGTCCGTCTCGGGTACGGGCGCGTCGGACACGTCGCCGACGCTACCGGCTGGCGCCGGGCGTCCGGCAGGGGGCCCAGGCCCGCGGGGCTGCTCCCGGACCCACCCGCGGCGCCGCGCCGCCGACGGTGCGGCGTCACCGACGATGCGCGACGATGATGCGGTGCCCGTGCGCGTGGACTGCCGCCACTACGTGATGAGGACCGTGGCCTCGGGCGACCGGGTGGAGAGATGCCGCCTCGGCGCGGCCGCGGCGGTGCCGTTCGAATGTCCGGACGGCTGCCTGTTCTTCGAGTCCCGCTCGACGTCGTCGGCCGGCTGGCAGGTGAGCACCCGGCCGGACGACGGCACCCCCCCGGGCGCTCCCGGGAGGAGGTGACGGCGCGGGCGGCGGAGCTCAGCTCTCGACGACGTCGCCGAGCTGTTCGACGCTCACCCCGGTCTCCGCGAGCCACGCGAGAGCCGCCGATACCGTGTCCGCGGCGCCCGTGAGCTCGCATACGATCCAGCCGGAGTGCTCCTCGACCGCTGCGCGCCGGATGTTCGGCTCGACGTCGAAGTCACGCGCGAGCTGTGCGATCACCGGCCGGCGCACGAGGCTGTCCGGGAAGACGAGCCGGACCCGGGTGCTCAACGCGAGCCCCTCCGCAGCGCGACCGTGCCGGTCGAGCACGCTGTTTCGTCGGCGACTGCGGCCTCGCCGGCTCGGGCGGCCTCGTCGAGCGCGGCTCGGGCAAGGTTGCCCGAGCGCAGGCCCGCTAGGTCGAGCGTGACGTACCGGTAGCCGCTCGCGCGCACGGCTCGGGTGACCGACTCGCGCAGCTCGAGGGCGAGCGGCAGCTCGGCCTCCGCGAGCTCGATGCGAGCGCAGTCGTCGTAGTGGCGGACTCGCAGCTCGCGAAAGCCCAGCCGGCGAAGTGCCGACTCGGCGCGTGCCACCTGTCCGAGGAGCTCGACGGTCACCGCCGTCCCGTGCGGCACACGCGACGCGAGGCACGCCGCCGCGGGCTTGTCGAAGGTGCGGAGCCCGAGCTCTCGCGACAGCGCACGGACGCGGCCTTTCGTGAGCCCCGCGTCGACGAGGGGGAAGCTCGCGCCCCGCTCGGAGGCGGCCGACTGTCCGGGCCGGTGCTCACCGAGGTCATCGAGGTTCACGCCGAGGACCACGGTCGCGCTCTCGCGCTCCGCGATCGGCAGGAGCGCGTCCATGAGCTCGCTCTTGCAGTGGTAGCAGCGGTCGAGCCCGTTCGCCGCGTAGGCGGGCACGTCGAGCTCGTCTGTGGCCACTGTCGACCAACGAAGCCCCCACTCGCGCGCCAGCGCGGCACAGTCGTCGAGCTCCTCGGGCGCGAGCGAGGCCGACACCGCCGTCACGCAGTGAGCGCGCTCGGGTCCGAGCTCGGCCGTCGCGGCGTACGCGAGCAGCGCAGAGTCCGCGCCGCCCGAGAACGCGACGACGACGCGCCCGTGCGTGGCGAGCGACGTGCCGAGCAGCTCGAGGTCTGCCGCACTGACCTCGTCGATCTCGGCAGCCGCCTCCGCCGGCGCGTCGAGCGCCCCGATGCTCACGGGTGTGGTGCCCCTGCGCCGATAGCGCCGAGCACCTCGTCGAGCGGGCCGACGGTACCGACGAGGAACGGGCCGAACTCCGCGTAGCGCGCCGATGCCTCGTCGAACCGCATCGTGTAGACGCAGGACTTGAGGTCGTCCATCGTCACGGCGAAGAGCGTGACGCCCCACTCGAAGTCGTCGAGGCCGGTCGACCCGGTCACGAGCTGGAGCACGCGGCCGTGGAACGTGCGTCCTGTCGCCCCATGGCCGTACATGAGCTCGAGCCGCTCGTCGTAGCCGAGGCGGTACCAGTTGTCGTCGCCGCTGCGGCGCTTCGACATCGGGTAGAAGCAGAAGACGGGCATCTCCGCGGGCGGGAGCACGGGATGGAGCCGCGCCTCGCGCATCGCCTCGGGGGCGCCGCTCGCGTACTCGGACACCTCGGTGAGCGAGACGTAGGAGTAGGTGATCGTGCAGCCCGACGCGACGAGCGCGCTCTGGAGCGAGCGAAGCGCGTCGAGCGAGGGGCCGAGGGCGAGCACGCCGAGGTCGGCCTTGTGGCCGAGCATCGCCGCGGTGACGACCTGGCTGCCCGCGGCCTCGCATGCCTTCACGGCGAGCTCAGCCGCGGCGCGGTCCGTGCCGGGGCCGACCGTGCAGAAGAGGTGGAGCACGCTCCACCCTGGCGACACGACGCCGGCTGGCGTCGCGTCGCCCGCCTCCTTGCTCGACCGCGCGGCCCCGAAGGTCGCCGGTCCGGCGGTGTGCACCGGGTCCTTCTCGTCTGCAGGCACGCACAGCAGTCTACGAGGTGGCCGCCGTGGCCGGGCGCGAGGACGGGGCGCCTCGCGGCACCCCGTCCTCTTTCGTGCGTCCGTGCCGGTCCGCCTCTCGCCGCGCTGCGGCTCGGGGCGCCCGCCGGATGGAGCGCAGGACTAGTAGTCCTCCATGCCTCCGCCCGGCATCGACGGCGCCGACTTCTCCTCGGGCTTGTCCACGACGACCGCCTCGGTCGTGAGGAAGAGCGCGGCGATCGACGCGGCGTTCTGCAGCGCCGAGCGCGTGACCTTCGCGGCGTCGATGACGCCGGACTTGAAGAGGTCCTCGTACTCGCCGGTCGCGGCGTTCAGCCCCTCCGCGACGTTCTTGAGGTTGCGCACCCTCTCGACGACGACTCCGCCCTCGAGGCCTGCGTTCACCGCGATCTGCTTCAGGGGCTCCTCGACTGCCTTCGCGACGATGCGCGCTCCGGTCGCCTCGTCGCCCTCGAGCTTCTCGGCACGGTCGAGGATGGACTGCTGCGCGCGCAGGAGCGCGACGCCCCCGCCGGGAACCACACCCTCCTCGATCGCGGCCTTCGTCGTCGACACCGCGTCCTCGATGCGGTGCTTCTTCTCCTTGAGCTCGACCTCCGTGGCCGCGCCGACCTTGATCACCGCGACGCCCCCAGAGAGCTTCGCGAGGCGCTCCTGGAGCTTCTCACGGTCGTAGTCCGAGTCCGTGTTCTCGATCTCGGCCTTGATCTGGTTGATGCGGCCCTTGATGTCGGCGTCGGAGCCGGAGCCTTCGACGATCGTCGTCTCGTCCTTCGTGATCACGACCTTGCGCGCGCTGCCGAGCAGGTCGAGCGTCACGTTCTCGAGCTTCAGGCCGACGTCCTCGGTGATGACCTGGCCGCCGGTGAGGATCGCGATGTCCTGGAGCATCGCCTTGCGGCGCTCGCCGAAGCCGGGGGCCTTCACGGCCGCGCTCTTGAAGGTGCCGCGGATCTTGTTCACGACGAGCGTCGCGAGCGCCTCTCCCTCGACGTCCTCCGCGATGATCACGAGCGGCTTGCCCGTCTGCATGACCTTCTCGAGGACCGGGAGCATGTCGCGCACGGCCGAGATCTTCGAGCCGAAGAGCAGCACGTAGGCGTCCTCGAGGGAGGCCTCCATGCGCTCGGAGTCCGTGGCGAAGTACGGCGAGATGTAGCCCTTGTCGAAGCGCATGCCCTCGACGAGGTCCATCTCCATGCCGAAGGTCTGGGACTCCTCGACCGTGATGACGCCGTCCTTGCCGACCTTGTCGATCGCCTCGGCGATCATCGCCCCGATCTCGGTGTCCGCGGAGGAGATCGACGCGACCTGGGCGATCTGATCCTTCGAGTCGGTCTCCTTCGAGATCTCCTTGAGGCGCGCGACCGCGGCCTCGACAGCGGCCTCGATGCCCTTCTTCAGCGACATCGGGTTCGCGCCGGCCGCGACGTTGCGCAGGCCCTCGCGGACGAGCGCGCCGGCGAGCACCGTGGCGGTCGTCGTGCCGTCACCGGCGACGTCGTCGGTCTTCTTCGCGACTTCCTTGACGAGCTCGGCGCCCACGTGCTCCCACGGGTCCTCGAGGTCGATCTCCTTGGCGATGGAGACGCCGTCGTTCGTGATCGTGGGGGCGCCCCACTTCTTCTCGAGCACGACGTTGCGGCCTTTCGGGCCGAGCGTCACCTTCACGGCGTCCACCAGCTGGTTCATTCCGCGCTCGAGGGCCCGGCGGGCCTGCTCGTCGAAGCTGATCAACTTCGGCATCTTCGGGTGTCCTCCCTTGGCTGCTCGGCGACGCCGAGCGTTGGCACTCTCGTGTGTCGAGTGCCAATAGCAAACCACGCCCGGCGGCGTCGCGCAACCGAGCCCCGGCCACGCGGGCGCACGCCCCCCCGCCGCTAGCGTGGATCGAGGTGAGCGACCAGGTGGGAGCGGGATCCGCCAGCACGGCGGGTGCCGCGGTAGGACGCTCCGACGAGCCCGGACTCGTGCGCACGATGAGCCGCAAGGTCGTCGCGCTGTTCGCCGTGGCCGCCGGGCTCTCCGTGGCGAACCTCTACTACATCCAACCGCTCCTCCCGATGGTGCGTCACGACCTCCACGTCTCGACCGGCGTCGCCGCGCTCGCGACGACGGTGAGCCAGCTCGGCTTCATGCTCGGCCTCCTGCTCCTGCTCCCGCTCGGCGACCTCGTCGAGCGCCGCCGCCTCGTCACCGTGCTGTCGCTCGCGTGCGCGCTCGCCCTCCTCGCCGCCGCGGCCGCGCCGGGCATCGCAGTGCTGCTCGTCGCGCTGTTCCTCGTCGGGGTGACGGTCGTCATCGCCCAGGTCCTCGTGCCCTTCGCCGCGACCCTCGCGCCCGAGCACGAGCGCGGGCGCGTGGTCGGGCTCGTCATGAGCGGCCTGCTCCTCGGTATCCTGCTCGCTCGCACGGTCTCCGGGCTCGTCGCCGAAGCCTCGAACTGGCGCGTCGTGCTCTACGTCGCGGCCGGCGCGATGGCTGGCGTCGCAGCGGTCGTGCGCGCCCGGCTCCCGAGCGACGTGCCTCGCACGGGACTGTCCTACGCGCGCCTCCTCGCGTCGCTCGTCGAGATCTTCAGGTCCGAGCCGGTGCTCAGGCGTCGAGCCGCGCTCGGAGCGCTTGGCATGGGGTGCTTCAACGTGCTCTGGACCGCGATCCCGTTCCTCCTCGCCGGCGCCCCGTACCATTACAGCCCGGCGCGGATCGGGCTGTTCGGGCTCGTCGGCGCTGCAGGGGCGCTCATGGCCTCCGCGGCGGGCCGCTTCGCGGACCGGGGCATGCACGCTCAGGTGACCGTCCTCGCGACAGTGCTCCTCGCGACCTCCTTCCTGCCGATCTACCTCGGCGCGCACTCGCTCGTGGCGCTCGTCGCCGGGATCGTGCTCCTCGATCTCGGGGTCCAGGGGCTGCACATCACGAACCAGAGCCTGATCTACCAGCTCGCTCCCGAGCGGCGCACGCGGATCAACGCGGTGTACATGATCTTCTACTTCCTCGGCGGGAGCGCGGCGTCTGGTCTCGCGGCGGTGCTGTACGCCTCGACGGGGTGGGCCGGCGTCTGCGCATTCGGCGCGGCGCTCGGCACTGCGGCCGTCGTCGCCGCGCTGGACGGCCTCCGGCGCGGTCGGGCCGTGGCTCGCGCCGCCGCGCCCGGCGCCCCGGACCCGCCCGGCGCGACCACCGCGCCGGGCACCGTTGCCGCCCGCTAGCCGCCCGCGACCGCTGGCACGACGGAGAGCGTCTGCCCCGGGCTCACGGGCGTGTCGAGGCCCTCGAGGAAGCGCACGTCCTCATCCGCGAGGAAGAGGTTGACGAAGCGGCGCAGAGCTCCGCCGTCGTCGAGCAGCCGCTCACCGATTCCCGGGTGCATCGCGTCGAGCGCGCCGAGCGCTTCGCGCACGGTCGCTCCCTCGACGGCGATCTCACCGGCGCCGCCTGTGAGCTGGCGCAGCTGGGTGGGGATGCGGACGGTGATGCTCATGAGAGAGTGCCTTTCTCGACGAGTGCGGAGAACGCCTCGAGGGTTGGCGCGATGACGGCGGACGGCCCGACGCTGTCTCCGAGCGCCTCGACTGTCTTCAAACCGTTTCCCGTCACATAGGCCACGACGCGCTCGTCGCGGCGGACGACGCCGGCGGCGGCGAGCTTCGCGAGCGTCGCGATCGTGACGCCGCC
>DATLRJ010000005.1:0-7495 GCA_035534715.1 Acidimicrobiales bacterium | reverse complement strand
CGTCCGCGGACACCTCGCACCCTTCCTCCCGGGCAGCACTGTCGTACCCGGGGCCCGACCCGGCGCGACCGGCGGGGCGGTGTCCGCGGCGCCGTTCGGATCGGCGGGCGTGCTCCCGATCTCCTGGGCCTACATGCGCCTGATGGGCGGACACGGCCTCACGACAGCGACGGCCGTCGCCGTACTCGCGGCGAACTACGTCGCGGCGCGACTCGCTGCGCACTTCCCGGTGCTCTACACCGGGCGCGGGGGCCTTGTCGCCCACGAGTGCATCCTCGACGTGCGCGAGATCGCCGCCGAGACGGCGATCACCGCCGAGGACATCGCGAAGCGACTCGCCGACTACGGCTTCCACGCGCCGACGATGTCGTTCCCCGTGCCCGGCACGCTCATGGTCGAGCCGACGGAGTCCGAGTCGAAAGCCGAGCTCGACCGCTTCTGCGACGCGATGATCGCGATACGGCGCGAGATCGACTGCGTCGCGTCGGGCGGGCTCCCTGCGGTCGACAGCCCGCTACGTCGCGCGCCGCACACCGCGTGGGCGGTCACGTCGAGCACGTGGGACCGCCCCTACAGCCGGGAGGTCGCCGCGTTCCCCGCGCCGGGCTCCGCGCCGCGCAAGTACTGGCCGCCCGTCGCCCGCGTCGACAACGCGTACGGCGACCGCCACGTGTTCTGCTCGTGCCCGCCGATCGCAGAGCTCGGAGAGCGGGGGCTCGACGCTCCGGCGCCGTGACGGCGGGCGCACGACCCGATGATCGTTCTGACCAGCCCGATGGCGGTGGCAGCGGCCGAGGGTGCTTGACTTCATGGCGGAGGGCTCCCCGGCACCGGGAAGCCCGACCCGTAGTGATCGGACTCGAGGAGGCGGACATGGCGACCGATTCACCGATGCAGCTCGGGATGGTCGGGCTCGGACGGATGGGAGCGAACCTCGTCCGTCGGCTCATGCACGACGGCCACGAGTGCGTCGTGTTCGACCTCGACACGAACGCCGTGAAGGCGCTCGAGGCCGACGGCGCGATCGGCGCGACCTCGATGGACGACTTCGTCGCGAAGCTCTCGGCGCCGCGTGCCGCGTGGGTGATGGTGCCCGCGGGGGTCCCGACGCAGAAGACGATCGACGGGCTCGCCGCGCACATGTCGCCCGGTGACGCGATCATCGACGGCGGGAACTCGTACTACCGCGACGACATCCGGCGTGCTGCCGCTCTCTCGGCCCAGGGCCTGCACCTCGTCGACTGCGGGACGAGCGGCGGCGTGTGGGGTCTCGAGCGCGGATACTGCCTGATGATCGGGGGCGAGACCGAGGTCGTCGAGCGGCTCCGGCCGATCTTCGCGACGATCGCGCCGGGGGTGGAGTCGGCGCCGCGCACGCCCGGGCGAACGGGAGAGCCCGACGAGGCGGAGCTCGGCTACCTGCACTGCGGGCCGAACGGCGCCGGCCACTTCGTGAAGATGGTCCACAATGGCATCGAGTACGGCCTCATGGCAGCGTTCGCGGAAGGTTTCAACGTGCTGCGCAACGCGAACGTGGGTCTCCACAGCCGCGACGGCGACGCGGAGACGGCGCCGCTCGAGGAGCCCCAGTACTACCAGTACGACATCGACACCACAGCCGTCGCCGAGGTCTGGCGGCGCGGCAGCGTCGTCGGCTCATGGCTCCTCGACCTCACGGCGGCGGCTCTCCACGACTCGCCGGACCTCTCGGAGTTCTCCGGCCGCGTCTCGGACTCGGGCGAGGGCCGCTGGACTGCCGTCGCAGCCATCGACGAGGGTGTGCCGACCCCCGTGCTCACGAGCGCGCTCTACTCGAGGTTCGCCTCGCGGGGCCTCGACGACTTCGCGAACAAGGTGCTCTCCGCGATGCGCAAGCAGTTCGGTGGCCACGACGAGAAGCGGAGCTGAGCGAGCGGCGCCGTCGCGCGCCGACGACCTAGACGCCCGTCGCACCGCCGCGGCAGTAGCCGGGGAAGCCTGCTCCCGGCGCCGTCGCGAAGCGCCATCCGTGGTACGAGGCCGCGAGCACCTCCGCGCGGAGCTCGAGCACGCTCGACAGCGCGTATCGCACCGCGTCGTCCGCGCACATCGCGCGACGAACCTGTGTGAGGCGCGCGTCACCGGGGAGGCCCATCACACGCGGCGCCGCTGCGGCGAACGCGTCCCAGGCGTCTGCGTTCAGCCTCCCGTCGGGGCAGAGCGACGGGACGGGGACGGTGTACCCGGCGTAACGGACCGGGGCCGAGCACTCGGCGAGCACGGGCCGGCTCGTCGCGGGGAGGAGCACCATGTGCGCGGGAGGGTGAGCCGCGACGGCCGGGATCGGACCGCCGGGGCTCGCGACGCGAGCGACGGCGGCGTAGGGGATGGTGACCGACGGGGTGCCGGCAGCGTAGGGGGCGACCTGGTAGTCCTGGAACGTGAGCCGCAGCCCCCAGGGCGTCAGCGCCCACGCGGAGAAGTTGGTGGCTCTCGGCGACGTCCCGGGGTCGAGCATCGAGGGGACCGTGAGGGTCCCGAGCGTGCGCGTGAGCTCGCTCCGGCTCGAGCGGGAGAGGACCTCGAGCCAGGCCGCGCCCGGCGCGAAGAGATCCGCGAGCCGAATCGGGCGTCCGGTCGCGGTGTCGAAGTCGAATGTCGTGATCGTCGCGAAGCCGTGCGCCGCGTCTGCCACGTATCCCTCGGACTCGAGAGTGAGGGCCACGAGGCCGGGCGCGAGAAGGTCCGTTGTCACGGTGCCGCCGAACGTCGACATCGCGCCGCTACCCGCCGGGCCGCCGGGCGACGCAGGGTACCGCGTCACCTGGCGCTCGAAGCCCGCCGCGAGGCGAGCCGCAGTGCGCTCGATCACGGCGTCGACCCGCTTCTCGCCCGGTGTGAGTTCGCCGACGACGCGGGGGTAAGGGAGGTCGACGCGGTAGGGGGACGGGAGGCCGTGACGGGCCGTGATCCTCGCGAGCGCGACCTCCGGCGCCAGAGGTGTCACCGGAGGTGGCGCGTGCGCGATCGGTAGCGGCGCGTGCGCGACGCGCCGGCCCGGCGGTGTGGCCACGCGAGGAGCGGCGAGAGCGGCGCTCTCGAGGCCGAGGGCGGCGACCGAGACCGCGACGAGAGCGCACCACCTCAGCGCGGACAAGGCGGCTGTGGGCAGGGCGGCTGTGGGCAGGGCGGCTGTGGGCAGGGCGACAGCTCTCGATGGCCGCGGCACCGCGCGCGGGCAGGGTCGCCCAGTGCGGCGCGGCTCCCACCGGCGCAACGTCCGGCCGGCCCGCGCTCTCGAGTCGACCGCCATTGCCTCGCCTCTCGGATCGTCTCGACGCGCGCCGAGCCGAGACGAGCTGCGGCCGCCGACACTCTCGCGAGCACCTGAGCTCGCGCCGGAGATGGTAGCCGCGGGCGTCGGGACTTGATCGGCACCGCCCGGCGGGATCCTCGGCCGTAGGCTCGGGTGCATATGGGGGCTTCCCGCTGCTCGTCGTGAGCGTCCTCGCTGCTATCGGGATCGGGATCGGGGTCGGCGTCGAGGCGGCAGTCGGCCCCACTCTTTACGGGCCCCCCGGCGCGGGCTTCTCCGCGGCGTTCCCCGGCCCCGTGATCGCCGGACGCGTCGCGGCGCAGCCCGGGGACCCCGCGTCGGGACGCGGGCTCCTTTCCTACCCCCGCGCACGGAGCTCGGCAGGGGTCCTCGCGTACACATACCGCTCGGACCGGGGCGCGAAACGGCCGGCGCGCCGAGCTCCGGGCACGTGCAGAGCGGGAACGCCGCGACGTCCGGCGCGAGGATGGTGCCGGTGGGCGCCGTGTGGGAGATCGACGAGCTCGAGCACGCGGGCGGCGAGCATCTCGTAGCGGACTTCGTCGCCGGATTCGACGACAAGCAGGGCCATCCCGACGCGGACGAGGACCTCGGCGTGCTCGGCTCCTTCGGCCTCGGCGCGAACTCGACCGTCGTCGACTTCGGCGCGGGGACGGGCCAGTTCGCGCTGCCCGCGGCCCGCCGGTTCGCCACGGTCGTAGCGGTCGACGTCTCGCCGGCGATGCACGCGGCGTTGCAGGCGCGCGCACGCCAGCAGGGGCTCGACAACCTCCATCCCGTGCTCGCCGGCTTTCTCAGCTACGAGCACGCCGGCCCACCCGCCGACGGCGCCTACACCCGCCACGCTCTCCATCAGCTCCCCGACTTCTGGAAGGCAGTCGCGCTCCACCGGATCGCGGCAATCGTGCGGCCGGGAGGCGTCCTTCGTCTTCGGGACCTCGTGTATGACTTCACGCCCGGCGAAGCCGGCGACGTGTTCGCCCGGTGGCTCGACGGCGCGTCCACGGACAGCGCGCACGGCTACACGCGCGAGGACTACGTCGAGCACATCCGCACCGAGCACAGCACGTTCCGCTGGCTCCTCGAGCCGATGCTCGACGTCGCCGGCTTCGACATCGTCGACGCCGAGTTCCCGGGGCCGACCTACGGTGCCTACACCTGCGTCAGGCGCTGACCGCTCGGCGGGTCACCTCGTCGGGTCAGATGTTGGTCTCGTCCCCGGGGACGCGCGGCATCACGGGCGAGCCGCCGGTACCGCCGGGCTCGAGCTCGTGGCAGCCGAGCGTGTACGACGCCATCGAGAGCGAACCCATGGCGTAGCCGTCGACGAGCACGTGTGCGGTGCCGTTCGCGGCGGACGCGAGGCCTGCAAGGTAGAGCAGGGGGATGAAATGGTCCGGCGTCGGGGCCGCCATCGCGAAGTCGTCGTGGTCGTGGAGGCGCGCGAGCTCGCCGGGCACGCTCGTCATGATGCCGGCGGCGTCGCCGTCGAAGCTGCGTGCCCAGTCGAATCCGGAATCGGGACGGCTCCAGTCGATCCGGCGGAGATTGTGGACGACGTTCCCGCTCCCGAGGACGAGCACCCCGCTGTCGCGCAACGGCGCGAGCCTCGCGCCGAGCTCTAGGTGGTACTCGAAGGGCTGCGCTGCGTTGATCGAGAGCTGCACGACGGGGACGTCGGCATCGGGGAACGCGTGGACGAGGACGGACCAGGTGCCGTGGTCGATGCCCCAGCTGTCGGCGTCGCTGCCTATCCACGTCGGCTTGACGACCTCCGCGATCTCCTCGGCGAGCTCGGGGTCCCCGGGGGCCGGGTACTCGACCGCGAACAGCTCCGGCGGGAACCCGTAGAAGTCGTGGATCGTCTTCGGTCGCGCCATCGCCGTGACCGCCGACGCGTTGATGTACCAGTGCGCCGAGACGACAAGGATCGCGCGCGGGCGCGGCACCGCCGCTCCGAACGCTCTCCACGCCTCGGTGTAGCGGTTGTGGTCGAGCGCGTTCATCGGCGTGCCGTGGCCGATGAACGCGGCGGGCATGGGACCGGCGGCCCGACGCTCGTCTGGTGCCGGTCCACCTTCGTCGCGAGTCGCCATCGTGGGGATAGTACGGCCCAGCGGCGGCGGCGTGCCGAGCGTCGCTGGCGGTCCCGCCCGCCCGGCCGGGCGGGTACGCCGCGTGGTGGACACGTGCGCGGTCGACCGTACGTGGAGGTCTTCGCGCGCCGTAGAAGACACCGGGCCGTCCGCTCTCGGGTACATGAACGAGCCGGAACCGAAGCGGCGCATCCCAACGTCCTCGATCGCTCGCGCGCCCCCGCGAGCCTGTGCTCGGCCTCGTCGCACCCGTGACGGGCACGCGTTCACCCCCCAGGCGGTAGCGATCGCGGGGCCGGCGAAGTGGTCGTGCAGCGCGTCGCATGGAGAACTCGTGTCGAGCTCACGCGTTCGCCGTCAGCGCTCGCCGACGACCACGGGTCCAGAGGCGTCGGCGGCGCTCTTCCTCAGCGAGCTCGCACGCGCATTGAGCTCGGTCTCGAGCACGACGGTCTGTGCCTTGCGACCTGGGGCCGCCGCCCGCTTCGTGAGCAGTGTGACCGCAGCCTTGCCAACTTCGTAGGTGGGCTGGGCGACGGCACTGAGCGGTGGGGAAAGCAGCCGCGCCCAGGCCATGTCGTCGAAGCAGACCAAGCCGAGGTCGGGGCCCGCGGTGATGCCGCGCTCGGTCAGGCACTCGAGCACGCCGACAGCGAGGAGGCTGTTGGTGGCGAAGATGGCATCAGGCGGATCGGCGAGGTCGAGGAGATGCTGGGTCGCGTCGTATCCGCCGCGCTCCTTAAGACCTGTCGCGACCACGAGCTCAGAGTCGACCGAGCGCTTAGCGCGCCGGAGCGCCCGGCGGTACCCGCGCCATCGGTCGCGGTGCGTCGTCGTGTACATGGGCCCGATCACGCAGGCCACTCTCCGGTACCCCTCGGATAGCAGGTGCGTGGTCGCTTCGTCCGCGCCCTGCACGTTGGTTACGGTCACCGAGTCGACCGAGACGGTTTGGAGACGGCGGTCGATCGTGACGACCGGCATGCCGTGGCGCAGTAGGGGTGAGATGTCGGACTCGCGTTCCGCGATGGGTGAGATGATGACCCCCGCCATCCGCTCGGCGGCGGCGACCGCGAGATGGTGGCGTTCCTGCTCCAAGTCCTCGTCGGTGTTGAAGAGCACGACCGACAGGCCGAAGCCGCGCGCGAGGTCGTCGACGCCCCGCACGAGCGAAGTGAAGAACGGGTTCTCAATGTCGGAGACGATCAGCGCGAGTAGCGACGAGTCCTGACGACGCAGACTTCTCGCCACTCGGTTCGGCGTGTAGCCGAGCTGTTGCGCGGCCTGCTCCACCCTCTTCGCCAAGGCCGGCGACACGCGCTGCGTGCCGCTCATGACGCGCGAGACGGTCGCCGGGGACACGTGGGCGGCCTTCGCAATGTCGTAGATCGTGCTCACCGACACTTACGCGTATCTCCATCTCGGCCAGACGCCGTCCGGGACGTGCTGCGGGCACCGCGCCATGCGAGCGGCGCTGAGCATTGCTCGCCACGCCAAAGAGATAGCGCGGCACGCATCGGCCGTGCGTGCGCAGTGCCATTCGGGATCGTCGCGGCATATGACCGGTGGCGCCGCGCGACACGTGGCGTGCCGATCCGACGCGGGGCGGCGGCCCGCATGCGGGTGTCGACACGCAGCGACAGTCGCGGGGGAGGGCCGGTTCTGGGGGTCACACTGCACGGGCACAGAAGCATAGTGAATCGCCTCGGTTCCATCGGGACCCGCACCGGTAGGACAGTCGCGTGCGGCTCGCGCAACCTCCGGAGCGGCACGGCGTCGGTCCGCACCTGTTCGCGATAGCGGACGGAGCTCTTGTCTCGACGGAGCGTCGGTGTTATCGTGAAATCGATTGCTGGCGGACCCACAGGGGACCGCCGATGGCCCAGGGGGGAACGCCGATGGCCGAACGACGGTCGCTTAAGGACACCGTCGTCGCGATTACCGGGAGCAGCTCCGGCATCGGGCAGGCGAGCGCGCGCGAGCTCGTCGATGCCGGGTGCCGGGTCGTCCTCGGCGCACGAAGCGAGGATCGGCTCGAGGCGCTGGCCGCGGAGCTTGGCCCGGACGCCCTGGCCTGTCCGAC
>DATLRJ010000004.1:0-30568 GCA_035534715.1 Acidimicrobiales bacterium | reverse complement strand
GTTGCCAATCCGCGCGACGCCGAGGGCATCGGCGAGCCGGCGCGCGGGATCGACCGTGAGCACGAGCACCTTCGCACCTCCGCGCGCCGCCGCCGTGGCGGCGAGCGCCGCGGCGGTCGTCGTCTTGCCGACGCCACCCGGACCGCACGCGACGACGATCTCCCGGGCCGCGAGGAGCTGGTCCAGCGCTGAAGGCGGGCGCCGCGGCGTCACTCCCCGAGCTCCTCGGCGAGCGACTCGGCGACGCGCCGCACCGCCCGGACGCCGTGCGCGCGCCCGAAGAGATAGGGGACGTACACGAGGGGGAGGTCGCGATCGAGCTCGGAGCGCAGCCGTGAGAGGTGCCCGGCGCCAGCGCGCCGGATCCGCACGGCGAGCTCCGCGGCGTCGAGCACGGCGCGCACGGAGGTCTCGCTCGCGTCGCCGAGCGCCTCGGCGAGCGCCGCGGGTCGGCCCTCCGCGGTGAGCACGTCGAAGATCTCCTGCTCGGAACGGGAGAACAGCTCGGGCATGACACGGTTCGCGACGAGTGCGGCGAGGTGCACGCCGGTATCGTGCTCGAGCCTCCCGGCGAGGTCGATCGCCTCGTTCACGGGCATCTCCTCGGGCGTCGTCACGATGCACACACCCGTCGTCGTCCTGTCGTCGAGGATGTCGAGCATCCACCGCGTCTGCGAGCGGACTGCGCCGATCGTGACGAGCTCGTTGATGCCGACGGGGGCAGCGAGCTGGCCGACGATCGTGCCCGTCGTCGCGGCGTCGACGACGACGAGGTCGTAGTGACCCTCACGCACCTCGTAGCACAGCTTGCCCACGGTGAGGATCTCGCGGACTCCGGGTGCCGCGCTCGCGACGAAGTCGAAGGCCCGGGCGACGGGGCCGATCCGCCCGATCGTCGGGACCCTCAGGTTCAGTCGGAGGTACTCGCGAAGCGACGCCTCGGTGTCCATCTCCATGAGGTGGAGCGAGGGCGCGACCGCGCGCGGAGTGAACCCGGCGGGCTCCACCTCGAACGCCCCGGCGAGGTCGCCTTTCGGCTCGACCTCGCAGACGAGCACTCGGCGACCCCGCTCGCTCGCGAGCAGCCCGAGCGCCGCGGCCACGGTCGTCTTGCCGACGCCTCCCTTACCGGTGACGAAGAGGAGCTTGCGGTCGAGCAGGCCGCCCACGGTGGCGCGCTACGGCGCGCCGAAGCCGACCCGGCGGTCGTCGCTCGCGGCACCGATCTCGATGTACGCGATCTTCGCCGACGGGACCCCGACGCGCCTGCCGCGCTTGTCGGTGAGCCACAGGATGCCCTCGGCGTTGCCGAGGGCCGCCTCGATGCCGCCGAGCAGCTCGTCACGGCCGATGTCGGCGGGGAGCTCGACGTCGAGCTCCTTAGCCGTCTGGATGATCCCGATCCGCACGTCCACCCGATCGCTCCTGTTCGACGTCCTGCCGACATCGTAGGGCGGCGGGCACGCACGGGCGCCCGCCGCTCGTGAGCAGGCCGGCGCCCGCGAGCGCACAGGCGACGCCGTGCGACCCCGCGGGCGCCCGCTCGCCCCAGCGCGTCAGCCGATGCCCGCGGCTCCGCCGAGCCCGGCCATACCACCGGGCCCGCCGGGGCCGCCCCCAGCAAACATGCCACCAGGGCCGGAGCCGCCGACGCGACCGGCGGCTCCGGCGGGAAGGACGGTCACCGCCTTCGCCGAGAACGACGTGGGCGACTGCGACGTGCCGGAAGCGACGACCACGTCACCGACCTTCACCGTCGACAGCGTCGCCGAGGACGAGCCTCGGGCGGTGAATACCGTCGAGGTGTCGGTCGCCACCTGGACGGTGGTCGAGCTGCCGGACGGCGCTGCGAGCTCGGTGATCGTGATCGTCGAGCCCGAGACCGCGGTCACCGTTCCGGCGATACGGGGCAGCACGATGTCGACGCTCGACGCGTCGAGATCGGTCTGGTTGGAATCCAACGTGCCTTTAGCGACGACCTCCGTGCCCGCCGCGACGTCCGACGACGACGCGCTCTGTCCGGCCTCGGAATAGGTCGTCGACGCTGCCACGTGGATCGTGCGCTCGAAGCCTTGGGCGTCACGGACGACGATCGTCGAGCCGTTGTCGCTCACGACGGCTCCAGCGATTCTCGGGCCGAGCACGACGACCGAGGACGCCGTCGGCGACGAGCTCGTCGCCGTCGCCGCAGTCGTCCGAACGGCGACGGTCTCGCCCGCGACGACAGCGCTCGCGGTCGCCGTCGAGCCCGACTTCGCGTACGTGGTAGTCGAGTCGGTGGTGACGGTGAGCGTCGATCCCGCGGCCGGCGATCCGGAGATCCCGCGGTCGCCACCGAGCACGGTCATCGTGATCGACCCGCTCCCGATCGAGACCACGAGGCCCCTGAGGCCTGGGGCGCGCATCGCTCCGCCGGGTCCGCCCGCCCATCCTGGGTTCGACACTGCGGCACTCACCACCGATCTGGTCGTGACGGCCGAGCGGGCGCCCCGGCTCGTCGACGCCGCAGCGATCCCGTAGCCTCCTGCGGCGGCGCCGACGACGAACGCGGCGGCCGTCGACCCGGCGAGCAGCCGGTGCCGCCCGACGCTCCGGCGGAGCGAGCGGCCCGGTCCAGAGGGACTCGGGCCCTCGCCACGTACGACCTCCGGCTCGATTAGGTCCTGTCGCTCCATTGCTGTCCTCCTCTGATCGGCGTCCGATGACCGCTGCGCCGGCACGCGACGTGGCGTGACCGCTCGCTGCGCCCGGTGGGGACGGGACGCCCCTCACCGACGACCCGAGCGTCACAGCACAAGCTGGGACGACACTGCGAACACGCTGGGCCGCGGCACGGAATGCGCGAGCCGCCGGAAAGTCGCGCATCACGGAACGCGGCGCGATGCCATCGGGTCAGCACAGGAGTACGCTCGTCGCAGCGCAACCTCGGAGGGAGGGGCCATGTGGGTCGTGGCCGGAGTCCTGCTCGGCGTAGTGGTCCTCGCGGCACTCGTCGGCCTCCACACCGGTCCGCACGCGCACGTCGCGGCTGCCGTCGCAGGCGTCCTCGCCGCTGCATGGCTCGCCTACATGCTCGTGGACGGCGCTGCGCGTCCGCTGCTCGCCGCACTTCTCGCCGCAGACGTCGTCGTGTCCGGCGGCGTCGGGGTCGCCGCGTGGAAGGCGCTCACGGACCCGGGACGCGGCGGCGGCGCGCGACCGTCGCACGACCTCGACGCCGCGATGGGCGTCGCGGTCGGACCCCTCCGCCCGAACGGCGTCGTCCGGGTGCGCGGTGAGAGCTGGTCGGCCACATCTGTCAACGGCGACGTTCCCGACGGCGCAGCCGTCCAGGTCGTGAGCGTCGACGGGATCCGGCTGAGCGTCTGGCGCGAGGAGCCGGCGACGTTCCCCGGTGACGCGTTGACGCGCGAGGACGAGGCGCCGGGAACCCCGGCAGGAAGGCTCGACACATGATCATCGGGATCGTCGCCGTCGTCGTCGTGCTCGCAGCCCTCGTCGGGCTCGGCGCGTCGGTCAAGATCGTGCGCGAGTACCAGCGACTCGTGCTCTTCCGACTCGGTCGGGCGGTCGGCACGAAGGGTCCCGGTCTCGTGTTCGTGAACCCGGCGACGGACCGGACGAGCCTCGTCGACCTGCGGGAGCAGTTCCTCGAGATCCCGCACCAGACCGCTATCACGAAGGACAACGCGCCGATCTCGATCGACTTCATCATCTTCTACAAGGTCGTCGACCCCCAGATGTCCGTTCTCACTGTTCAGAACTTCTCGGGCGCCGCGCTCAATGTCGCCTCGACGACTCTGCGCAGCGTCGTCGGCGACATGGCCCTCGACGACGTGCTGTCGAAGCGCGAGGACATGAACGCGTCACTTCGCGTCCGGCTCGACGACGTCACCGAGCGTTGGGGTATGAAGGTCACGAGCGTCGAGGTCCGCGAAGTGAACCCTCCACCCGGCGTCCAGGAGGCGATGACGCGTCAGATGTCCGCGGAGCGGACCCGGCGGGCCGCGGTCACCGAGGCAGAGGGCCGCAAGTCCGCCGCGATCCTCTCGGCCGAGGGCGAGCGTCAGGCCGCGATCACCCTCGCCGAAGGCCGCAAGGAAGCCACGATCCTCGCCGCAGAAGGCGAACGCCAGTCCGCCGTGCTTCGAGCACAAGGTTTCTCCTCCGGGCTCGAGGCGATCGTCGGGGTCACGAGCGTCCTCGACGACAAGACGATGCTTCTCCAGTACCTCGACACTCTGAAGCAGGTCGGCTCCTCGCCGTCGACCAAGTTCGTGGTGCCGATGGAGCTCACCGGCCTGCTCAACAACATCAAGGGACTGCTCCCTGCCGTGGCCGCTGCGTCCGCGGCCGACGGTGAGCTGCCCCACGGCGCGCCGGGCCCCCCCGCTCAGACCTGACCGGCCACGCTGTCGATCGACGGCGAGCCTTCGGGGGTCTTGACGAGGCCGAGGTTGCCGTCGTGTGCGCCGGCGTCGCCGAGACGCACCACGAACGCGACCACCTGGACATTGCGATCGAGGCGCGCGACGTTCAGGTGGTCGACGTTCAGGCGGTCGACGTCCTCGAGGCGCCAGCACTAGCTCGGCCTGTCGAAACCTTCAGGCATCTCGCTCGGCGACCAACGCAGGACGCGTGCGGCCTGTGCACACGCGAACCGGTCCGTCATGCCCGCGACGTAGCTCACAGCTGCATGCTCCGGTGAATCGTCAACGTGAGCACCGCCGTCGCGGGGGAGCTCCGCCGGATGCGCGACGTAGTGCTCGACGAGCGACCGGAGCAGGCGGACGACTGACTTCCCCTGGGTCACTGACTCCGGGCGGAGGTAGATGCGCTCGTAGTTCCATGCACGAAGACTCGCGAGCGCCTCGGCGAGCCCTTCGCTCATGCCGACCGTCCCGCCGCGCTGGCTCGTGACCACGACATCGCGGATGAACGCCTGCAGCTGCTGCGATCGGGTTGTCCCCGCGCGATCCACGACGATCTGAGGGAGGTCGCCGAGGTCGACGATTCCGGCCCGCGCGGCGTCCTCGGCGTCGTGAGTTGCATATCCGAGCCTGTCCGCGATCGCGCACACCTCACCTTCGGGCGTGCGTGGTGCCGGCCGCGACCAGCTGTGATTGCGTATCCCGTCGCTCACCTCGTGTGTCAGGTTGAGCGAGGCGAGCGTCACGTCGGCTCCCCAGGGCGCGTGGTCGAAACCGCCGGGGACCAAGGGGTCGAAGGCGTCCTCGCTCGCATGTCCGAACGGTCCGTGGCCGCCGTCGTGACCGAGCGCGATCGCTTCGGCGAGCGCGACGTTGAGCCGGAGCGCCGTCGCGATGGCTCGCGCGATCTGGGCCACTTCGAGTGCGTGGGTGAGCCGAGTTCGTTGGTGGTCGGTGGGGAAGATGAAGACCTGCGTCTTGCCGGCAAGGCGCCGGAACGCGCTCGAGTGGAGAATGCGGTCGCGGTCCTTCTCGAAGCAGGTCCGCCACTCGTCCGGCTCCTCGCCGCGAAGCCGCCGACCTGCGCCCTGCGAGCGGGTCGCGCCTGGCGCAAGAAGCTGCCGCTCGGCTTCTTCGCGGGCCTCGCGGTCGAAAACCGTCAGTGGTCCCAGTGATGCGAGCGGCCCGTCGTGCGCGTGGCGCACCCCGGCCAGCTGCGAGCGGTGTCCGGCCATGGTGGCCGCCCACCGCTGGGCGCGCTCGGTGGGCTCCCCGTCGGTCACCTCGACCACGGCGTCTCGAGGGTCGTTCGTGGCATGGCACGCGCTCGCTGGTCTGCGACGCCTTCCGGCGCGGGAAACCTGTCCGACCGGATCCCGACCCCCATCTTCGCCATCGCGGTCGCGGCCCGCGCTCGCTCACGGTCGGTACGGTTCACGTCGAGGTCCACCACCGCAGGATACGTTGCGGCTATCTCGGACCAGGAGGGCGCCGCCGGCCCGGCGGGCGCGCGTCGCACGGCGATCGGTGCGCTCAGGAGACGCTGAGCTCGGAGCGGTACACGCGTGCCGGCCCGAGGTCGACGATGCGCGCCGCGAGCTCGTCGAAGATCCGCGTCACCTCTCCCGCGGGATCGGCGACGGCCGCGGGCCTCCCGTCGTCGGCTCCCTCTCGCACCGTGACGTCGAGCGGCACCTGTGCGAGCAGCGCCACCGAGAGGCTCTCCGCGAGCGCGGCGCCGCCTCCCGAGCCGAAGAGCTCGTAGCGCGTGCCGTCCGGCGCGGTAAACCACGACATGTTCTCGACGACGCCGCGCAGCGGCAGGCGGAGCTGGCGGGCGAGCGCGCCGGCCCGCTGGGCAACACGCTGGGCCGCCGGCTGGGGCGTCGTGACGACGTAGAGCTCGGCCCGAGGGAGCTGCTGGGCGACCGAGAGCGCGACATCGCCGGTCCCCGGTGGCATGTCGACGACGAGGAAGTCCGGGGCGCCCCAGTGCACCTCGAGGAGGAACTGCTCGAGCGCCTTGTGGAGCATCGGACCCCGCCACGCTATGGCCTTGTCCTCGTCGACGAAGAACCCGGTCGACATCGCGCGCACGCCGTGGACGACGGGCGGCACGATCGTCCGCCCGGCGAGGATCGGTGGGTGCTCGACGCCGAGCATTCTCGGCACCGAGAAGCCGGTGATGTCGGCGTCGAGAAGGCCGACCGTGTGGCCCGAACGAGCGAGCGCGACCGCGAGGTTGACCGTGACGGTCGACTTTCCGACGCCACCCTTTCCCGAGGCGATCGCGAGCACCCGCGTGCGGCTTCGCGCCGCCGCCAGCGGGCTCGCCGCGGCAGTCGGACCGGTCGGGCTCGGAGAGCGGTCGGAGCCTCCCGCCCCGTCGAGCTCGCGCAGCCGCACGCCGAGAGTCGAGAGCTCGTCCTCGGACATCGGCTCGAGCTCGACGACGACACTGTCGCCTGGAGAGGTGACGGGCGCGAGCGCGGTCGCGATGGCGGCACGCAGCTCGACGGCCGCCGGATATCGCTCGGTCGGGACGCCGACGAGCACCTCGACGCTCCCCCGCCGGCGCACCGCACGACGGACGGTACCGAGCTCGCCGAGCGTGTGGAACAGTGCGGGGTCGACGACAGCTGCGACTGCGCCGGCGATCTCGCCGCCCCCGTCCGCCTCCGACCACCGCCGCATCGTGCGCTCCATCCCGGCGCCCGGGCCCCGGCACTGCCACGCGCGGCCGCCGGAGCGTCCGCCGGACACCGTCGCCGGTACGATAGCCCCGTGGACCACGCCGCGGACCCGCTCGCGGGGGAGATCGCGGCGCTCGGCACGAGAGCGGGCGTCGCCACGCAGCTCGCGACCGCGCGCTCGAGCACCGCGGACGACGAGTCGTTCTCGGCGGTCGTCGCCGCAGTCACGTCCGCGTTCGGCGACACGACGCGCCGCCAGATCTTCCTCTACGCGCGGGAGGCGGACGGGGTCACGGCGGCGGACGTCGCGCGCCGCTTCGCGCTCCACCCGAACGTCGCGCGCCACCACCTCGACAAGCTCGCTGCCGGGAGCTACCTCGACGTCTCGCTCGACCACGGCGGCGCGTCCGCCGGCCGGCCGGCCAAGCGCTACCGCCGGTCCGCGCGCTCGGCGGCGCTCCCGGTACCTCCGAAGCCGGACGAGCTCGTCGTGACGCTTCTCGTCCGGGCGCTCGACCTCCTCGAGCCCGAGGTCGCCGCGCGCATGGCGTACGAGGTCGGCGAGGAATACGGCCGAACCCTCGCATCGCAGATGGCTCCGGGCGACCCCCAGCGCTCGATGCGCGCCGCGATGCTCGCGGTCGCGGACTCCCTCACGGCGCACGGGTTCGCGGCGCACGCCGAGAGCCGCGGGCCCGCGACGGCGATCGTGCGCGACCACTGCCCCTTCGGGGAGGTCGTCGCACGCCACCCGGTGCTCTGCTCGGTCGACCGGGGGATGGTCCAGGGCCTGCTCACCGGGTTGTGCGGGGACGAGGTCCCCGTGCAGATGTCCTCGCGCGCGCTCGGCGACGACTCGTGCGCAAGCGTCGCAGGCGTGGCCGCGACGCGCCAGTGAGCGGTACGCGGCACTACCTCGACCACGCGTCGACCTCCCCGCTCCGGCCCGAGGCGGCCGCCGCGATCGAGTCCTGGTGCGGCTCCGGTGTCTACGCGGATCCCGGCCGCCAGTACGGCGAAGGGCGCATAGCGCGCGACGCGATCGAGGACGCGCGCGCCGCTGTCGCCGGCCTGCTCGGCGTGCGGCCGCGAGAGGTCATCCTCACCTCGGGCGGGACCGAGGCAGCGAACACCGCGAGCTCGCTCGCGCGTCCGGCCGGCGCGTCGGTGGGTGCGCTGTGCTCGCCCGCGGAGCACTCGGCGGTGCGCCTGGCGGCGCGACGCGCTGGTCGCGTCGTGGACCTCGAGGTCGACGGGTTCGCACGGCTCGACCTCGACCATCTCGCGGCCGTGCTCGAGGCGAGCTCGGACGCCGGCCCGCCCGCGCTGGTCCACTGCCAGTGGGCGAACCACGAGGTCGGGACAGTCCAGCCGGTCGCCGAGGTCGTGGAGCTCGCGCACCGCTACGGCATCCCCGTCCACGTCGACGCCTGCGTGGCACTCGGGCACGTACCGATCGACCTGGGCGAGGTTCCCGCTGACCTCGTATCGCTGAGCGCCCACAAGATCGGGGGGCCGCCTGGCGTCGGGGCACTCGTCGTGCGGCGGCCGGCGCGTGTCACGCCCCTCCTCGTGGGCGGCGACCAGGAGCGCGGACGGCGTGCGGGCATGGAGAACGTGCCCGGTGTCCTCGCGTTCGGCGCGATCGCGCGCACCCTCGCCGCACCCTGCGCCGTCGAGATCGCGGCCGCGCGCGAGCGCGAGCTCGCCGACGCGCTCCTCCAGGCGGCGCTCGCGGTCGGCGGGGTCGCCGCATATGGCGACACCGAGGTGCGGGCACCGCACATCGTCTGCGTCGGGGTCGAGGGAGTCGAGGCCGAAGCGGTCGTGCTCGGCCTCGACCAGGCCGGCATTGCGGTCCACTCCGGCTCGGCCTGCTCCTCGGAGGCATTCGAGCCGTCGCCCGTGCTCGAGGCGATGGGAGTGGACGCGCGCCGGTCGCTTCGCATCTCGGTCGGATGGTCGAGCACCGAGGCGGACGTCGCCGCGTTCGCACGACGATTCCCCGAGGTCGTCGAGCGACTCCGGGAGCTCGCGGCGTCGAGCGCCTGACGGGCCGGGCGGGCCGCGCCGCCCGTCAGCCGGCCGAGCCGCTCCCCGACGCCGAGGCCGCGGCCGCGGCGCGCAACAGTGCCGCGGGGACGGCCAGGTGCTCGCTCGAGAATATTCGCTCGGCTTCGGCGCCTACCGACTGGAGGAGCACCTCGGAGGGGTTGTCGCGCAGCATCGCCCGCAGCTCGACGACCGCGCCACGAGGGTCGCCGCCCTCCTCGTCGAGGGCGATCGCGTCGAAGGCCCGAGCCTCGGCGTAGCCCGGAGCGACCCGCACCGCGTCGCGCACGAGCGCGTCTCCTTGCGCGACGGCGGGCGCGGAGCGCCGCGCGATCCCCGCGAGCCGGACGAACCATCCCTTGTACGCGAGCGCCTCCGGCTGGGTCGGCACCGCTGCGAGGATCGTGTCGTACACCGAGATGGCCTTCGCGATCTCGCCCGAGGACGCGAGGACCGCAGCCTGGTCGAGCTCCTGGCGAACCTCGGCGGCCGAGGTGAGCGTGACCGATCCGGTCGCCGACTCGCCGGGGAGGCGCACGCCCGCGGCATGCGTAGCGGCGACCGCGACGAGCCCGAGCGCGCACGTCGCGCCGAGCGCGACAAGGACGCGGCGGACGCGGCGGCGGCCGAGCGCGCGCCGGGCACGGCGCGTCCACGACGGTGGCCTTGCCGGCGGAGCCTGCGCGGCCACCCCGATACCGGCCTCGCTCGTGGGCGCGAGCGCGCGAAGCGCGACAGCAGCGCGCTCGACGTACCCCGCACGAAGGGTCGTGTAATCGTCGTCGTCGATGTCCCCGGCCGCGTGCTCCCGGTCGAGGTCCTCGATGGACGCGAGGAGGACGTCGCGCTCGTGCACGAGGTGGTCCACGCGGCGAGCCGCCGGAGTCGTCCCGCTCACGGGAGCTCGGCGGGGGCGCGCCCGCCCGAGCGGCCCGAGGAGCGCCGCTGGAGCGCCTCGTGGACGATCGACTCGTCCTCCCCGCGAGGGACCGCTCCCCGGACGCCGCCTCGCCGGCGCACGAGCGTGACGCCGAGCGCGGCCGCGGCGACGGCGCCCGCCGCGATAGGGAGGATCCACACGACTGGGTCCGCGGGTTTGAGCAGCTCGGTCGAGCCGAATCGAGCGACGACGTACTGCTCGACCTGCGCGTCGCTCTTCCCGGCGCGCACGAGCGCGGCGACGCGCGCCCGCAGGTTGACGGCCTGCTGCGCGTCCGACTGCGCGATGGACACGTCTGCGCACACGGGGCACTTGATGATCCCGTCGAGATACGCGATGCGCCGAGCGCGCGTCTCCGGCGCCTGGTGCACACTTCCAAGAGCAAGCGCGACCGCGACGACGACGCCGAGGAGCAGCCAGCTCGTCCGCCGGGAGAGCATCCCCGATCCGAGCGCTCCGGATCGGCCGGGGTGGCTCGTGCCGGGCGTGCTCACCGCTGACGCGCCGAGGCGAGCCCCGCGACGGCCTCGGCCTGGGCGACGAGGCGGTCGAGGATCGCGACAGTCACCCCGCCGTCGATCTTCGCGACGACGACGCCGCGCGGGGAGACCAGGAAGGACTCGGGTGGGTCGAGGACGCCGTACGCGAGCGAGACGCTCCCTGCGCCGCTCGGGTCCTCGATCGAGGGCCAGGTGACGCCGTAGCGCTCGAGGAACGCGCGGCCGTCGCCTGCGCTCTCGTCGATGTCCACTCCGAGCACGGCGACGCCGTGATCGCCGCGGTTCTCGAACAGGTAGCGCTCGATCTGAGGGACCTCGTCCTGGCACGGGACGCACCAGCTCGCGAAGAAGTCGACGAGCACGTAGCGGCCGCGGAGCGCGGCGAGGCTCACGTGCCGGCCGCCGACGAGCGTCGTGCCCGCGATCGCAGGCGCCTGCTTGCCCCCGAGGGGGGTGTAGACGGAGGAGCCCGGCGGCACGGAACGCGTCGCGAGGACGGCGACGAGCACCGCCGCGACCGCCGCGACCGCGAGCGCCGCGTAGCGTGCCCGGTGCACGCGCCGGGGCGCTCGCGGCGTCACGGCCGCGTCGGCTCCTTGCTCCGCTCCCGGGATGGCATTGTCCGTCATCTCGCTCGCCGGCGCGCTCACGCGTGCGTCGCCGCAGGCACGCGCCGCGCGTCCGCGAGCTCGGGAGGCGGGGCCGACGAGGGGTCGGTGGGCCGGCGACGGCGGCCCGGCACCGCCGCGAGGACGGCTCCGGACGCCGTGACCGCGCCTCCGGCCCATAGCCACATCACGAGGGGCTGCACGTAGACGTCGACGGTCACGCCCTGCCCCGGCCGAGGCGAGACCGGGGCGTTGCCCACGCTCAGGTAGACGTCGTCCACGAGGGAGGAGTCGACCGCGGGAATGTCCGTACCCTCGGCGCTCCCGTTGAAGCTCCCGATGCCCGGCGCGAATCGGGCTCCGTCGACGAGGAAGACCGCGGTGTACGCGACCTCGTTCGCCGTGACGATTCGCGCCCAGCGCTCGAAGGTCAGCACGTGGCCGTCGAAGCGCACGCTCTCGCCGGGGTGGAAGGCGAGCTCCGTGCTGTGGGCGAACGAGGTCGCGGCCGTGAGCCCGACCGCGATCACGACGATGCCGATGTGGACGACCATGCCGCCGTTCGCGCGGCCAACGATCCCTCGCCAGGCACCGAAGCCGTGCCGGCGCGAGACGCGCGCCGCAAGCACGAGCTGGCGCCCCGCCACGCTGGCCGCGAAAGCGCCGAGGGTGAACGCGACGAGAGGGGTGAGCCCCCTCACGCCGCCCGCGACGCAGGCGACGAGAACGAGCGCGGCGATCCACGCGGGCACCGCCAGGCGCTCGCGGAGCACTCCGGGCGCGGCCTTGCGCCACGGGAGGGCAGGCGCGACCGACATCAAGAAGAGCAGCGCGATCCCGATTGGCACGGTGAACGCGTCGAAGAACGGCCGGCCGATGCTGAGCGACTGGTTGTCGATCGCCTGGACGACGAGCGGGAAGACGGTCCCCAGCAGGACCACAGCGGCGAACGCCGCGAACAGCAGATTGTTCACGAGGAACGCGCCCTCGCGCGACACCGGCGAGTCGATCGACCCGGGCGAGCGCAGGCGGTCGCCCCGCCATCCGATGAGGCCGACCCCGGCGGCGACCGCCGCCGCGAACAGCCCGATGAGCGCCGGGCCCACCCCCGAGCTCGAGAAGGAGTGCACGGACTGGGTGATGCCCGAGCGCGTGAGGAAGGTGCCGAGGATCGTGAGGGAGAACGTCGCGATGACGAGTGAGATGTTCCACACGCGAAGCAGCCCCCGTCGCTCCTGGACCATCGCCGAGTGGAGGTAGGCGGTGCCCGTGAGCCACGGCAGCAGGGCCGCGTTCTCTACGGGGTCCCACCCCCAGAAGCCGCCCCAGCCGAGCTCCTGGTATGACCACCACGCGCCAAGAACGATGCCGACGGTGAGGAACGCCCAGGCGAAGAGCGTGAACCGTCGCGTCTCCGACAGCCACCCCTCGCCGACCCGCCCGGTCACTAACGACGCGATCGCGAAGCCGTAGGGCAACGTGAAGCCGACGAGGCCGAGGTACAGGAATACCGGGTGAAACGCGATGAGCAGGTTGTCCTGCAGGAGCGCGTTCGGCCCCGTGCCGTCTGGCGGCACCGCCCCGACCGTCGCGGCGAACGGGTCGGACGGGCCGAGCATGAGCGCGAGGAAGAACGTCGCGACCGCGAGCGAGACGAGAAGAGCCCACGCGACGACCGGATCGGTCGCGCGCGCGCGGAAGCGGTGGGCGGCGAACGCGATGTACCCGGCGAGGATGAGCGCCCACAGCAGTACGGAGCCCTGGAGCCCGGACCACATCCCGGTGACGCTGAACAGGAGAGGGGTCTCCCGGGAGTTGTCGTGGGCGACGAAGGCGATGGAGAAGTCGTGGGTCACGAGCGCGTGCTCCATCGCTCCCGTCGCGACGAGGAGCCCAGCGAGCAGCAGGTACACGTAACCTCGTGCACGCACCACCAGTGAGTCCCGGCGCGTCGCGAGCCCGACCGAGATCGTCACGATCCCGGCGCACGCCGCGAGCAGGGCGAGGACGACCCCTGCGTGGCCGACGGCTCCGTTCATGTCGTGCTCCGCCTGGTTCCGGCGCCGGCCGCGTTGGCGACCAGCGGCGGCGCGGTCACCGGACGACCGCGCCGCCCACGCCCCTCACGCGACGGGGATGGGCGGCGATGTAGGCGTTCGAGTGCTTCACGAGGATCTGGTCCGACGCGAACCTGTCCGTCGACCCGACGAAGTGCCCGACGAGGACGACGGGGATGCCGGGCTGGAAGAGCTGCGGCGGGGCTCCGGAGTTCTCGACGGGGACCCGCACGTCTCCGGAGGCGATCGTGAAGTCGATTCGCGAGGTGTTGATCGTCCGGACGGAGCCGCGGACCACGACGCCTTCGATCTGGAACGTCGAGCCTCCGAGCTGGGCGCGCGAGGCGACGGCCTCCTTGGCGGTCTTGAAGTAGACGATCGCCGAGGTGAGCGCCTTGTACACGAGAAAGCCGAGCGCAGCTGCGAGAACGAGCCCGGTGAGCGACAGCCGTCGCCGCGTGCGCCGCGCGCGTGACGCGCGCAGCGCAGCGACAGCCGCCCCGTCGTCGCGGGTGATCGCTGAATCCCGCGCGACCGCGCCCGGGAGGGGCACGGCGCCCATCACGACCTCACGGCGCGTACGTCACGGGCGAGTCGCCGGCGGGATCGTCGCGCGGCGTGCTCTCGAGGTGCTCGAGGCGCCGACGCCCCGCGCGCTCGCGCGCCACGAGAGTCACCGCGTAGGTCGCGAGCGTGCCGAGCCCCACGAGGTACCCGGCCTCGACGTAGCCGCTCACGAGGCACCCCCCACTGCCTCGGAGCGCCGCTGCTCGATCGCGAGCTGCAGGCCCTCGCTCTCCTCGCGTTCCACGAGGACAGCGAGGCGGCACCGGTGCACGACGAGCCAGAGGTAGGCGAGGGAGAACGCGACGAAGCTGAGCAGCAGGGTCCAGGCCATCGATCCGTGGATCGCCGTCTTGCCGTTCACAGGGTTGTCGACGGTCGGCGTCTGGTGCAGGCTCCGCCACCACAGCACCGAGAAGTAGGCGATCGGCACGTCGACGAACGCGACGAGCGCCGCGATCGCCGATCGCCGCGCCCTCGTGTCCGCGTCGCCTGGGATCCGGCGCACGGCGAGGTAGCCGAGGTAGAGCACGAAGAGGAGCGCGGTGGTCGTGAGAAGCGGGTCCCAGGTCCACCACGCGCCCCACGTCGGGCGCCCCCAGATCGAGCCGGTCACGAGCGTGAGGCCGGTGAAGACCACCCCGACCTCGCTCGACGCGCCCGCGAGCCGGTCCCATCGCGGGCCGCGGGTGCGCGGCCAGAGATAGGCGAGGCTCGAGAGGAACGAGACCCCGTACGCGATGTACATGACCCAGGCGAGTGCGGGATGGATGTACAGGAGCCGCACGAGATTACCCATGAACTCGTCGGGAGGCGTGACCCACAGCCCGAGCACGACGGTCGCGGCTATCCCGGCGAGCGCCGCGACGCCCAGGGCCCGGACCGCTACCGCGCGCCACGCGGCCCGCCCCCCCGCGCCCGCCTCGCTCACCGTGCCGGCCGCCGCGGCCGTCGACGGACTCGTCCGGTCGCGGGTCAGCGGTGTCGAGGTGAGGCTCACGCGTCCTCCAGTAGCGGACCGAACGCCACGGTCCCGATGGCAACGTAGGCGACCGCGAACACGAGGAGCACGTCGAGCCAGCCGAGGGCGTGGCCCGGGGCGTCCGCGAGCGCCGCGTCCCACGCCTTCGTCGCGGCGAGCAGCACCGGCGCAGCCATCGGGAAGAACAGCAGCGGGAGGAGCGTCTCGCGCTGGCGCGATCCGATCGACACGACCCCGTAGATCGTCCCGAGGGCGACGAGGCCGACGGTCGCCGCGACAGCGCTCGCGGCGAGAATGGCCCAGCCCGCGAGGTGCCGGTCGAACAGCACGGATGCGACGGCGGCGAGCAGCACCTCGAGGAGCAGGAGCTGACTCGCGATCGCGGCTGCCTTCCCGACGAAGATCCCCGCCGGGTCGAGCCCCGACATCCGCAACCCGTCGCTGGCGCCGTCGACGGACTCGAGCGCGAAGCTCCTCTGCACGGCGAGAACGGTCGCGAGCAGCACCGTCACCCAGAACAGTCCAGCCGCGGCGGCGAACAGCACGGACCCGCTGCCGACTGCCGGCCCGAGGGCGAGGCCGAAGAGCAGGAGCACGACGACCGCGAAGGGCGCGACCTGGCCGAGCGCGACCTTCGCACGCAACTCGATCCGCAGGTCCTTGCCCGCGACGAGGAGCGCGTCACGCCACATCGCGGCCGGCCCCCGCCCTGACCGGGGCACCCGTCGCACCCGTGGCCTCGTCGCGCGTGGCACCCGGCGCACCCGCGGTCTCGCCGGGCGCGTCGGACGCGTCGGGCGCGTCGGACGCGTCGGACGCGTCGGGCGCGCCAGGCGAGCCGGGCGAGCCGGGCGAGCCGGGCGAGCGGGGCGCGGCAAGGGGATGGGTGACGACGAGCGTGGCCGGTCGCTCTGCGGCAACGGGCGCGACGGGCGCGACGGCGAGGATGCGGCCGCCCGCGACGGTCACCGTGCGATCGGAGATCGCGCTCGCCCGTTCGAGCTCGTGCGACGCGACGAGCACCGTCGCCCCCGCGTCACGGGCCCGGCCGACGAGATCGTCGAGCATGTCCCGACCGTCCGCGTCGAGCCCCGCATGGGGCTCGTCGAGCAGCCAGAGCCGTGGCCGGCGAGCGACGAGGACGGCGAGCGCGACGCGGCGCCGCTGACCCGCCGAGAGTCGTCGCACCGGGGTCTCGCGCAGCCGCCCGTCGAGGCCGAGCTGCGCGAGGGTCGCTCCGACCGCGTCGTCGCCCGAACGAGATGCTCGCACGGCGAAGCGGACGTTGTGCTCGACGGTGAGGTCGTCGTAGAGAAAGGTCGAGTGCGCGAGCAGTCCTACCTGGCGGCGCACCGACTGGCGGTCGACCGTGAGGTCGTGTCCGAGGACGACGGCCTTGCCTGAGACGACCTGCTCGAGGCCCGCACACGCACGGAGCAGGCTCGACTTCCCCGCTCCGTTAGCTCCGCGAAGGTGCACGACCTCCCCGGGCGCGACCTCGAGGGTCACGCCGGCGAGGAGAGGGAACCGATCGGAGAGCGATACGGCCTCGTGGAGGCTGATGACTGGCGTCATGGGGAGGCGCCCATGCTAGGGCGCCTCCGGCGCCCCGCACCATGCGCTGCAGGCGCCCCGCTACTTCGCGAGCCGGTCGATGTCCGCGTCGACCATCATCTCGACGAGCTCGGTGAACCCGACCTGCGGCTCCCAGCCGAGCTTGAGCCGTGCCTTCTCGGGGCTGCCGACGAGGAGATCGACCTCGGCCGGACGGAAGAAGCGCTCGTCGACGACCACGTGCGCCGACCAGTCGAGCCCCGCTCGTGCGAAGGCGACCTCGCAGAGCTCCTGCACCGAATGGGTCTCGCCAGTCGAGACGACGAAGTCGTCCGCGGTGTCCTGCTGGAGCATGAGCCACATCGCGCGCACGTAGTCGCCCGCGAACCCCCAGTCACGCTTCGCCTCGAGGTTGCCAAGGCGAAGCTCGTGGTCGAGCCCGGCCTTGATGCGCGCGACGCCGTTGGTGACCTTGCGTGTGACGAACTCGAGGCCACGGCGCGGGCTCTCGTGGTTGAACAGGATCCCCGAGCAGGCGTAGATGTCGTAGCTCTCGCGGTAGTTGATCGTGATCCAGTGGCCGTAGACCTTCGCGACGCCGTACGGGCTACGCGGGTAGAACGGTGTGAGCTCGGTCTGGGGAACCTCACGCACCTTGCCGAACATCTCCGACGAGCTGGCCTGATAGAAGCGGATCCCCGGATCGACCAGCCGCACGGCCTCGAGGGCCCTCGTCACGCCGAGCGCGGTCGCCTCGCCCGTGAACAACGGCTGATTCCACGACGTCGTGACGAACGACTGCGCGGCGAGGTTGTAGAGCTCGTTCGGCGACCACTCTCGCAGCGCGGAGACCATCGAGCCCTCGTCGAGCAGGTCACCCGGGAGCAAGTGGATCCGCTCGCGCACGTGCTCGACGCGATCGAGGTTGAGGTTGCTGGTGCGCCGGACCATCCCCGCGACCTCGTATCCCTCCTCGAGCAGGAGCTCCGCGAGGTAGGAACCGTCCTGGCCGGTGATCCCGGTGATGAGCGCTCGCTTTTCCACCGCATTGTTCTAGGGCGTCGGACCCTGCGCCGCAAGGTTGCGGACGCCGGCCGAGCGGGTAGGTTGCGCCCGATGCAGCTGCCGCGCACGGTCGTGATCTGCTCGTTCCGGCTCGGGGGGACCGACGGCGTCGCGGTCGAGGCCGCGAAGTGGGCGACAGCGTTCTCGAGCCTCGGATGCGCGGTGCGCACAGTCGCCGGCGAGGGGAACGCGGACGTCCTCGTTCCCGGCCTCGCCGCGGCGTCCCCCGAGCCACCCGGGGGCGCCGAGCTCGCGGCTGCATTCGCCGGATCCGACCTCGTGGTCGTCGAGAACCTCTGCTCGCTGCCGCTCAACCCCGGCGCGTCGCGAGCGGTCGCGGACGAGCTCGCCGGCCGGCCGGCGATCCTCCACCACCACGACCTCGCGTCCCAGCGGAGCCATCTCGCCCACCTCGGGCCGCCACCGGACGACCCGTCGTGGCTCCACGTCTGCGTGAACAGGCGCTCGACCGCCGAGCTCAACGCGTACGGCTACTCTGCGGTCACCTGCCACAACTGCTTCAGCCCCGACCCGGCTCCCGGGCAGAGGGACGAGACCCGCGCACGTGCCGGCGTCGGCACCTCGGAGCGCCTCGTGCTCCAGCCGACGCGAGCGATCGCGCGAAAGGCCGTCCCTGCCGGCCTTGAGCTCGCGGAGCGGCTCGGCGCTACCTACTGGCTCCTCGGCCCCGCCGAGGATGGCTACGACGACGAGCTCGAGCGCACGCTCTCGGGCGCGAGGGTGCCCGTCGTGCGCGGGCGTGACGCGACGCGCCCGGGTCACGTAATCGAGGACGCGTACGCAGCGAGCGATCTCGTCGTGCTCCCGTCGACGTGGGAGGGCTTCGGCAACCCGGCGATCGAGTCCGCCACGCACAGGCGAGGCCTCGCGATCGGCCCCTACCCCGTCGGACGCGAGCTGCGCGGCTTCGGCTTCGCGTGGTTCGACGTCGGATCCCCCGATCCATTGCGCGAGTGGCTCGCGCATCCCGAGGAGTCGATACTCGAGCACAATTGGTCCGTTGCCCGCAGGTACTTCTCCCTCGACAGCCTCCCCACGCGGATCGCAAGGCTCGTGCGCCGCGTGGCCAGTACGATCGGATCGTCGTGAACAAGGCGCCGAAGCGACTGGACCCATCCCACGTCGTCGTCGAGTCGGTAGCGCCTGTCGTGGACGGCGGGAGGTTCGCGACGAAGGCGGTCGCCGGTGCCGCGTTCACGGTGAGCGCGGACGTGTTCTCCCACGGGCACGAGATCGCTCGCGCGCACGTCCGCTTCCGCCACGTGGGCACGCGCCTGTGGACGACGTTGCCGATGCTCCCCGTCGGGAACGACCGCTTCGCGGCCGACGTCGTGGCCGACGAGCCCGGAACGCTCGAGCTCGAGGTCGTCGGCGAGGTCGACGAGATCGCGGGCTGGCGCGACGGCGCGCGACGCCGCGTCGAGGCGGGGACGTTCGACCCGTACGACCCTGGCCGCGGCGCCGAGCTCCTCGCGGAGGCGTCGCACCGGCTCGCGTTCTCGCCGCTGCGTCGCGAAGCAGGCCGCGTCGGGTCGCTCTCGGTCGAGTCGGCCGAGGCCGGGGACGCGGCGGAACTGGGGCGAGTGCTCGCCTCGTGTGACGAGATCGAGGAGACGCTCCGGGGAGTCCCGCCAGGGCGCTCGGCTGTCGCGTCGGCGCGCTACCAGGTGCTCGTCTCGCGCCCGATCGCTGCGTTCTCCGCGTGGTACGAGTGCTTCCCGCGCTCGACGAGCCCGTCGCCGGCAAGACCGGGCACGCTCCGCGACCTCGCCGGCCGGCTCGACTACATCGCGTCGATGGGGTTCGACGTGCTCTACCTCCCGCCGATCCACCCGATCGGGGTGACAGCGCGAAAGGGCCGGGGCAACTCGACGACCGCCGGGCCCGGCGATCCGGGCAGCCCGTGGGCAATCGGCTCGGAGGCGGGGGGGCACGACGCGATCGCCCCGGAGCTCGGGACGCTCGAGGACTTCGACGCCCTTGTCGAGGCTGCCGGGGCACGCGGGATCGATCTCGCGCTGGACCTCGCGCTCCAGTGCTCGCCCGACCACCCGTGGGTGCTCGAGCACCCGGACTGGTTCGCGCACCGCCCTGACGGGACGATCGCGTGCGCGGAGAACCCGCCGAAGCGCTACGAGGACATCTACCCGATCGACTTCGACACGCCGGACCGCGACGGCCTCTACGCCGGCCTGCTCGGAATCGTCCGCCATTGGATCTCGCACGGGGTGCGGATATTCCGCGTCGACAACCCGCACACGAAGCCGTTCGCGTTCTGGGAGTGGCTCCTCGCCTCGGCACGCGAGGACGATCCCGGCCTCGTGTTCCTCTCCGAGGCGTTCACCCGCCCGAAGGTCATGCACCGCCTCGCGAAGCTCGGCTTCGACCAGTCCTACACCTACTTCACGTGGCGCAGCACGAAGCGCGAGCTCACGGAGTACTTCGAGGAGCTCGCGCACGGGACCGGCAGCGCGTACCTACGCCCGAACGTGTGGCCGAACACGCCGGACATCTGCGCGACGAGCCTCCAGCACGGCGGCCGCCCGAGCTTCGTCGGCCGGCTCGTCCTCGCCGCGGGACTGTCGGCGAACTTCGGCATCTACGGGCCGCTGTTCGAGCTTCTCGCCGACCGCCCGGCGCGTCCGGGGACCGACGGTGACTACGCGGACTCCGAGAAGTACGAGGTCCACCACTGGGACCTCGACGACCCGCGGAGCATCGCGGGGGTCGTCGCACGGGTCAACGACGCGCGACGCTCCCACCCCGCGTTCGCACGCGACGCGTCGCTGCACTTCCACCACGTGGACAACACGCAGCTGATCTGCTGGTCGAAGCGCGATCCGGCGACGGGTGACACGGTGCTCTGCGTCGTGAACCTCGACACCGAGTGGCTGCAGTCGGGCTTCGTGCAGCTCGATCTCGCACCGCTCGGAATCGTGGAGGGTGAGAGCTTCACGCTCCACGACCACCTCGACGGAGCGATCTACACCTGGCGCGGAGCGCGCAACTTCGTCCTGCTCGACCCCGCCCGCTCCGCCGCGCACCTCTTCGGCCTCGAGAGGTCGGCGGTCGCGCTGCCGCCAGGGGATCTCGAGGACGGCGGTGCTGCGAGCGCCCGGGCTCCGAGGCGTCCTCGCGGCACTGCCGGTGGTCGGGCGGCGGGGACGAGATCGGCACGGTCGGCTCGATGAGAGCAGCAGTCGCGGCACTGCCGGTGGAGCCCGACTGGTACAAGGATGCCGTGATCTACGAGCTGCACGTGCGGGCCTTCGCGGACAGCGATGGCGACGGACGGGGCGACTTCCGGGGGCTCGCTTCGCGGCTCGACTACCTCCAACGTCTCGGCGTGACCGCACTCTGGCTCCTGCCCTTCTACCCGTCACCTCTACGCGACGACGGCTACGACATCGCCGACTACACGGCAATCCACCCCGAGCTCGGGACGCTTGCCGACTTCCGCCACTTCGTGTCCGAGGCGCACCGTCGACAGATCCGGGTGATCACCGAGCTCGTGCTCAATCACACCTCGGACCAGCATCCGTGGTTCCAGCGCTCTCGAGCCGGGAAGCCGGGGAGCCACTGGCGCAACTTCTACGTCTGGAGCGACACGCCCGACCGCTACAGCGACGCGCGTGTGATCTTCCAGGACTTCGAGCAGTCGAACTGGAGCTACGACAACACCGCCGGCGCGTACTACTGGCACCGGTTCTACTCCCACCAGCCGGACCTCAACTTCCGCTACCCGCCGGTGCGCTCCGCGATGCTGCGCACCGTCGACTTCTGGCTCGCGCTCGGCGTCGACGGGCTCCGCCTCGACGCCATGCCCTACCTCTACGAGCAGGAGGGCACGGACTGCGAGAACCTGCCGGAGACCCACGAGTTCCTGCGCGCGCTCCGCCGCCACGTAGACGAGCGCTTCCCCGGCCGGATGCTCCTCGCGGAGGCCAACCAGTGGCCCGAGGACGCGAGCGCGTACTTCGGCGCAGGCGACGGCGACGAGTGCCACATGGCATTCCACTTCCCGCTCATGCCGCGGCTGTTCATGGGCGTGCGGATGGAGGACCGCTTCCCGATACTCGACATCATCCAGCAGACTCCGGCGATCCCCTCCTCGAGCCAGTGGGCGCTATTCCTGCGCAACCACGACGAGCTCACCCTCGAGATGGTCACGGACGAGGAGCGCGACTACATGTACCGGGCGTACGCGCAGGATCCCGCGATGCGCGTCAACCTCGGCATCCGGCGTCGCCTCGCGCCACTGCTCGAGTACCACCGCCAGAAGATCGAGCTCATGCACGGGCTGTTGCTGTCCCTGCCGGGCACCCCCGTCCTCTATTACGGGGACGAGATCGGGATGGGCGACAACGTCTTCCTCGGCGACCGCAACGGCGTCCGGACACCGATGCAATGGAGCGGCGACCGCAACGCCGGCTTCTCGGAGGCCAACCCGCACCGGCTCTTCCTCCCCGTCAACATCGACCCCGAGTGCCACTACGAGTCGGTGAACGTCGCGGCCCAGCTCGCCAACCCCGACTCGCTGCTCCGCTGGGTCCGGAGGCTCGTCGCGCTACGCCGGAGGCATCGCGTGTTCGGACGCGGTCAGATGGACGTCGTCCAGTCGGAGAACCCGAGCGTCCTCGCGTTCGTTCGCGACGACGAGCACGAGCAGGTGCTCGTCGTCGCGAACCTCTCCCGCTTCGCGCAGTACGTCGAGCTCGACCTCGCGGCCTTCCGCGGCGTGACGCCGCTCGAGATGTTCGGGCAGACGAGCTTTCCCGCGATCGGCGAGCTCCCGTACCTCGTCACTCTCTCTCCCTACGGGTTCTACTGGTTCGAGCTGCCGCGACTGCGGTCCGAGGACGCGCCCGCGGAGCGCGCGCTGCCCGAGCTGCGCGTGCCCGTGGAATGGTGGCGCGTGCTCGAAGGTCGGGCGCGCCGCTCGTTCGAGGCGGCCCTCCCCGCGATATTGCAGACGAGGCGATGGTTCGGCGGGAAGCACCGCCGGGTGCACTCCGCCACGATCCACGACCGCGTTCCGCTCGCCGGGCACGGTCCACGCGTCGAGCTGCTCGTCGTCAACGTCGAGTACTTCGAGGGCGAGCACGAGCGCTACGTCCTACCCGTCGCCATGCTGTCCGCACGCGACGGCGAGGAGCTCGAGCGCGACCACCCGGACGGGTTGCTCGCCCGGGTGACCACGCCGCAGGGCAACGCGGGCGTGCTCGTCGACGCCCACTACATCGCGGATTTCGGGCGCACGTTGCTCGGCCTCGTCGAGCGCCATCGTCGGCGGCCCGGCATGGGCGAGACCCGCCTCGTCGGTACGTCGATGCCGGGCGCGCGCACCGTGCTCGGTGAGATCGGCCTCGACTCGAAGCTTCCCGCCCGCGTCGGGGGTTCGGAGCAGTCCAACACCTCGATCGTGCTCGGGCGCGGCGACGGACCTCGGGCGGTCCTCAAGTCCCTGCGGCGGGTCGAGCCTGGGCCCAACCCCGAGGTGGAGATCGGCAGGAAGCTGCTCGGGAGCCGTGCGCACGCGGCGCGGCTGCTCGGCACCGTCGAGCTCGACTCCGCGCGCGGTCCGGGGACGACGATCGCGACGGTCCACGAGTTCGTCGCGCACGAGAGCGACGGCTGGACCTCGACGCTGCGCTCCGTCGGCGCGTTCTTCGAGCAAGTCGTCCCTGCGGGCGACGGACCCGTCCTCCCCGCCCCTCCGCCGGGTGGGATGCTCGACACCGGCCGAGCTCCCACGCTCGACCCCGGCGCCGCGGCGTGCCTCGCAGAGGTTGCCGCGTCCGCGGAGCTGCTCGGCCGGCGCACGGCCGAGCTCCACGTCGCCATCGCTGCGGGCGACGACGAGGGGTTTCGACCCGAACCGGTGACTGCGATGTCCCAACGTTCGACCTACCAGTCGATGCGCACGTCCGCCCGCCGCTCGCTCGCCCTCCTCCGCCAGCGCGTCCGCCACCTCGACGAGCACCAGCAAGAGCTCGCGTCGGGGATCCTCGACCGGGAGGACGAGCTGCTCGAGCGCATCGCCGAGGTCCTCTCGGTCCGCAGCGGCGCCCGGGTGCGGGTCCACGGCGATCTCCACCTCGGACAGGTGCTGTCCACGGGACGCGACTACGTGTTCGTCGACTTCGAGGGCGAGCCGGCCCGGAGCTTCGGCGAGCGCCGCCTCCGCAGGTCCGTGCTCGCGGACGTCGCGGGCATGCTTCGCTCGTACCACTACGCGGCACACACCGGGATCGCGGAGCTCGAGCGCCGCGGCGGGCTCGACGCCTCCGGCGAGCGCCCAGGCTCGCACGCGATCCCGCGGTACCGCGACGCGGCGGACCGCTGGACCTTCTGGGCCGGGGCGTGCTTTCTCCGGGGCTACCTCGCGACCGAGACCGTCCACGCGCTCCTCCCGGGCACGGGGGCCGAGATGGCGGCGGCGCTCCGCGCGCACCTCGTGGACAAGGCGCTCTACGAGCTCCGCTACGAGATCGGGAGCCGTCCCGAGTGGGTGCACCTGCCGCTGTACGGGCTGAGGTTCGTCCTCGACGATCCCGGGGAGCGCGGACAGTGAGTGCGCGTGGCACCGCGGGATTGCGGCGCGAGGCGCTCGCCCGCGGCGTCGCCGTCGCGTACACAGACGCCGACGGCGTGCGACGGAGGGTCGCGGACGACACCCTCGCCGCGGTACTCGACCTCGTCGGCCCGCGCCTCCGCGACGCTGCGGGGCGGGAGGGGAACGCCTCGGTCGTCGTCGCGTGGGACGGCGACCGAGCAGCGCTATCGCAGTTCACGGCCGCGGAGCCCGGGTGCCGCCCCGCGCGGAGAGCGATAGTGCGCGGCGAGGACGGCGCGGATCTCGGACCCGCCGGCACGCCGCCGACCACCCGGTCGGGCGCGCGCGGCGCGCCCCGCTCCACCGCGCTCCCATTCGGCGTCCACAGCGTCGACCGGAACGGTGAGATCGTCGCGCACGTGATCTCCGCACCGCGTCGTGTCGGTCCGGCGCGCGCGTTCACGCGGGGCGCCGGGAGGAGTGCCGTGCCGCCGGGCGCCGGTTCGGAGGTGCGCCACGGCGAGACTGCCGGCGCGGCTAGCAAAGGCGGCGCCACCGACGCTGGCCCGCGACCGTGGGGGCTGTTCGTGCCCGCCTATGCCGTGCGCGACCGCCGCGGGCGCGCCGCCGGGGACCTCACCTCGCTCGGGGCGCTCGGCTCCCTCGTCGGGCGGCTCGGGGGCGAGGCGCTCGCTACGCTCCCGATGCTTGCCGAACACGCGACCGCCGACGGCGCCGCGCCGGGCCAGCGGCCGTACTCGCCGATCAGCCGGATGTTCTGGAACGAGGCCTACCTCGACCTCGATCGCATCCCCGAGCTCTCCGCGGTCGACGGCGAGACGCGCCGCGTGCTCGACGAGGCGCGCCCTCGGCAGCGCGCTCGCGTCCCTGACCCGTCCCGCTACGCCGATCTCGCGTCGATCGCGTCGGCCGCGCGACCGGCGCTCGATGTCGCATGTCACCGCATGCGCAGCGCCGGCGGAGCGCGCCTCGCCGCCTACGAGGCGTACGTCTCGTCGCGCCCAGACCTCCGCCGCTACGCGCGCTTTCGCGCCGCGTGCGAGGAGGCGGGTGCCGAGGTGGACAGTTGGCCGGCGGCGTGGCGAGCCGGGCGCATCGGCGAGGGCGAGGTCGGGGTCGGTGCCGAGCACCGCCACGCTTTCGCGCAGTGGGCGACCGACGTCCAGCTCGGCGAGACCGCGGCGGCGCTGCGCTCCTCCGGGGTCGGGCTCGTCCTCGACCTGCCGATCGGCTGCGCCGCTGGCGGCTTCGACGCGTGGGCGCACCCTGACGCTTTCGTCACGGGCGCGTCGATCGGTGCGCCGCCGGATGGCTTCTTCCGGTCCGGCCAGGACTGGGGCTTCCCCCCGCCGCATCCCTCGACCGACCGATCACAGGGCTATCCGGTGATGCGCGCGTGCCTCGCGCACAATCTCCGCCATGCGTCGATGCTCCGGGTCGACCACGTCCTCGGGTGGTCCCGCCTGTGGTGGGTGCCGGCAGGAGCGGCTGCCAGCAGCGGAACCTACGTCGCCTACCCACTCGAGGAGATCGTCGCGGTCGCGTCGCTCGAGGCGTGGCGGAGCGGTGCGCAACTCCTCGGCGAGGACCTCGGGACGGTCGAGCGCGGCCTGCGACCGACACTTCGCTCGCACGGGGTGGCCCAGATGCGCGTCGCCCTGTTCGAGCTCGGCGTCCCGTCGAGGCCGCTGCGGCACCCGGCGGGAACCGTCTCCTACGTCGACACCCACGACACCGCGACGTTCGCCGGCTGGTTCGCCGGCTCGGACGTCGCGCTGCGTGAGCAGCTCGGCCTTCTCGCCCCCGACGACGCGGCGAGCGAGCTCGTGCGGCGCTCCAAGGCGCGCGCCGCGACCGTCGAGCGGCTCCTCGGCTCACACCTGATCGCGGAGGACGAGCAGGAGTCCGTCGGCGCGGTGCTCGGTGCGCTCCTCGAGGAGCTCGGTTCCTCCCGTGCCGATCTCGTCCTTGTCGCGGTGGAGGACCTCCTCGGCGAGACGAGCGCGCAGAATCTACCGGGCACGACGACAGAGCATCCGAACTTCGCCCGCCGGCTCGCGCTCTCCGTGGAGGAGCTTTCGGGCGACGACCGGGTGCTCGCGACGTTGCGCAGGCTCGACGCGTCACGGCGGCGCGAGCCGAGGAGGAGCAGATGACCTCGGACTCGCCGCCGGACGCGACAGCGAACGCCGCTCGTCTCGACCTCGTCGGGGAGCTCGACCGCTACCTGTTCAACGAGGGACGCCACCACCGGCTCTACGAGTGCCTCGGCGGTCACCTGCTCGACGGCGCGACGGGCGCGGCGCGCTTCGCGGTGTGGGCGCCGAACGCGACGAGTGTGAGCGTCGTCCACGACGGCAACGGATGGCGCGCGGGAGTCGACCGCCTCGAGCCACAGGCGTCCTCGGGCATCTGGGCCGGGGTCGTCGGTGGAGTCGATGTCGGGACCCGATACAAGTACGCGCTCGACACTCCGCGTGGTCGGCGCGAGAAGGCCGACCCCGTCGCGTTCGCCTGCGAGGCGCCTCCGGGGACGGCGTCGGTCCTCACGCGCCTCGACTATGCGTGGGGCGACGCGTCGTGGGTCGCCCGCCGGGCCGAGATCCAGGGAGACCGGTCTCCGGTGAGCGTCTACGAGGTGCACCTCGGCTCGTGGCGTCGCCGGGCGGACGGCTCCTCGCTCACATACGAGCAGGCGGGAACCGAGCTCGCCGAGTACGTCACGCACATGGGCTTCACCCATGTCGAGCTCCTCCCCGTGATGGAGCACCCCTTCTACGGCTCGTGGGGGTACCAGACGACGGGGTTCTTCACGCCGACCGCTCGCTTCGGGCCCCCGTCCGGGCTCATGGAGCTCGTCGACGTCCTCCACAGCGCGGGGATCGGTGTCCTGCTCGACTGGGTGCCCTCGCACTTCGCGACCGACAGCTTCGCGCTCGGGGACTTCGACGGGACCCATCTCTACGAGCACGCGGAGCCCGGCCGAGCGATCCACCCCGACTGGGGGAGCTTCGTGTTCAACTACGGCCGCCACGAGGTGCGTTCGTTCCTCACGAGCTCCGCGTGCTTCTGGCTCGACCGGTATCACGCCGACGGGCTGCGGGTCGACGCAGTCGCGTCGATGCTCTACCTCGACTACTCGCGTAGTGACGGCGAGTGGACACCCAACCGCTTCGGCGGCCGGGAGGACCTCGACGCGATCGAGTTCCTGCGAGAGATGAACGACGCCGTCCACGACGGGTTCCCGGGAGTCCTCACGATCGCCGAGGAGTCGACAGCGTGGCCGGGTGTCACGCGAGCGAGCGCCTCGGGGGGCCTCGGCTTCTCGCTCAAGTGGGACATGGGGTGGATGCACGACACGCTCGCGCACCTCCGGCGCGACGCCGCCCACCGTCGCTACCACTACGAGGAGCTGACGTTCCGCGCGCTATACGCGGGAAGCGAGCGCTACCTTCTCCCGCTCTCCCACGACGAGGTCGTGCACGGCAAGGGCTCGCTCGCGGCGAAGATGCCCGGCGACGACTGGCAACGCCGCGCGAACCTGCGGCTCCTCTACGGCTACCAGTGGCTGCTCCCGGGAAAGAAGCTGCTCTTCATGGGGGACGAGCTCGCGACCTGGAAGGAGTGGGACCACGAGTCCGAGATCGAGTGGTCGCTCCTCGACCATCCGGCCCACGCAGGAGTCGCCCGCTTCGTCGCGGACTGCAACCGCTGCTACCGCACGCACGAGGCCCTCCACGGTCGGGAGCTCGACAGTGGCGGGTTCACGTGGATCGTCGCCGACGCCCCCGCCGACGGCGTCCTCGCATGGCTCCGTACCGGGCACTCGGGAGAGGCAGTCGTCGCGATCGCGAACTTCACGCCCGTGCCCCGGACTCGCCGGATCGGCGTCCCCGCGGCGGGGTGGTGGAGGGAGGTGTTGAACAGTGACGCGAGCTCCTACGGCGGCTCGGGCGTTGGCAACCTCGGCGGTCTCGCCGCGGCCGCGCAGCCGTGGGACGGCCAGGCCGCGAGCCTCGAGTGCGCAATCCCGCCGCTCGGGATCGTCGCTCTCGCGGGGCGCGCATGGTGAGTGGTCACGGCGCGTCGCACCTCGGTGGCGGCGCGACGCGCTTTCGAGCGTGGGCACCGTACCGCGGCCGCGTGGAGCTGCTCCTCGGCGATGGCCGCCGGGTCGCGCTTCGGGCTGTCGCGAACGGCTTCCACGAGGTCACCGTCGGCGACGCCGGACCGGGCACGCGCTACGAGTACCTGCTCGATGGCGAGGGACCATTCGCGGATCCCGCGTCGCGCTCGCAGCCGGAGGGCGTCCACGGCCCGTCGGCGGTCGTCGCGAGCCTCGCCCGCGCACGCGGATCGTGGCGCGGCCTGCCACTCAGCGCCTACGTGGTCTGCGAGATCCACGTCGGCACGTTCAGCGCGTCGGGGTCCTTCGCCGGGGTCACGGACGCGCTCGGGGATCTCGCCGACGCCGGGTACACCGCGATCGAGCTCATGCCGGTCGGCGAGTTCCCGGGGGGCCGGAACTGGGGATACGACGGCGCGTTCCCGTACGCGGTGCAGTCGAGCTACGGCGGTGCGACGGGTCTCGCGTCGCTCGTCGACGGCGCTCACCGCCACGGCATCGCGGTCGTCGCCGACGTCGTATACAACCACTTCGGGCCGGAGGGCTCGGTCCACGACTCGTTCGGGCCGTACACCACTGACCGTTACATGACGCCGTGGGGTCGAGCGGTCAACGTCGACGGCCGCGACAGCGACGCGGTCCGGGCGTACTTCGTCGAGCACGCCTGCTACCTCGTCGGCGAGATCGGTGTCGACGGATTGCGGCTCGATGCAGTCCACGAGATACCGGACAGCAGCGCGACTCCGTTCCTCGCCGAGCTCACGGCCTCGGTCGCGGCGGCGGGGCGCGCCTCTGCACGCGTCGTCACGGTCACCGCGGAGAGCCCGGCGAACGATCCGCGCCTCACGACACCGGTCGCATCCGGCGGCCTCGGTTGTGACTCGTCGTGGAACGACGACTTCCACCACGCACTCCGCTCTACGCTCACGGGCGAGCGCGACCGGTGGTTCGCGGACTACGACGGGATCCGCGACCTCGCGGGCGCGACGTCGCGAGGGTTCGTGCTCGCGGGCCGCTGCTCGACCACCTTCGGCCGGCGGCACGGCGCGCCGCTGCCGAGCCGTTTCGACGGCGAGCGCCTGGTCGTCTTCGCCCAGAACCACGACCAGATCGGCAACTCGGGCCGCGGGCGGCGGCTCGCTGAGCTCCTGCCACTCGAGGCGCAGTACCCGGTCGCGGTCACGGTGCTCCTCGCCCCGTACGTCCCGTTGCGGTTCATGGGCGAGGAGTACGGAGATACCGCACCGTTCCATTTCTTCACGAGCCATACGGACGAGGCGCTCGTCGCGGCCGTGAGCAAAGGCCGTGCAGCGGAGATCGGCGGGCACGGGCGAGACGTCGCGGACCCGCAGGACGTCGCGACGTTCGACGCGAGCAGACCCGACCGCTCCCTCGCCACACGCCCGGGCCACCGCGATCTGCTCTCGTGGCAACGCGAGCTCCTCGCTCTACGCCGGCACGAACCGGCCCTCGCGACTCTCGAGCCCTCGCGCGCGACAGTCGAGGCCGACGCCACGAGCGCGACGATCTGCGTCGTCCGCCGGGCCGACCCCGCTCTCGCCGCCCCTGCGGTCGCGACGCTCTGCCGCTTCGCCGCCGGCACCGCCGGCACCGCCGGCACCGCCGGCAGGATCGTCGACGTGGCAGCTCTGGCCGGGAGGAGCTGGGAGGTGCGTGCCGCCCGCGGCGTGCCCGGCCTCGCGCCCGGGGACTCGCTCGATCTACGCGCTGGCGCCGGCGCGACTGTCTCCCTCGACCGCTACGCCGCGCTCGTGCTCGTAGAGCGGCCCCCGCCTGGCCCGGACGAAGCGTGACCGGCCGCCTCGGACCGACCTATCGCGTCCAGCTCGGTCCCGGGTTCGATTTCGACGGCGCGGCTGCGCTCGTCCCCTACCTCGCCGCTCTCGGCATCGACTGCCTCTACTGCTCCCCCGTCACCGAGGCGGTCCCTGGCAGCACGCACGGCTACGACGGGACGGACCCGACGCGGCTGCGAGACGAGCTCGGTGGCGACCCGGGCCTTCGCCGGCTCGGAGCCGCTCTCGCCGACGCGCGCATGGGCTGCCTGCTCGACATCGTTCCGAACCACCTCTCGACCTGGGCGCACGGGCGGTGGTGGCGCGAGCTGCTCCGCTGCGGCGAGGAGTGCGACAGCGCAGCGATGTTCGACGTCGACTGGGACGCCGGCGGGGGCAAGGTGACGCTCCCGCTACTCGACGGCCCTCTCGAGGACGCGCTCGCACGTGGCGCGATCTCGTTCGGACGCTCCTGCGACGGCGAGCCCGTGCTCCTGGTCGGTGGGATCGACCTCCCCGTGTCCGGAGGCGACCCGCGGCCCGACGACCCGGTCGAGGAGGTGCTCGCGACGCAGCACTACCGCCTCGTCGACTGGCACGACC
>DATLRJ010000003.1:0-13539 GCA_035534715.1 Acidimicrobiales bacterium | reverse complement strand
ACGCGTCGAGCCACATCGGCGCTCCCGCCCGATCGCACACGGCGCGCACCGCGCGAAGGCTCTCGACGCTCACCGGCTGGCCAGCGCCCGAATTGTTCGTCGCCGTGACCATGACGACGGGGACGATCTCGGCGCCCCACTCGGCGATGAGCGCCGCGAGCGCGCCCGCTCCGATCAGCGCGCTTCTCGTCCGTAGTCGTGGAATCCGCGCCCGGACTTCCGGCCGAGCCGTCCCGCCTCGACCATCCGGCTGAGCAGGGGAGGCGGGACGTACGCACCGTCGCGGTACTCCGCGTACAGGACGTCGGCGATGGACTTCACGGTGTCGAGGCCGATGAAGTCCGAGAGCTCGAGGGGGCCCATCGGGTGCGCGCAGCCCGACCGCATGGCTTGGTCGATGTCGGCCGCGCTCGCTCCCCCGGACTCGAGGAGCCGGATGGCGGCGAGGAGGTAGGGGACGAGCAGCGCGTTGACGACGAACCCAGCGCGGTCCTGAGAGCGGACCACCGACTTCGCGAGCACGCCGCTCACGAAGGTCTCCGCCCGCTCGAGGGTCGCGGGGCTGGTGAGGAGCGAGGGCGTGACCTCGACGAGGCCCATGACCGGCACCGGGTTGAAGAAGTGCAGCCCGACGACGCGCTCGGGGCGCGCGGTCGCCGCGGCGAGCCGCGCGATCGGTATCGACGAGGTGTTCGACGCGAGGACCGCGTCAGGTGCCTCGAGGATCTCGTCGAGCGCGGCGAATACCTCACGCTTCACGACCTCGAGCTCCGCGACGGCCTCGATCACGACGTCGCACCCCGCGAGCGAGACGAGGCCCTCGTCGAACGCGAGGCGCGCCAGCGCCGCGTCGCGTGCTCCGGCATCGAGCTTGCCGCTCGCGACGGCCCGTCCGAGCGACTTCTCGACTCGGGCGCGCCCGCGCTCGAGCGCTCCGGAATCGGCCTCCACGACGGTCACCTCGAGGCCCGCGCGCGCGGCGACCTCGGCGATCCCCGAACCCATGAGGCCGCATCCCACCACCCCGACCCGCGTGACCTCAGCCACCGACGAACACCGCCTTCCCCGGGCCCTCGCGCAGGAACGACGCGATCCCGGCCTTCGCGTCCGCTGTCGCGAGCGCGGCGTCGATGGCCGTCCGCTCGATCGAGAGGCCCGCGTCGAGCGCGACGCCGAGCCCCGCGTCGATCGCCGCCTTCGCGAGGCCCTGGGCGACGACCGCCCCCGACGCGAGCTCTGTCGCCAGGAGGAGCGCACCGTCGAGAACGTCCTCCGGAGCGACGACGCGGTCGACGAGACCGATCCGCGACGCCTCGGCCATGTCCACCTGGCGCCCGGTGAGCACGAGGTCCTTCGCGCGTGCAGGACCGACGAGGCGAGCGAGGCGCTGCGTGCCGCCCGCTCCCGGGACGATACCGAGCAGGATCTCCGGCTGGCCGGCCCGAGCGGCCTCAGAGGCGACCCGGAGGTCGCACGCGAGCGCGAGCTCGAGGCCTCCCCCGAGCGCGTAGCCCGCGACGGCGGCGATCGTCGTGCGCGGCAGCCCCGCGAGCGCGTCGCACGCCCGCCGGAAAGCGTCGAGCAGGCCGGGTGCGAGCGCGGGGTCGGCGAGCTCGCGGACGTCGGCCCCGGCCGAGAAGACGCGCTCTCCGCCCCAGAGCACGACCGCGCCGGGAAGGTCGGCGGCGAGCGACTCGAGCGCCGTGACGAGGGCGTCGAGAAGGGCGCTCGACAACGCGTTCGCGCGCGGCCGGTCGACGCGAACGACCGCGACCGCACCGACACGCTCGACCTCGACCGACCCGGCGCCGTCCGCGTCTCCGGCCCCGAAGCGAGTCACGCCGCGACCCTAACCACGCCGCGCGAGCCGTGCCACGGGGCGCGACCGGGACACGAGGCGGGCGCCGGGCCGCTCGATAACATCAGGCGATGGACCTGCTCCACTTCGGCGACTACGTCTCGGGCGACGTCTACGACGTCGGCGTGGTCGAGGTGACCGAGGCGGAGATCATCGCGTTCGGACGGGCCTTCGACCCGCAGAGCTTCCACGTCGACCCCGAGCTCGCGAAGACGACGGTCTTCGGCGGCATCGTCGCGAGCGGATGGCACACGTGCGCCATGTACATGCGCATGTACGTCGACGCCCTGCTCGCGCGCAGCGCGTGCCTCGGTTCGCCCGGGATCGATCAGATCCGCTTCCTCCGGCCCGTGCGGCCGGGCGACGTCTTGAGCGGCCGCGCCACGGTCGTCGACTCGACACCGGGCCGCCGCGCCGGTCGTGGCACTGTGCGCATGCATTGCGAGCTGTTCGACGCGGAGGGGACCGCCGTCCTCACGATGACGGCGCTCACGATGTTCGCGACCCGCCCCGCGTAGCGCGTGACATCTCCGATGCAGGGCCCGTCCGCAGTGCTCGTCGAGCGACGCGGCCACGTGACCGTGCTCACGTTGAACCGCCCGGAGGCACGCAACGCGGTCGACTCCTCGATGGCGCTCGCGCTCGGCAGCGCGATCGACGAAGCGGACAAGGACGAGGACACATGGGTCGTCGTCCTCACGGGCGCGGGCGGGCGCGCGTTCTGCGCGGGCGCGGACCTGAAGGCGCTCGCCCGCGGCGAGTCGAACGCGGCACCCGGCCACGAGGAGTGGGGATTTGCGGGCTTCGTCGACCACTTCACGTCGACACCGGTCGTCGCCGCCGTCGAGGGGTTCGCGCTCGGCGGCGGGACGGAGATCTGCCTCGCGTGCGACCTCGTCGTCGCGGGCTCGAGTGCGCGCTTCGGGCTGCCCGAGGTGCGCCGCGGCATCATCCCGGGCGGAGGCGGGCTGCTGCGCCTCCCCGAGCAGATCGCTCCGAAGATCGCGATGCAGCTCGTGCTCACGGGCGAGGAGATCACTGCGGACGAAGCGGCACGGCTCGGCTTCGTCAACACCGTCGTGGACGACGGCTCGGCGCTCGACGCGGCACTCGCCCTCGCGGCGCGCATCGTCGAGGGCGCGCCGCTCGCCGTGCAGGCAGCAAAGCGCGTCCTCACCGGGCGGAACGCCGCGTCGACCGCGGTCGCCCGTGCGCGCTGGGCGGAGTCCCGGGCCGAGCGCGAGCGCATCGGGGCCACCGACGACGCGCGAGAGGGTGCTCTCGCGTTCGTCGAGCGACGGGCGCCGCGCTGGACCGGTCGCTGACCGCGCGCCGCGGCGATAAGCGCCGGCGCGCGATCGGCGAGCGGGGCTCAGATCCGGTGGTTGGGCGGGCCGTCGTGCACGGTCACGGTAGTCCGATCGGTGAAGTTCTCCATCGACCACAGGCCGAAACGTGCCCACCCGCTCTCCTTCACCCCGCCGATCGGCAGGTTCGGCTCCGCGTACATCGTCGGGCCGTTGATGTTGACCACCCCCGCCTCGAGCCGCCGAGCGATCCCGACGGCACGCCCGGTGTCGCTCGTGAGGACCGACGCCGTGAGCCCGTACGGCGTGGAGTTCGCGATCGCGATCGCGTCGTCGAGGGCGTCGAATGGCTCGACGACGACGACTGGCGCGAAGGTCTCCTCGCAGTACATCGTCGCCTCGGGTGGGACGTCGAGCAGGATGGTCGGCTCGAAGCAGCGACCCTCCACTCCGCCGCCGAGCGCGACCTTCGCGCCGCGTGCGACGGCCTCGTCGATCCGCCGCTTGGCGTTCTCGACTGCCAGGTCATGGATGAGCGGGCCGAGCTGAGACGAAGGATCGCTCGGGTCGCCGACGCGCAGGCTCGATGCCTTGGCGGAGAAACGCTCGAGGAACTCGTCGGCGATGCGACGCTCGACGATGAGCTTGCGCGTGTTCATGCAGATCTGACCCTGGTGGAAGAAGGCCGCGAACGCCGCGGTCTCCACTGCGTCGTCGAGGTTCGCGTCCGCGAGCACGATCGTCGGGTTGAAGCCGCCGAGCTCGAGTGCGATCCGCTTGAGCTGACGTCCGGCGCGCTCGGCGAGCATCCGGCCTACCGCCGTCGAGCCGGTGAAGTTGAACGCCCGCACCTCCGGCCGCTCGAACAGCTCGTCGGCGATCGGCCCGGCTTCTCCCGGTCCGTGCGTGACGACCTGGAGGACCTCCGGCGGGAAGCCTGCTTCAACGAGGATCTCAGCGATGACGAGACCCGCCGATATCGGGGCGAGCTCGGACGGCTTCAAGATGACCGTGTTCCCCGCCGCGAGCGGCGGGGCGACTGTGCGCCACGCAAGGTTGAACGCCCCGTTCCACGGCGAGAACCCCGCGACGACGCCGAGGGGTCGTCGCGTCGCCATGGCGTAGGTGTTCGGCGCGTCGACCGCTATCACGGTTCCCGTCTCGCCGTAGGCCCACTGGGCCGCGAGCCGGAGGAAGCCGGCCGCCCACTGGACCTGGAATCCCGCGAACGCGCGGACGGCGCCGGTCTCGAGCGCCATGACGGCGACGAGATCGTCGCGACGCCGCTCGACGATCTCCGCTGCGCGCAGGAAGAGCCGCTGGCGCTCTCGCGGCGGGGTCGCCGCCCAGGAGGAGAACGCCGCCCCCGCGGAGCCGACCGCACGTGCGACGTCGGCCGCGGAGGCAGACGGGACCCGCGCGTAGACCTCCCCCGTGTACGGGCTCATGTCGTCGAAGCATCGGCCGTCGGAGGCCTCGACCCACTGCCCCGCTATCCACTGCGTCCGGTGCTGGATCGACGCGGGCGACTCGACGGTCTCGGTCATGGCAACTCCTCCGTACGTCGTCCGGCACGAGGCCACGCGGCACGCGAGCCGGCTTGCCGCGCGCAGCCCCCCACGAGCTCACGTCGACTACTGGTCACTATAGAGGGTAGGTGCGGGCGCATCCAGGGCGGCCGAGCGCACCACCTCGTCCCCGGAGCCCTCGCGACCGTCCGGACAACGCCTGCACAGGGCACTCGCCTGGCGGTGCCGTTCTCGTGGGCCGCGCACCACCCGCACGTCACGATCGCCGCCCCGGCGCCTTGCTACTTACACTGGTAGGGTGCAGGTCAGCCGCGTCGGAGCTCTCCGCGACGACGGGCAGGGACGCGCCGCGCCGCGGCGGTCGGGGGAGTGTGAGGGGTCGCGGATGATCGAGGGCATGGTGCCGTACCCGCCGGAGGTCGAGGCCGAATACCGCGCGCTCGGCTACTGGGAGGACCGCACGCTCTGGTCCGTCTACGGCGAGGCGTTCGAGCGGTTCGCCGAGCGGGTCGCGCTCGTCTCCGGCGATGAAGAGGTGACCTACGCGCAGCTCGCGTCCCGCTCGACGCGGGTCGCCGTCGGGCTCCGCAGGCTCGGGCTCGCCCCGGGCGACCGGATCGTCGTGCAGCTCGTCAACGAGCCCGCGTTCCTCTACCTCTACTTCGCGTGCCAGCGTCTCGGCCTCATCCCCCTCCTCGCGCTGCCGCCCCATCGCGAGCACGAGGTCGGCCACTACGTCCGGTTCGTCGGCGCCGTCGCCTACGCCGTGTCGTCCGAGGCGGGCAGGTTCGACTTCGTTTCGTTCGCCCGGAAGATGCGCGACGACCACCCCGGGCTCGAGCACCTCCTCGTCTCCGGCGGCTCCGCGCCTGCGGATCTCGTGTCGCTCGACGCGCTCGCCGAGGACTCGGCCGAGGTCTCCGCGGCCGAGATCGCAGAGCTCGAGGCGATCCCGGTCGACCCGACCGACCCGTGCTGCCTGCTCCTGTCGGGCGGCACCACCGGAATCCCGAAGGTCATCGCGCGCACCCACAACGACTACGTCTACAACGCGCGGGTCTCGGCGGAGGTGAACGGAGTGGAGCGCGACAGCCGTGTGCTCGCGTGCCTCCCGCTCGCGCACAACTACCCGCTGAACGCCGGCGTCTGCGCGTTCTGGCTCCACGGCGCTACCGTCGTGCTCTCGCCGACGACAGCAGCGACCGATGCACTCCCGCTCGTCGCGCGCCACCGCGTGACCCACGTCGAGGCTGTCCCGGCGCTCTGGATCAAGTGGCTCAATGACTCGACGATCTCCACCTACGACCTGTCATCGGTCACGGTCGTGAACAGCGCGGCGCAGAAGCTCCAGCCGGAGATCTGCGCGCGGCTCGAGGCGACCTTCCCGAACGGGGTCGTGCAGGAGATATTCGGCATGACCGAGGGCCTGCTCTTCATGAACCGCCTCGACGACCCCCCCGAGGTGCGCCGCGAGACCGTCGGCACCCCCATATCCCCCGCCGACGACGTCCGCCTCGTCGACGAGGACGGCGACGACGTCGCTCCGGGCGAGATCGGCGAGCTGCTGTGTCGCGGCCCGTACACGCTGCGGGGGTACTTCGCCGCGCCCGAGGTCAACGCTCGGATGTTCACCTCCGACGGCTACTACCGAAGCGGCGACCTGCTCCGCCGCCACGCCTCGGGCGGCTACGTCGTCGAAGGGCGCAAGAAGGACCTCGTCAACAGAGGCGGTGAGAAGATCAGCGTCGAAGAGGTCGAGGACATGCTCCTCGCCCACCCGAACGTGCGCAACGTCGCGTGCGTCCCCATGCCCGACGACGTGCTCGGCGAGCGCATGTGCGCCTTCGCCGTGACCGCGGGTGCGCCACTGTCGCTCGACGAGCTCTGCGCGTTCCTGTCCGACCGGGGCCTCGCCCGCTTCAAGTGGCCCGAACGTCTCGAGGTCGTCGAAGATCTGCCGCTCTCGAACATCGGCAAGGTCCAGAAGAACGTGCTCGCGGCCCGCGCCGCCGAGCTCGTGAAGGATGCGGCGCCGTGAGAGGCGGTCTGCGGTGACCGTCCGAGTCGAGCGCGAACGCCAGCCGTCGGGCTCCGAGGTCGCCGTCGTGACCCTCGACGACCCCGATCGCCGGAACATCCTGTCGGAAGAGATGATCGCCGCCCTCGTCGGCGCAGTGCACGAGCTCGACGCCGACGAGGCGGTGGGCGCCGTCGTCGTGACCGGCTCCGCCCCGGCGTTCTGCGGAGGCGCGCCGCTCGCAAGCCTCGCCGGCGCCACGGGCAGCGCTCGCGACGGGGGTGGCGACGGGGCCGCGGGCGCGTCCGACACAGCGGAGAGGGATCCGGGCGGCGGCGACCGGGAGAGCGGCAGCGATGCCGGCCCGCAGGGGGCGCGCGCCGCGCTGCGCGCCATATACGAAGGGTTCGAAGCCGTCGAGCGCCTCGGCGTGCCGACCGTCGCGGCGGTGAACGGAGCGGCCGTCGGCGCCGGTCTCAATCTCGCGATGGCGTGCGACGTCCGGATCGCCGCGCGTTCCGCCCGCTTCGACAGCCGTTTCCTCGCACTCGGCCTCCATCCCGGCGGCGGTCACACGTGGTCCCTCACCCGGCTCGTCGGCCCGGACGCGGCGCGCGCGATGGTGATGTTCGGCGAGGTCGTGAGTGGCGAGGACGCGGCGAGGATCGGCCTCGCGTGGCGGTGCGTGGACGACGAGGACCTCATCGACACCGCGCTGGCTCTCGCACGCCGCGCCGCGGCCGTGCCCCGCGTCCTCGCTCGGAGAGCGAAGGCGACGTTCCAGGTCGCGCCCGCTCTCGACAGCCGCGCCGCGGCGACGGCGTTCGAGCTCGAGGCGCAGCTCTGGTCCCTCGGCGAGCCCGAGCTCGCGGCACGCCTCGTCGACGCGGCGCGTGCCCGGTCGAAGAGGCGCGGATGAGCCTCCACGCGGGGCCAGCCTGTACCATTACCCACGGTAAGCACTAGGAGGCGAAATGTCGTCGCGACCGGTAGCACTCGTGACCGGATCCTCGAGCGGGATGGGCCAGGCGGCAGCACAGCTCTTCGCCGCGCACGGCTACGACCTGGTCGTGAACTACGCGAGCCGCGCGGATGGCGCGGAGGAGACCGCCAAGGCGGTCGAGGCGGCGGGGGGTCGCGCGGCCGTCGTGCGCTGCGACGTGAGCGACGAGCCCGCCGTGCTCGAGATGGTCGACACGTGCCGCAAGGAGTTCGCTCGACTCGACGTGCTCGTGAACGCAGCGGGCACGACGACGATGCAGCCCCCGCGGGACCTGTCGGCGACGACGATGGACGAGTGGGACCGGATCATGGCGGTGAACGTGAAGGGCCCGTTCCTCGTGACACGCGCGTGCGCCGGGATGCTCAGCGACGCATCGGGGAGCGTCGTCAACCTCGGGAGCCTCGCGGGCGTCCGGCCGACAGGCGTGCAGCCCTACGCGTATGCCGCGAGCAAGGGCGCGGTCGCGACCCTGACCAAGCTCCTCGCGGCGAACCTCGCGCCGAAGGTGCGGGTCAACGCCGTGCTCCCCGGCTGGGTCGCCGGGACGTGGATGCAGGACCAGCTCGGCGACGACTACGAGCGGCTCGTGGAGCGACGCGCGAAGCTCACACCGCTCCGGCGCGTCGCGACGAACGAGGACGTCGCCGAGACGATCTACGCGGTCGCGACCTCGATGCACTTCGTCACCGGCCAGCTCGTGGCCGTCGACGGCGGATTCGTCAGCACCACCTGAGCAGAGGAGGCCGCCTGTGCCGGTACACCGATCCGACGCCCCGACGTCCGCCGGCCCTGCCGAGGACTTCGCGACCGCGCTCCTCCAGCTCGGCTTCTCACACCACGAGGCGCGCGCCTACGTCGGCCTCCTCGGGGGCGAGCCACGCACCGGCTACGCCGTCGCAAAGGCGACCGGCGTCCCGCAGCCGAAGGTCTACGAGGCACTGCGCAAGCTCGTCGCTCGCGGGGCGGCCTTCGAGCTCGCGGGGCGTCCCGCTCGCTTCGTCCCCGTCCCTGCAGACCAGCTCCTCGCGAAGCTCGAGGCGAGCTTCTCCGACCGGCTGCACCTCGCCCGGCGGAGCGCCGCGGAGCTCGACTCCGACGGCGCGGGGCCGACGTTCGAAGCGGTCCGGCGGCTCGAGGAGTGGCCGGAGATCGAGGCCGCGGCCCGCGCCGCTCTCGACCGGTCGCGCCGGCGCGTCTACCTCTCGGCGCGCGTCGACGAGCTGCGCACCGTGCAGCGCGAGATCGAGGGAGCGGTCGCCCGCGGCGTCGACATCGTCGCGCTGTGCTTCGGCAAGGAGGCGTGGGAGGTCGCAGGCGTGCGGACCTTCACCCACGCGAGCACGGACAAGATCCTCTACCGGAGCCACCAGGCACGCCACCTCGCCGTCGTCGCGGACTCGGCGGAGACGATCTGGGCGCTCGCGACCGACGGGCACAGCTGGTCCGGAGTCGTGAGTGACAGCGCGCTCGTCGTCGCGGCGATCAAGGACTTCGTGCGGCACGACATCGACCTCCAGCGCGTCTACGCCGACTTCGGCGACGAGCTCAAGCGTGCCTACGGTCCGGCTCTCGAGGCGCTCGAGGACTACCGCCAGGACCCCCAGCCGCCCTCCTCGGAGCGTCGGGTCGCGACGGGGGCAGAAGCCGCCGGCTGAGCCGCCGCGGGTGCGACGGCAGCGAGTGCCAGGTGGTCTCGCGCCGGAGCGCCAGCGCGACAGCTCGCCGGTGTGGATGTGTTCGAGTGGTTCGGGCCAAACCGGGCCAAACCGGGGCTGACCGGGCCAAACCGGGCCAAACCGGGGCTGACCGGATCGATCAGATCATCGCCTCGACGGCCGCGACGTCCGCCGCGGCGAGATGAGAGCCGTCGGCACCGAACTCGCTCATTCGCTGGCGCGTGACGATCTCGGCCTCGCCGCGATAGGCGTCGACGACGTGTCGTTCCCAGCCCTCGACGGGCCAGCGCTCGTCGAGGTCGACGATCTCGCCCGGGACCGTCGCGGCCGCAGCCAGCCGGAGCGTCGAGACGCAGATCCGTCGTTGCCCGGTCGCGTCGCGGGGCCGTCCCGCCGAGTTGCCGAGGGGGAAGTCGAGGAACGCCGCGCGAGGTGGCCGGACGAGCGCCGTGATGTCGCGTGCACCGACGAGTGTCATCGTCGGGATGCCCGCGCGCTCGACGGCACGAGCGAGTATGCCGACGCTCTGGTGACACGCGGGACATAGGGGAACGAGCAGGACGAGGTCCGCGCCCGACTCCCGCGCCTCGCTCGCGACGTGGGGCCCCATCTCCTCGACGACCGGGACGAGCGTCTTAATCGCCCCGAGGATGCTCAGGTGGTGATCCGTCACACCGCCGATCTCGCCGGACGCGGCGAGCTCGGCGAGACGCTCGTAGGGATGGACGACGTTCACGTCGAGCATGCCGGGACGCCGGATCGGGCTCGGGTGCGACGGCCGGAGCGCGGACGGCGCGACGCCGGCGGGGATGCGCCGCACCGTGAGGTCGTTCGTCGGCTCGAACGGGGGGTCGTCCCGCAGGTGCACGCCGGCGCTGCTGAGGATCATGACGCGCGCCCGCTCGAGGGCGACGGCGATCGGCTCCCACGGCGGCGTGCCGAGTCGAGCGACGGGCATCGGGGGAAGCGGCGCCGTGATCTCGTCGATGAGCGGGAGGTAGTCGAGCGGCACGGCCTGATACCTCAGGGCCGGATCGCGACGACAGGAGCCCGGACTACGACGACTCTCTCGCTCTTGATCGCGTGCTCGACGGCCTCGCCTAGCTCGCCGGGCGAGGTGACGTCGACGCCCTCGGCACCGTACCCTGCCGCGACGGCGACGTGGTCGATGCCGGGGAGCTCGGTCCCCGGGTGGAAGCGGTCGTCGCGTGGCACCCCGAGAAAGCCCTCGACCGCACGCTTGACCGCGAGGTATCCGCCGTTGTCGAGCACGACGACGACGAGCGGAGCACGCTCGGTGACAGCCGTCCAGATCGCCTGGACGGAGAAGTGGAGGCTGCCGTCGCCGACGACCGCCACGACGGGCCGGTCGGGCGCGGCGAGCTTCGCGCCGATTGCGGCCGGGACGCCCCAGCCGAGCGAGCCACCCGTTGTCCGCAGCACGAGCGCGTCGTCGGGCGGATCGAGGAACCGGAGGAGCCGGCGGGAGGAGCGTACGCCCTCGTCCACGAGCACGACGCCATCGGGCAGGACGCGATTGAGCTCCGCGCCGAGGCGCTCGATCGCGAGCGGCATCGTGGTCGGGGCGTCCGCGAGCTCGGCGCTCACGCGCCCGCGCCGCTCCCCCACGGCCGTCGCGAGCCGCGCGGCGCGCGTCGAGCGGCGCCCGGGGTCGAGCCCGCCCGTCGCAGCGAGCTCGCTCGCGAGGGCCTCGAGGACGAGCTGGACGTCGCCGACGAGGCCGATGTCCGCCGCGACCGACTTGCTCACGAGCGTGGGGTCCGCGGTCACGTGGACGAGGCGCGCACCGGGGGGCAGCCGCGCACGCGTCGCGTCGGAGAAGGGATAGAAGACCCGGGAGCCGACCGCGAGCACGAGATCGCACCCCTCGAGCACGGAGCGCTCCTCGCCGTAGAGGCCAAGGTGGCGCGGAGCTCCCGGCCCGTACGGCAGCGAGCCGAGGTCCGAGAAGTCCGTGTAGAGCATCGGCAGCTCGAACGCCTCGGCGACAGCGAGGAGCTCTCGTGCGGCGCCGAGCGCGCCGCTCCCGGCGACGAGCAGGGGGGCATTCGCGCCCGCGAGGAGAGCGACCGCCTCCTTCACGGCTGCAGGGCTCGCGACGCTCGAGAGGTCCATCGGGCGCCACGCCGGAGCACCGCGCGTCTCGTCGGCATCGACGGCCTCGACCATGAGGTCCTCGGGAAGCGCGAGGTACGTAGGTCCCCGGGGCGGAGCCATCGCGAGCTGGAGCGCCCGCCGGAGGTCACCGCGGATGGATCGCGCCGCGAGCGTCTGCCACGACGACTTCGTGAACGTGCGGAGCAGCGATGGGAGATCCGGAGTCGCACAGAACGCGTCCTCGGCGAGCACGGCGCGGTCCTTGTGCCCTGCCGTCATGACCACCGGCGAGCGGTCGCGGTACGCGTTGAACAGCTGGCTCATGCCGTTCATCGTCCCGACCGTCGTGTGGAGGCCGACGACGCCGGGGGATCCGCTCACGCGCGCGTAGCCGTCCGCCATCGCGACCGTGGCGCTCTCGTGGAGGCTGAGGACGTAGCGTGGCGCCCCGGTCGAGCGGATCGCCTCGAGCAGCGGCGCCTCGGTCGAGCCGGGGAGGCCGAAGAAGGTCGAGACCCCCGAGTCGACGAGTGTCTCGACGAACGACTCCGCTCCGTTCACTTCACGCCTCCATCTCGCACAGCCGCACCGAGGAAGATCTCGGCCATGTCCGGGTCTTCGAGGACGTCGCGCGCCGCGGCTGACTTCGCGACCGCGCCGCGTACCAGCACGTAGGCCCAATCCGATATCTCGAGAGCGGCGTGCGCCTTCTGCTCGACGAGCAGCACCGCCTTGCCGTGGCTCGCGAGCACGCGCGCCTGCTCCTCGAGGACGACTCGCGTGAGCGCGGGGGAGAGCCCGGCCGTCGGCTCGTCGAGCACGAGGACGCGTGGCGCGAGCATGAGGGCGCGGGCGACCGCGGTCATCTTGCGCTCGCCTCCGCTCATCGTCCCGAGGTAGCGGCGCAGCTTCGGCTTCAGGGCCGGGAAGATCTCGAGGACCTCCTCGACACGGGCCGCGCGCTCGGATTTGTCGAGCATGTACCCGCCCATCTCGAGGTTCTCGCTGACACGTAGGGTCTCGAAGACGTCGTCGACCTGTGGCACGTACCCGATCCCTCGCCGGGCGAGCATCTCGAGCGGCTGACCGGTGACGTCGGCGCCGTCGAGGACGACGTGACCGTCCATGACCTTCGCGAGCCCGAGGATCGCCTTCAAGAGCGTGCTCTTGCCCGCGCCGTTCGGACCGACGACGGTGACGAGACGGCCCTCGGGAACGTCGATGTCGACACCGTGCACGACGACGACGTCGCCGTAACCGGCGACGAGGCCGCGCGTCGCGAGAGCGCTCGGCCGCGCGGCCGGTCCCTCAGCCGACGATGTAGGCATCCTGCACCTCCTTGTTCGCGCGCAGGTCGGCCATCGAGCCCTGCGAGAGCACCCGTCCCTGGGCCATGACCACGACATGGTCGCAGAGGCGCTCGACCGCGCCGAGCTCGTGCTCGACGAACAGGATCGAGAGCCCGCCCGCGCGCATCTCGGTGCAGACGTGCTCGAGGCGCTCGGAGAGCATCGGGCTGAGGCCGGCCATCGGTTCGTCGAGCAGGAGCAGCTTCGGCTCGACCATGAGCGCGCGCATCACCTCGAGCATCCTCTTCTGCCCGCCCGAGAGCTCGCGTGCGAGGTTGCCCGCCTTCTCCGTCATCGCGAACATCTCGAGCAGCTGCTCGGCGCGCCCGGTGAGCTCGCGCTCCTGCGCGCGCCAGTAGCGGGTTCCCGCGAGGACCGACATCGCCGTCTCGCCACGCTGACCGGGGACTGCCGCGAGGAGGTTCTCGAGGGTCGTGAGCCGACCGAACTCGTGCGGGAGCTGGAAGGTCCGGACGAGACCGCGCCGAGCGCGCCGGAACGCGGCGACGTCGGTCGCGTCCGCGCCGTCGAAGCTCACGGTGCCCGAGCTCACAGGGATGAAGCCGCTCACGATGCCGAGGACCGTCGACTTGCCCGCGCCGTTCGGCCCGATGAGCCCCGAGATCGAACCGCGCCGCACGGCGAACGACGCGCCGTCGACCGCTTGCACGCCGCCGATCGT
>DATLRJ010000002.1:0-36387 GCA_035534715.1 Acidimicrobiales bacterium | reverse complement strand
CACTTGCTCGGTCACGCTCAGTCCGGCGCGGGTGAGCTGGGCGATCGCGGTGGGGATCGAGAGGCCGCGGACCGTGGGGACCGCGACGGTCCGCGGCCCGCGCGAGACGACGACGTCGACCGGGCTGCCGACCGCGACCCCCGAGGTGCCCGATGCCGGCGAGGTCGAGATGACGTCACCACTCGCGACCGAGTCGGAGTACGCGAGCCTCTCGACCGCGGTCAGCCGGAGCGAGCCGAGGCGCGCCGCCGCAGCGGGCCAGGTCGCGCCGGCGAGCCCGCTGGGGATCGTGCGCGGCGCGGGGCCGCTCGAGACGACGATGTGCACGGTGCCCCCGAACGCCGCGGTCCCAGACGACGGGCTCGACGTCACGACGTCGCCGGCCGGGACAGTCTCGCTGTACGCCGTGGCGACGACGGGGACGAGGTGTCCGGAACGCGCGAGCCCGACGGCCACCGAGCGAGCACGGCCCGTGAGCGTCGGCACGGGGACCGGCTCGTGTCCCTTCGAGACCACGACGGAGACGACCGTCCCCGAGCGCTGCGAGGTGCCCGGCGCGAGCGACTGGCTGATGACCGCTCCAGCAGCGACGGTCGAGGAGAACTCGGCACCGCGCTCGAGAAGGCGCAGGCCCGAGCGGGCGACAGCGGCCCGTGCGCGCCCGAGAGGCATCGCCCGCAGGGACGGCACCGCGTGCCCGTAGACGACGAACCGCACGGCGGCCGCGCCTCCTGCGACGAGGACGGCGACGACGACGAGCGACACGAGCGCGACCCGCAGCGCGCGCCGGCGCGGGCCGCGCCCGTCGCCGCGCCGCTCCGGCGCCGCACCGCGGTCCGGGCCCGACCCCTCTGGGGCCGCCGGCGCTCCATCGAGCGCGCCGCCCGCCTCCCTGTCGTAGAGGAGCGGGCGGGTCGCGCCGTGGGTTGCGGGCGCGGGACCGTCCGCCTCCCGGTCGTACAGCCGCGGGCGCGCCGCGTCGAGCGTGGCGGCCGCATCCGCGATCGCGCCGGCCGCTGGCGCGCCGGCGCCGGACGTCGCCGCGGGGGCGGCATCGGGATGGATCGCCCCGCGTGCCCCGCCCCGCACTGGCCGTCCGGCGAGCGGGAGGGGCCGCGGTGCGGGCAGCTGGCGTGCGAGCAGCTCGAGGTTGTCCGCGAGCTCGGGAGCATCGAGACGGGCGACGGGTTCGGCGATCGCGGCCTGGGCGAGGATCGGCGCGAGCGGCCCGAGCTCGGGCGCGGCGGGCAGCGACGCCCCGACGCGCGCCATGAGCGTCGCAAGGGTCGTGTCCGCCGAGAAGGGCACGCGCCCGACGACGGCCTCGTAGAGCACGAGAGCGAGGGAGTAGACGTCTGAGCGGTCGTCGAGCGGCCGACCCTCCGCCTGCTCCGGCGAGGCGTAGCGCGCCGTGCCGAGTACCGCCCCGGCCGGCTCGGTCCACGCCGCCTCGGCGAGCGCGCGGGCGAGGCCGAAATCCGCGACGCGAAGGCCGCCGTCCTCGTCGAACAGCAGGTTCCCCGGCTTGACGTCCCGGTGGACGAACCCCCTGCGGTGCGCGTACGCGAGGCCGCGCGCGGCCTGGGCGCCGACGGTCGCGACCTGAGCGGGGTCGAGGCGGCCCCCTGCGTCGAGAAGGTCCTGCAGGCTGCCGCCACCGAGGTACTCGAGGACGAGGAACGGCCCGTCGTCCTCCTCGCCCCAGTCGAAGACCTTCAGCACGTTCGGGTGGTTGAGCGCGGCGACGGCCTGCGCCTCGGCGCGCAGGCGCCGGAGGAAGCCCTCGTCACCCGCGAGGCCGGGGTGGAGCAGCTTGACAGCGACGACACGGCGGAGGCGGGTGTCGAAGGCCGCGTAGACGTGAGCCGACGAACCAGTGCCGAGGCCGGCGTCTAGCCTGTAGCGGCCGGCGAGCACGCGTCCGAGCTGCTCGGTGATGGTCGTCATCGCTGCTCCCTCGAGTACACCTCTATGTTGCCAGAGATGGCGGCGTGACAGGTGATGGCTGTGCGCGCCGTGAGGATGTGCACCTCAGCTGGCGCGCGGCGGGAGCTCGCCGGTAGCGAGCAGGTGGACGAACTCGTCCTCGCCGAGCACGGGAACGCCGGCGGACTCCGCTTTAGAGAGCTTCGAGCCTCCCGGCTCGGCGCCGGCGACGAGCGCGTACGTGCGTGCCGACACCGAGCCCGGCGACTTCCCTCCCCGAGCTGCGATCGCTTCTTCGGCCTGCTCGCGCGTGAAGTGCTCGAGCGTCCCGGTCACGACGACGGATCGGCCGAGCAGCGTCCTGTCGACGGCGCCTTCGCCGGACTCGGGAGCGGCCCGTCGCTGCGGCCTGGAGCTCGAGGCGAGCGACACGCCCGCCTCGCGCAGCCGCTCGATCACCACGACGTTCTGGTCGAGAGCGACGAAGGCCGCGAGGCTCGCGGCGATCGTCGGGCCGACACCGTCGACGCCAGAGAGCTCCTCGGGCGAGGCCGCTCGCAGCTCGTCGAGGTCGCGAAACGCTGCGCTCAGCACGGTTGCGATCGTGGGGCCGACGTGGCGGATCGACAAGCCGACGAGGACGCGCGCGAGCCCACGACCCTTCGAGTGCTCGATCGCGGCGACGAGGTTGGCCGCCGACAGCTCGCCGAATCCCTCCATCCCCGAGATCCGGTCCGCCTCGAGCGAGTAGACGTCCGCGACGTCGGCGAGCAGGCCTGCGTCGGCGAGCTGCGCGGCACGCTGCTCGCCGAGCCCCTCGATGTCCATAGCGGACCGCGACGCGAAGTGCGCGAGCCGCTGGACCCGCTGCGCCGGGCAATCGGCGTTGACGCAGTAGGTGTCGCTCTCGCCCTCGAGCCGCAGGAGTGGTCCACCGCACGCCGGGCAGGTGCGCGGGAACGACCACGCGACGCTCGACGCGGGGCGTGACGCGATCACGGGGCCGACGACCTCGGGTATGACGTCCCCGGCCTTGCGCACGACGACCGTGTCACCCGCTCGCACGTCCTTCGCGCGCACCTGGTCCTCGTTGTGCAACGTCGCGAGCTGCACGGTGGACCCGGCGATGACGACCGGCACGAGGCGCGCGAACGGCGTCGCTCGCCCCGTCCGGCCGATCGACACGAGGATCTCCTCGAGAAGCGTCGTGCGCTCCTCGGGCGGGAATTTGTACGCGATCGCCCAGCGCGGGGCCCGCGAGGTCGCGCCGAGCGACCGCTGCAGGGCGAGGTCGTCGACCTTGACGACAGCGCCGTCCACCTCGTACGCGAGGTCGTGGCGGCGCTGCTCGAGCGACTGACAGTAGGCGTATGCGGCGTCGAGGCCCTCGACCGCGGCGGCCTCCGGGTTGACCGGGAGCCCGGCGCGCGCGATGAGGTCGAGACAGTCGGCGTGGGTCGCGAGCGCGCGGCCGCGCGGACCGGCGAGGCCGCCGTCGACCTCGCCGATCTGGTAGCCCCAGAAGCTGAGCGGACGTGTCGCCGTCACCGAGGCGTCCTTCTGGCGAAGCGAGCCCGCCGCCGAGTTGCGCGGGTTCGCGAACGGCCGCTCCCCGCTCGCGGCTTGGCGGCGGTTCAGCTCCTCGAAGTCAGCGGTCGCCATGTACACCTCGCCACGGACCTCGAGCACGCCGGGAACGTCCTCGCCGGACAGCGCGAGCACGTGGGGGATCGAGCCGATCGTCCGGACGTTCGCCGTCACGTCCTCGCCCGTCACACCGTCCCCCCGCGTCGCGGCCCTGACGAGGCGACCGTGCTCGTAACGAAGAGATACAGCGAGACCGTCAATCTTCGGCTCGCAGACGAGGCGGACGGGCGCCGACGCGCCGACGGCACCCTCGGCCACATCCGGCGCCGCGTCTCCGGACGCTGCCGGCAGGTCGAGCTCTGCTGCCTCCGACGCGTCCACGAGCCGCTCCGCTCGGGCGCCCGCCCCAGCGGAGACGAGCCGCTGCAGGCGTGCGCCCCAGGCTTCGAGCTCCTCGAGGGAGAATGCGTTGTCGAGGCTCATCATCGCGATCTCGTGGCGCACCGGAGCGAAGCGCGGGAGCGGCGGGGCGCCGACCCGCGCGTCGCCTCCGCCCGGCCGAGCAGGCGCGGGGTGCGCGGCGTCGAGCGCGTCGAGCTCTCGGACGAGCTCGTCGTACTCCGCGTCGGCGATCTCCGGCGCGTCCTCCTGGAAGTAGCGGCTCGCGTGGTACTCGACGAGCCGCCGCAGCTCGTCGGTCCTCGCCGCGTCGTCGGGTGCGGCGCGCGCCGCGTCGTCGGGTGCGGCGCGCCCCGCGTCGTCCGGTGCGGCGCGCCCCGCGTCGTCCGGTGCGGCGCCCGTCATCGCGTTGCGGTCGGCGCACGGCGCACGAGGTGCTCCGTGTCCCGGTGCCTTCGGTGCCGAGCGCTCAACACGCGATGCCGGAGCCGACGACCTCGTCGCCGACATAGCAGGCGACGAGCTGGCCGGGGGCGACCCGGCGTGCCGGGACGTCGAAGCGCACCCCTCGGTCGAGGCTCCTCGCGGGGAGCGGGCGGCCGTGCGCACTCACCTGGACGGTGCAACGCGTCCCCGCGGCGAGCGGCTCGCCCACCCACGTTCGCCCGGTGAGCGGAACGTCGGACACGAGGAGGTCCTGCGCGTCCCCGACGACGACGGTCCGAGCGACGGTGTCGACTGCGAGCGCGAAGCGACGCGCGACGCCGCTGCCGGGAAGTCCTCGGCGCTGGCCGACCGTCACGAGCTCGATCGCCGGCACCTCCCCCACCTGCTCTCCGGTCACCGCGTCGAGCGCGATCCCCGGGTGGAGGTCGATGCGCGCTTCGAGGAAGGCGCGCCGACCCGCGGACTGCCCGGCTCTAGGTGAGCGGGACGCGACGAAGCAGACGTCCTGGCTGTCCGGCTTCGCGGCGGTCGCGAGTCCGCGGCGCTCGGCGAGCGCACGCACCTCGGGCTTCGTGAGCCGGCCGATGGGCAGCACGACCCGGGCGAGCTCCGCGGCCGTCAGGGCAGCGAGCACGTACGACTGGTCCTTCGCCGCGTCGGCGCCGCGCAGCAGTCGCGGGCGGCCCGAGCCAGGGTCCCTGTCGACTCGTGCGTGGTGGCCGGTCGCCACCGCCGCGAAGCCGAGCCGGTCGGCACGTTCGAGGAGCGCTCCGAACTTGAGGTGCCGATTGCACTCGACGCACGGGTTCGGCGTGCGGCCCGCCGCGTGATCGGCGACGTAGGGGTCGACCACCGCCGCGGCGAACTCGTCCGTGAAGTTGAACACGTGATGGTCGACCCCGAGGTGGTCGCACACCCTTCGCGCGTCGCGCACGTCCGCGGCGGAGCAGCAGCCGGAGTCCGAGGGACCGCCCCAGAGCTTCATCGTCGCACCGACGACCTCGTGGCCGGCGTCGACGAGGAGGCTCGCCGCGACAGACGAGTCCACACCGCCCGACATAGCCACGAGGATTCGCACGTCCCAAGTCTGCCAGGACGCCGCGCCGGTGGCGCCCGGTCGCGCGACCGCCCGTCGCGAACAGCTCCGCGGGGCGGCCCTCGGCACGGGCAGCTCAGTGCGGCGGCGCCGGCGCGAGGTGGAGCGCGCACCGGACGAGCACCGCGAGGGCGTGCTCCACCTCGTCGGCACTCGTCGTGGCGCCGAGGGAGATCCGCACCGCTTCGCGCGCCTCGCGCTCCCCGAGCCCCATCGCGAGAAGCACGTGGCTCGGCTCGCGGGCGCCGCTCGCGCAGGCAGAACCCGTCGAGAGCGACACGCCGTCTCGATCGGCGAGGAGCACGAGCTCCTCTCCGGCGACCCCAGGAAAGCGGAGGTGACAGCTACCGGCGACGCGAAGTGGGCGCGGCGCGGTCTCGACCGCGCCGGCCGCCGAGACGAGGCCGTCGGCGAGCCGGTCGCGGAGCGCGGCGACCCGCCGCACCGTGGCCTCGCGCTCCGACGCCGCGAGGGTCGCCGCGGCGCCCATCGCGACGGCGCCCGCGACGTGCGGTGTCCCGGCACGGAGCTCGCGCTCCTGTCCGCCGCCGTGGAGCACCGGGCGCAACAGTCGCGCGGCGCGCTCGCGCACGACGAGGGCGCCGATCCCCTTCGGGCCCCCGAACTTATGCCCCGATATCGTCACGAGGTCGCAGCACGACGCGAGCGTGGACACGTCGAGCCAGGTGAGGGCCTGGGCCGCGTCGGTGTGGACGAGTGCGCCGGGTGCCTCCGCGCGGACCGCGTCTGCGAACGCGGCGACCGGTTGGACGACACCGGTCTCGCTGTTCACGAGCATGAGCGACGCGAGCGTCACAGGAGTGCCCGCTGCCCCCGACCGCTCGGCGGCCGCGCGCGCCTCGTCGAGGTCGACGAGGCCACGCCCGTCGACCGGGACGACGGTCCCCCCCACCGTGCGCGCCGGCGCAAGCACCGCCCTGTGCTCGACCGCGCTCGTGAGCACGGCCCCCCGACGTCCCGCGACCGTGCCGAGCACGGCGAGATTGTCCGACTCCGTGCCGCCCGAGGTGAATACGACCTCGTCGGGCGAGCACCCCACGGCCGCGGCGAGCTCCTCGCGCGCCGCGTCGAGTGCGCGGCGGGCCGCCCGCGAGGGCCCGTGAGCGCCAGACGGGTTCGCGAACGTCCCCGCGAGGTAGGGCAGCATGGCCTCGATGGCCTCCGCCCGCATCGGGGTCGTCGCGGCGTGGTCCAGGTACGCGCCCGCGCCGGCGAACGTCTCAGGTCGCATAGCAGGACGCTGCGCTCTGGGTGGCCGGCACCTCGACGAACGGCGGGACCGACGCACCGCTCGTGAGGGCGGCGACCGCCGGGTCCGCGTTGCCCGCGACGAGAAGGGCCGCACCGGGGTCCTTGCCGCGGAGCTCGCCGGCGAGGAATGCGCTCGTGACCTTCGCGACGACACCGAACGCCGCGGCCGCCTGACCTTCGTACGGGGTGAGGTGCCTCGCGTGGCGCAACCCGAGGAACCACCTCTGCGGCACCGGCAGCGCCGAGTAGAGGTCGACCGACTGGAGCGGGGTGTTGCACGTGTCGGTCGCGCTCTGGACGACGAGCAGCGACGGGCTCCCGGCGGGCGCGGCGTACGGGTCGTCGCCGTACGCGCTCCCGGACATCGCCGCGACGGCACGGTAGTGGAGCCCGGCGGCGAGCGATGGATAGGACGTCGCGCCGCCCGGCGCGCTGCCCTGGTCGTAGGCGAGCATCGCGACGGTCGTCGCGCCGTCCGACTGGCCCGCGAGGCCGATCTCGGACGGGTCCACGAGGCCGCGCAATGCCCGGCAACCCGACGCATGACCCGCGGAGTCGGCGAGGACGCGCCGCGTCGCGAACGCGACGTCGGCGGGCTGGTTCGGGATGTCCGCCTCGTCGGCGAAGCTCCCTCCGCTCTTCGCGACCGCAGCCTCGTTCGCATCGGGCGGCTCGAGCGCGACGACGACGATGCCGGTGCGCACCCAGCTCGTGAGCAGCGCGACGTAGCGGGACGGGTCGACGTCGTAGCCGCCGACGAAGAACACGGTCGGGTGCGGGGCACGCTCGGCCGGCGTGAGCTCCCCCGGCCGCGCGCGCCCGCCGGTCGCGAGCTCGTAGGCCGGGTAGTAGATGTCCGACACGATCCGGCGCCCCGGCGTCGACGTGCGGGTCACGTAGTCCTCCGTGGGGCGAGATGGGTCGAAGAACGCGCAACGCGCGAATGCGACCGACAGCTGCACCGCTGCGGGTGCGGGGGGCGCCCCGTGCGAGGTGGGCGCGCCGCGCAGGTGACGGGCGACGAGGAGCCCGGCGAAGATCACGACGACCGCAGCGACGACGAGCCCGGGCCGGGCCCTGCTGGTCGCCAGTCGTCCCCGCCCGCGGGAGCCGGCGGGCTGCGAGGGGGGCGGGCGGCGAGCGGCAGGCGGCTTCCCGGCGACGCGTCGGGGGTCAGTGGGCATAGCAGGCAGACATCTCGAAATCGAGATCGGGGAGCACGGGCGCGACAGGACCAGTCGTGAGGGACGCGACCGCGCGGGCGGCGTCGCCGTAGGCGAGGAAGCCGGCCGCGGGGACCTGGCCCCGAAGCTCGAGGAGGAAGAAGCGCGTCGTCACGCGCGCGACGACGGCGAACGCCGTCGCGTTCTCGCCGTCGTACGGCGGCAAGTGGTGAGCCCGGTCGATCGTGAGGAACCACCGGTCCTTCTGGACGATCGCGTCGTAGAGCTGGGTCGACTCCTGCGGCGGGTTGCAGCGGTCGGTCGCGCTCTGGACGACGAGGAGCGCGGGATCGCCCGGCGTGGCCTCGTACGGGCCCGTGCCGGGCTCCTCGCTCCCCGACATCACGGCGGCGGCCCGGATCCGCACCGGCAGCGAGAGGCCCGCGTAGGAGGGCGCCCGGTCGTAGGCGAGCATCGCGACGGTGCTCCCCCCGTCGGACTGGCCGGCGATGCCGAGCTCCGCGGGGTTGACGAGGCCGTGCAGGACGCGGCACGCCGGGTCGGACGCAGCCGACGCGTGGAGCGCCGCCCGGACGACGAACGCGAGATCGCCGGGCTGGTTCACGATGTCGTCCTCCGGGTATTTCCCGGGCCCGGCGGACGAGACGGCTGTGGGGTTCGTGTCGGGGAAGCTCGGCGCGACGACCGCGAACCCGGCTCGCACCCACGCGTCGAGGAGAGCTGTGTACGCGTCCGGCGTGACGTCGTAGCCCGGGGCGAAGAACAGCGTCGGGAACGGCCCGCGCCGGTACGCGGGAGCAGCGCCCGCGACCTCCCCCGCGCTCGCCCGTGAAGGAGCGGACAGGCTCGGGTAGCGGATCTCGGTGACGAGCGTCCTGCCACCGACGGTCGCGCCCGAGCGATAGTCGAACGTCGTCCGGCTCGAGTCGACGAACGTGCAGCGCGCTATGCCGACGCCGTAGGCGGGCGCCACCAGGGCGGCTGAGGTTCGCGCCGCGGACGCTGCCTGCGCCCCGCTCGAGAGCGCCCCCGCCGCGATGGACACGGCCAGCGCGGACGCGACGAGGGCGAGACGTTCGACACGACGGGAGCCAACCACGGGCCATCACGGTACCGGCCGCGACCACCGCGCCGAGTGCGCGTGCCGGAGAGCGGCCCGCACGGGCTCAGCGTGGCTGCCAGACCATGACGACGACCGCGGCGGCGAACGCGAGCGACGTGACTGCCGCGGCGCGCTCCGTGCGGCGCGCCGCCATCGCGAGCGCGCCGCGCTCGTCCCCGGTCGGGGCCCGGCATAGCAGGCGCTGGACCTCGCGCTCCGCGGGCCAGAGCACGCCAGACGCGACAGCGGTCGCGCCGGTCCAGATCGCGAGCCCGATCCACGGCCACGGGTAGTGGGCGTCGCGCCCATGGCCGAGCGCGAGCAGCGTCCCGCCGAGAAGCGGCACGAGGAGCACGGCACGCGATGCCCAATTCCTCCCGGGAGCGAAGTAGCGCGTCAGTGCGGCATCGGTCGACGGCGCCTGCGAGCGCCGCACCGCGGCCGCGTACGCGCCGCTCGTGCCGAGCGCGCCGAATCCGACGACGGCGGCGAGGACGTGAGCCGCGAGGACGACGTCGTACAGGGGGCCGGTCATCGAGCGCGGTGCGCCGCGCGATACGCCGCGCGGTGCGCCGGGCGGTGCGCCGCGCGATACGCCGCGCGGTGCGCTCTCGCGTACCGCCAGGGACTAGCCTCTGGCGCAATGCGAGTGCACCGATAGCACGAGGTGGGAAAGAGTTGAACCAGCTCCGCCTCGATCCTCTCTCCGGCCGCTGGGTGGCGGTCGCGACGGGTCGACACATGCGCGGGTCGGTGTTCGTCCCGCGACAGCCGGCTGCCTTCGAGCCGCCAGCGCTCTGCCCGTTCTGTCCGGGAAACGAGGACGAGACACCGCCTGCCCTCGAGACCTACGGCAGCGAGGGCAACTGGCTCGTCCGGGTCGTGACGAATCGCTACCCCGCCTTCGAGGGTAGTCAGCCGTTCGTCGTCGACCACCGCGGCCCCGTGTTCACCGAGGCGCCGGCGAGCGGAATCCACGAGGTTCTCGTGTTCTCGCCCGATCACGACCTCGCGTGGGCGGCGTTCGACGACGTGCAGAGCGACCTCGTGATGTCGGCGATCCGCGACCGAGTCGAGGAGCACCAGGGCACGCCTGGCCTCCGCTACAGCCAGGTCATCGTGAACTCCGGCCGCGAGGCCGGTGCGTCCCTCGAGCACCCGCACGGTCAGCTCCTCGGCATACCGTTCGTCCCGCGCGAGCTCGTCGACGAGCAGGGGAGCTTCAGTCGATTCGCCGGTGGGTGCCTGCTGTGCACCGCGGCCGAGGCCGAGGAGCGCGCGAGCTACCGGGTGATCGAGTCCGCGGAGAACACGGTGACCTTCGCCCCTTACTGGAGCGGTTCCCCCTACGAGTTGCTCGTCGTGCCGCGCGCGCACGAGGCCCACCTCCATCGGAGCGCTCCGCACGACCTCGCGGGGGTCGGCCGCGCCGTGCGCAACGCGCTCGCCGCGCTCCGCTCGCACCTCGGCGACATCGCGTACAACGTCGTGTTCCACGCGGCCCCCTACCGCGCGACCTCTCCCTTTCACTGGCACGTGCACGTCCTGCCGAAGCTCACGACTCGAGCGGGCTTCGAGCTCGGCACCGGCGTGTACATCAACGTGGTCGCGCCGGAGCAGGCCGCCGCGGAGCTCCGAGGCGCGCTCGCCGAGCTCTCCGATCACGCCTCGGCCGAGGTCGCCTCGTAGCGCAGCTCCCGAGCGATCTCGAACGCGGCGAGGAGCAGCTCGGTCGCCGACGGTTCGCGCGGCAATAGGCGTCGCACGCCGTGAGTCGTGACGTAGCCCTCGAGGAACGCAGCCTGGTTGCGCCGCTCCCACGCGCTCGCGAGCCGCGTCGCGTCCGCGGCTTCCGCCCCGGGCCGCTGCGAGAGCGCCTCGCGTGCGATCTGGCGGATCGAGAAGCACATGTCCGCGAGGTCCTCGACCGGGGAGCCGCGACGGCCCGGCAGGGAGCCGTCGGCGTCGACCGCGGCGTAGAGCGGGTCGTCGCTGAACCCTGCGACGAGCCAGCCCACCTCGGAGCGCATGACGCGCCGGAGGTGGTAGTCGCCGTGGAGGCGGATCGTGCGACCTGCGGCCGCAGGGTCGATGGTCCCGAGCCGGGCCGCGAGCTCTGGCGCAACATTCCCACCGGCCTCGTCGAGCGCGCTATGGGCCTCCGCGAAGCTCGACGCGCTCGCCGGCCGGTCGCCGAAGGCCGTCGCGAGAGCGAGGTGGAGGCGGGCGGTCGTGGCGCCGAGGCGTCGCATCTCCGACGCGAGGTCGCCGCCCGCGGAGGCGCACTCGGCGTCCGCGTCGGGCACGGTCGCGCCGTCGTCACGCGGCGCGTCGCGCTCGCGCGCGCGCCCGTCCTCCCCGCCCGCGGCGTGCGCGAGGAGGTCGCGGAGCGACGTGAGCGCGAGCAGCCGGCCCTCGAGTGCGCTCGGGAGGAACTCCCGCACGAGCGCGAGGTCAAAGCCGTCGTCGCGCCAGTGCGCGACGGGAGCGAGGAGCGCATTGAACCCGACCTTGTCGAGACGAAGCACCACCTCGACCTCGGGGCGCGCGCCGGACTCGAGGACGCGGTAGCACTTCATGAACAAGCGCTCGTCGTAGACGAGGGAGGCGTGCGACACGAGGGAGGACACCCTACGGACGCGTGCCGCACTCTCCTTCCCCCCGGTCACGTGCACGAGGAGCTCGAGGAGGAGGTCGTCGTCCGCGACCGCGTCGTAGGCGAGCGCCGACGACTGGCCGTCGCCGACCGGCCCGAGGAGCGCGGACTCCCGACCACGGAGCACCTTCGAAAGCTCGGGAGGAGGTCGCCACCCGACGAGGACCTGGAAGCGCTGCTCCCCCCGCCCAAGGATGAGCCTGGCGAGGCCCGGGCGCGACGGGCGCAGCGTGCGCGCCGAGACGAGCTCGATCGGAGCGGCCGGCGTCGCGTCGATGGCGCTCTGGAACCAGACCTGGCGCTCGAGATACGACGCTGCGAGCCGCGCTAGCTCGGCGGGCTCGGGCGCCACGATCAGCCCACCACTTCGAGCTCGAGCCAGTAGAAGCCATGTGGGCCGAGGGTCACGACGTACGCGTCCGGCCCTACCGCGGGGAACTGCGCCCGCCCGATGAGCTCGACGGGAACCGCCCCCTCCCAGCGCGCGAGGCTGAGCTCGGCCGCCTGGGCGAACCGGCTCAGGTTGCTCACGCACAGCACCGCCCGCTCACCCGTCTCGCCGGTGCCCGTCCGCACGTACGCGAGGACCGACGGGTTGTCCGCCGGGAGCACCTCGACGCCGCCCGTCGCGAAGATCGGGTGTTGGCGGCGCACCGCGAGCATCCGCTGGAGCCAGTGCAGGAAGGACGAGGGGTCCCGCGTCCCGGCTTCGACGTTGACTGCCTGGTAGCCGTAGACGGGGTCCATGAGCGGCGGAAGGGCGAGCTGCGCGAAGTCCGCACGGGAGAACCCGCCGTTTCGGTCCGGCGTCCACTGCATCGGCGTTCGCACCCCGTCCCTGTCGCCGAGGTAGATGTTGTCCCCCATAAGCAGCTCGTCGCCGTAGTACAGCACGGGACTGCCCGGCAGCGAAAGCAGCAGCGCGTGGAGCAGCTCGGCGACACCGCGGTCGTTGTCGACGAGCGGAGCGAGACGGCGGCGGATTCCGAGGTTGCGGCGCATGCGCGGATCGCGCGCGTACTCCGCGTACATGTAGTCGCGCTCCTCGTCGGTCACCATCTCGAGGGTGAGCTCGTCGTGATTGCGGAGGAATATCCCCCACTGGCAGCCGTCGGGGATCGGTGGGGTCTGGGCGAGGATCTCGGTGATGGGGAAGCGCTGCTCGCGGCGGACCGCCATGAACATGCGGGGCATGAGGGGGAAGTGGAAGCACATGTGGCACTCGTCGCCGTCCCCGAAGTAGTCGACGACGTCGGCCGGCCACTGGTTCACCTCCGCGAGCAGCATGCGATTGGGGTAGTCGCGGTCGATCTCCTTGCGCATCTGCTGCAGGAACTGGTGGGTCTCGGGGAGGTTCTCGCCCGATGACCCGTCGCGCTGGTAGAGGTAGGCCGCCGCGTCGAGCCGGAAGCCGTCGAGCCCGACATCCAGCCAGAAGCGAACCACCGCGAGGATCGCATCGCGCACCTCGGGGTTCTCGTAGTTGAGGTCCGGCTGGTGGTGGAAGAAGCGGTGCCAGTAGTACTGCTGGCGCACCGGGTCGAAGGTCCAGTTCGACGGCTCGGCGTCGCAGAAGATGACGCGGATGTCCGACCACCGCTGGTCGTCGTCGCCCCACACGTACCAGTCGGCCTTCGGGTTGACGCGCGACGAGCGCGACTCGACGAACCACGGGTGCTGGTCGCTCGTGTGGTTGATCACGAGATCCGCGATGATCCGGATCCCCCGCCGGTGCGCCTCGGTGACGAGGAGCCGGACGTCCTCGACGGTTCCGCAGTCGGGCGCGACGCTCCAGTAGTCCGCGACGTCGTAGCCGCCGTCGCGCAGCGGCGACGGGTAGAAGGGGAGGAGCCAGAGGCAGTCGACGCCGAGCCAGGCGAGGTAGTCGAGCTTCTCGACGATGCCGCGGATGTCGCCGACGCCGTCGCCGTTCGCGTCGTAGAAGCCCCGCGGCACGAGCTCGTAGAAGACCGCTCGCTCGTACCAGCGTGGGTCGTCGTCGAGCGCGTGCCAGCCGTGCGGTCGCGTCGCCCCGTCGGCCGGGTCGGTCGGGCTGTCCACGGAGAGACGCTAGCTGGCGCTCACGCGACGTCGCGCGCCACGTCGGCGCCGAGCGATCGGAGCTTTCCCGCGAGGTCCTCGTAGCCCCGGTCGATGTGGTCCGCACCGCTCACCGTGGTCTCCCCGTCTGCGGCGAGCCCGGCGAGCACGAGGGCCGCCCCGGCGCGGATGTCGGGTGCGCGCACCGGGGCGCCCGAGAGGCGGTGCACCCCGCGCACGACCGCGTGGTGACCTTCGGTCCTGATGTCCGCGCCCATCCGGCGTAGCTCGTCGACGTAGCGGAAGCGGCCCGCGAAGAGGTTCTCGCTCACTATCGCGACGCCGTTCGCGACGGACAGCATCGTGACGAGGAGGGGCTTGTAGTCGGTCGCGACCCCCGGATACGGCAGCGTCGCGACGTCCACGGGCTGGAGCCGGCCGTCCGAGCGGGCCCGGACGCCGAGCCCCGTCGCCTCGATCTCGAGGCCCATCGACACGAGCTTCGCGAGGAGCATCTCCATGTGGTCCTCGCGCGCGCCGAGCACGTGGATGTCGCCTCCCGCGAGACCGACGGCGGCGAGGAAGGTCGCGGCCTCGACGCGGTCCGCGACGGTCACGTGCGTCGCCGGGTAGAGCTCGTCCACCCCTTCGACCTCGATGCGCGACGTGCCGGCGCCCGATATGCGCGCTCCCATCGCTGCGAGCAACGCCGCGAGGTCCTGCACCTCGGGTTCGCACGCCGCGTTCTCTATGACGGTCGTGCCCTTCGCGAGCGTCGCGGCCATGAGCACGTTGTCGGTCGCCGTGTGGCTCGGATACTCGAGCACGACGCGCGCTCCGGTGAGGCGGCCGCACCGTCCCTCCACGTATCCGTGCTCGGTGCCGAACTCCGCTCCGAGCGCGGCGAGGGCGCGCAGGTGCATGTCGATCGGGCGGTGACCGAAGTCGTCGCCGCCGGGCAACGAGACGCGTGCCACGCCGTGGCGAGCGAGCAGCGGCCCGAGCACGACGAAGGACGCCCTCATCTTCTCGACGAGCTCGTACGGCGCGATCGGTGTGCACCGCTCGGGGACCGTGACGACGAGAGCCGAGCCCCCGGGGCCCCCGTCGGCCTCGCGCACGACCGTCGCGCCGATCGCCGCGAGCACGTCCGACATGACGTCGACGTCGACGATCGACGGGACGTTGGCGAGGCGCGTCGAACCCTCGGTGAGCAGGCACGCCGCCATGAGCTTGAGGGCGGAGTTCTTTGCTCCCTGGACACGCACGTCCCCCGAGAGCGGGCCGGCAGCGCGTACGACGAACCGATCCACGGCGAGACTGTACTGCCGCCAACGCCGGTGTCACAGCCTTCACGCGAACTCGCGGCGGCGCGGGCCCGCGCCCTTGCGCCGGGTGTCTCGCCGGCGGGAAAGCGAGCCCACGGGCGCGTGCTCGCGCCCCGCCTCGGTCCCCGCTAGCTTCGTCAAGGTGACAGGAGCCCGGCAGGCACCCGACCGCAACCTCGCGATGGAGCTCGTGCGAGTCACCGAGGCAGCGGCCATCGCCGCGAGCCGGTGGATGGGACGCGGCGACAAGAACGGCGCGGACGGTGCGGCCGTCGACGCCATGCGCCATGTGCTCGAGACCGTTCCCATGGACGGCGTCGTCGTCATCGGGGAGGGCGAGAAGGACGAGGCGCCGATGCTGTTCAACGGCGAGAGGATCGGGGACGGCACGCCTCCGCAGGTCGACATCGCGGTCGACCCGATCGACGGGACCCGGCCGACCGCGCTCGGTCGCGGCGGCGCGCTCGCGGTCATCGCCCTCGCCGAGCGCGGCGCGATGTTCGACCCTGGGCCGTGCGTCTACATGCGCAAGATCGCGGTCGGCCCCGAGGCCGTCGGGCGTATCTCGCTCGAGCTCAGCCCCGCGGAGAACCTGCGCGAGATCGCGAAGGCGAAGCACACGACCGTCGGCGACCTCACGGCCATCGTCCTCGAGCGGCCCCGCCACGACGAGCTCATCGAGCAGATCCGCACGGCAGGGGCGCGCATCCGGCTGATCACCGACGGCGACGTCGCCGGCGCGATCTCCACCGCGTGGCGCGACTCCGGCGCCGACGTCCTGTTCGGCATCGGTGGTACGCCAGAAGGCGTGATCGCCGCGGCCGCTCTGAAGGCGATGGGCGGCGAGATCCTCGGACGGCTCTGGCCGCGGAGCGACGAGGAGCGTGCTGCAGCCCTCGCGGCGGGCTACGACCTCGACGCGCTGCTCACGACCGACGACCTCGTGCGCGGCGACAACTGCTTCTTCTCGGCGACCGGGATCACCGATGGCGAGCTGCTCCGCGGCGTGCGCTACGACGGATCGGGCGCGACGACGCACTCGCTCGTCATGCGCTCTCGCACGGGCACGGTGCGCGTCGTAGAGGCGCGTCACCGGCTCGAGAAGCTCCGGCAGTTCCAGCTGCTCGGCCCGGGGTGACCGGGAGGTCGCGACCACGAACGGAGATGCCGAGCGCCAAGCGACGCCCCGGCCCCGGCCCCGGCTCCGGCTCGCGGGAGCGGCTCCGGCTCGCGGGCGCGGCTCAGGCTCGCGGGCGCGGCTCCGGCTCGCGGTCGCGGCTCCGGCTCGCGGGCGCGGCGCGGCTCAGGCCGCGGGCGAGGCCGGGGTCGGCGGCGGCGCCTCGGTGCGGCGGTCCCGGCGCCGGGTCCTGCCGACGTAGAAGCCGACGGGGAAGAGCTGCACGCGTAGCTTTCCCGTCGCGGTCCCCCACAGCCCGCGCGGTGCCCAGATCGCTATGGCGACTGCGAGCGCACCGAAGATGATGAGGTACCACGCCCCGTCGTGGGCGAGGTTCTGCTGGAGGAGGAAGAAGACCACCGTGCCGAGGATCGGACCCTCGATGGTTCCGATCCCACCGATCATCGTGACGAAGATCATCTCCGCGGACCACTGGACGTTGAAGACCGACGCCGGCTGCACGTTGAGCTGGCTGACCGCGAGGAGGGCGCCTGCTGCCCCGCAGCCGAGCGCTGCGACGAGGTAGACGATGCGTCGCGCCGTGACCACGCGCACGCCGGCGCTGCGGGCGCCGACCTCGTTGTCGCGGACCGCGGCGAGCACGAGGCCGAGCCTGCTGCGCAGCAGCGCGTAGGTGATGCCCACCGCACACACGACGACCGCGAGCGCCGCCCAGTAGGTGACCTCCTCGAACGACTTCGGGCTGAGGCTCGACATCCCGGGGACGGGCTTGCCCGTCCCCCCGCCGATCGAGCCGATCGAGCTCACGACGAGCGAGGCGGCATCCGCGACGACCCAGGTCGCGATCGCGAAGTACCCACCCCGGAGCCGGAACACGAGCAACGAGATCGGTACCGAGAGCGCCGCGCATAGGACTGCGGCGACCGGGATCGCCGCGACGGGGTTCACGCCACTGTCCGCGAGGACGAGCACGCCGTACGCGCCGAGGCCGACGAATGCCTGCTGGCCGATCGAGACCATCCCCGCATAGCCCGCGAGCAGGTTCCACATCGAGGCCATCGTGAGGAGGATGAAGAAGTTCAGCAGCACGGACGTGTCCGCCTGCGATACGAGCGACGGCATGAACGCGAGCACGACGACGGCCGCGACACCGACCGCGCCGAGCCATGCCGTCGGGCGCGCGGAGCGGGTGACGTTCCGCGGCGCGGCCGCTGTCGCCGCGCGCGCCGTCGCCGCGGGTGAGCTCGGGGTCGCGCTCATTGCGACGTCCTCATGCCAAACAGCCCGCGCGGCCGGACGGCGAGCACCGCGAGGAAGACGATATGGCCTGCGAGCACCTGGTAGGCCGGATTGATCTGCGCGCCGATCTGCTGCGCGATCCCGAGCACGATGCCGCCCACGAGGGTGCCCCAGAGCGATCCGATGCCCCCGATGACGACGGACTCGAACGCGAAGAGCAGGTTCGCGGGTCCCGAGGTGGGGGCGAACTCCGTGTACATGCCCGACGCGATTCCCGCGAGAGCGACCGTCGCGAACGCTATCGCGGCCGCGATTCCGAAGATGTGGCGGTAGTTCACGCCGACGAGCTGCGCGGCCTCCTTGTCGTCCGCTACGGCACGTATCAGGCGCCCCGTCCCGGTGCGCGAGAGGAACAGCTGGAGCGAGCCGAGGACGACGACCGCGACGCCAAGGACGGTGAGCGAGAAGTAGGAGAGGGAGATCGCCGTCGACGGGTTGAACGAGTACGCGATGAGCGACCCGATGTTCAGCGACTGGCCGTTGGAGCTGAACGCCTCGAGCAGCGCGTTCTCCGCGACGACCGATAGCCCGAAGGTCACGAGGAGGGTCGTGAACGGGTCGCGATCGAGGCTGGCCTGCAGGAGCGTGCGCTGCAGGATGTAGCCACCGATCGCGAATATCGGCACGACGACGACGAACGACCACACGACGGGAAGGTGCGTCGCGGGGATCAGCAGGACGGCGACGTATCCGGCGATGACCGCGATGTCGCCGTGCGCGAGGTTGATGATGCCCATCACGCCGAAGAGCAGCGAGAGGCCGCACGCGAAGAGCGCGTAGAAGCCACCCGTGAGCACGCCCTGGATGACCGCGTTGAGCCAGCTCACGTACGCGCCGCCGGCCTCATGGCGCGAGGTTCTCGTGGTCGTGGGCGACGCCGAAGTACGCGGCCTCGATCTGCTCGCGCGTGAGGTCCGCCGGTGCCCCCTGGAGCGTGGTGCTCCCCTCGAGGAGGCACTGGACGTGGGTCGCGACCCTCGTCGCCTGGCCGACGTCCTGCTCGACGAGGAGCACAGTCACCCCGGAGGTGGTGAGTTCGGGGAGGAGCGCGTAGATCCGCTGTACGACGACGGGCGCGAGGCCGAGCGAGAGCTCGTCGAGGAGCAGGACCCTCGGGTTGGCGACGAGCGCGCGTCCGATCGCGACCGCTTGCTGCTCGCCACCGGAGAGCTGCGATGCCCGTTGCTTTCGCCGCGCGACCATCCACTCGAAGAGCTCGTAGATGCGGGCGACATCGAAGGGGCCCTTTCGCGCCCGGTACGCGCCGACGAGGAGGTTCTCCTCGACCGTGAGCGACGCGAACAGGCGGCGCCCCTCGGGCACGAGCGCGAGTCCCGCCGCGAGCCTGGCGTCGGGACGCGCGCTCGTGAGGTCGACGCCGTCGAGGAGCACCCGTCCCGAGGTCGCGCGGTGCAGCCCTGCGATGGTGCGGAGAAGCGTCGACTTCCCCGCGCCGTTGGCGCCGATGATCGCGTAGGTCTCGCCGGCGCGCACCGACAGGCTCACATCACGGACCGCGCAGAGCTGACCGTGGTGGACGGTGAGTCCGTCGACCTCGAGCAGCGCCGAGGCGGCGCTCACGCCACGCTTTCGGACGCCGCGGCGTCGGTGCCGAGGTACACCTCGCGCACCGTGGGGCTCGCGAGCACGTCCCGCGGCGCGCCGTCGCCGATGACCTGGCCACCCGCGAGGCAGAGCAGCCGGTCCACTGTCGCGACGAGCGCGCGCACGACGTGCTCGATCCAGATCACGGCGATCCCCTCGGCGTTCGCGGTGCGCACGACGCCGACGAGCTCCTGCACCTCGAGATCGGTGAGACCCCCGGCCACCTCGTCGAGCAGGAGGAGGCGGGGCTGCGTGGCGATCGCGCGAGCGAGCTCGAGGCGCTTGCGCTGGAGCAGCCCGAGGGAGCCGGCGAGACGGTTCGCCTCGGCGCCGAGCTGGGTCGCCTCGAGCGCTCGGAGCGCGTGCGCGTAGCTGATGCTGCCCCGTGCGCGCGCTCCTTGCTGCGCGGCGACGAGGACGTTCTCGAAGACGGTCATCTTGTCGAACGGACGCGGCACCTGGTACGTCCGGCCGATCCCGAGCCGGCAGCGCGCCGCGGGATCGAGGCGGTTGACCACATGGCCGTCGAAGAGCACGTCGCCCGCGTCGGGCCGGACGTCGCCGGAGACGATACCGAACAGCGTCGTCTTGCCGGCGCCGTTCGGCCCGACGATACCGACCGCGGCGCCCTGCTCGACCGCGAACGAGACGTCTTCGGCGATCGTGACCTGGCCGAAGCGCTTCTTCACGTGGACGAGCTCGAGCAGGGGCGCCACGGCGGTGCTACGGGTTCGTCGGCTCGAGGTCCCCGTTTATCGGGACCTGCTTGTTGAGGGAGTTGTCGACGACGAAGGGCTCCCACGGGTAGGTCCGCCCGTTCGACTTCTTGCCCTTCTTCCACTGGATGCCGACGGGCTTGATGATGCCGACGCCCGGCGCCGGGCCCGACGCGAAGTCGATCGGACCGCAGATGCCTGCGTAGCTCACGTTGTGCAGCGCGTGCGCGACCTCGGCCTTGTCGTGCGGGTCGCCCACCTTCTTGAGCGCCGCGACGACGACCTCGAACAGCGAGTACGCAGAGCCCATCGACTGCACCCACTCGCGGCCCGTCTTCGCCTCGTAGTCGAGCGCGAACTGCTTCGCGGTCTCGCCCGTGAGGGACGACGAGTACGGCGCGAACGGCGTCCACCACGCGTCGGTGGCGATGTTGTTCACGAGGCTCCCGAGGGCGACGACGTCGCTCGGGAACAGCAGGACCTTCGCGACGGTCGCGAGCTTCGGCTTGAACCCTTCCTGGACGGCCTGCTTCCAGAACGTGTTGAAGTCCGGGGGGAGCGGGGCGTTGACGTAGAAGTCGCACCCTGACGACTTGAACTTCTCGATCATCGAGCTGTAGTTCGTGGTGCCGTCGGTGTACGCGCCGCCGTCGACCTCCTTGTATCCGAATGCCGCCGGGTACTGCGGCCATGCGGCTCGGAAGGCGTTGCCGTCGGCATCGTTCGGGAACATCGCCGCGTACACCTTCGACGCGTGGGTCTTGGCCTCGATGCGGTTCCACATCGGCATGAACGTCCCGCCGAACTCCTTCAGGCCGAAGAAGAACATAGAGGAGTACGGGAACGACTTCGTCGGCGACACCGGGTTGCCGCCAAGACCGCCGTACCAGGCCTCCCAGGGGACGACCGTGGCGAGGTTCGGCACGTGAAGCTGCTCGCACGTCGACGCGACCGGATTGGTCGTCTCGGGGGCGGAGCTGGTCACGACGATATCGACCTTGTTCTGCAGGACGAGCTGCTGGGCGACCTGTGCCGCGCGGTTCGGATCCGACTGGCTGTCGACCACAGTGATCTCGAGCCGGTACTTCTTGCCGCCGATCGTCATCCCCTTCGCGTAAGGAGCAGACGAGCGCACCTTGTCGAGGACGAAGATGTCGGACTGGGAGAAGTCGGCGAGAGCACCGGTCTCCGGGGTGACGTAGCCGATCTTCACGACGTTGCCACCGGCGGACCGCCCGCGAGCGAGGTTCCCGACGGTGCGGCGGGGCGCGAGCTCGGGCCGCACGACCCTGCCCGCGCCGACCGCGAGCGCGCCGGCACCGAACGTCTTCAACACGCTGCGACGGCTGAGACCGCTCGACATCGCGTCCGAGGCGTCGTCGGACGGCGTGTTCTCCGTATGGTCCATGAGGTCCCCCCTGTGTGCTTGCGATGTGCCGACCACGCGGGCGCGGCACCGGTCATTGTTGTCGATTGCGGTCTTCCCGGACGGAAGGTCCTTTCCGCTCGCTCGGCGGGCAGCCCCCGGTAGCCGTACCCCTGCTCAGCCCTCCGGTGGCGAGGAGGCCAACGGGGAGTACGGCCCCGTCCGGCGATGTGTTCGCTATACGCACGCAATGTCGTAATGTGAACACATCGTCGCGGAGCACGTGGCTGGTGTCAAGGCACGGGCCGCCGGCCGGCCGTCGTGCAGCGCCGGCGAGATCGTCGCGCAACGGTCAAAGGCTCGAGAGGTCCACGTAGTTCTCAGCCAGGCTCTCGCCAGCGGCGCGCGAGGTCACGGCATAGCGGAGCCTCGATAGCGCGAGACGGGCGCCGAAGTCGTCGCCAGGGAGTGGATGGAGCATCGTCGTCATGTACGTCGAGAATTCCTGAGCACGCCAGACCCTCCGGAGGCAGCTCGCGGAGTAGCCGTCGAGCAGCGTCTCGTCACCCGACGCGTACCAGGACACGAGCGCGCGAGACAGCGCCTTCACGTCCGCGATCGCGAGGTTCATCCCCTTCGCTCCGGTCGGGGGGACGATGTGAGCCGAGTCCCCCGCGAGGAACACCCGGCCCCACTGCATCGGCGAGACGACGAAGCTCTTCATCGCCGTGATCCCCTTCTCGATGACTGGGCCGTCCGCGAGCGCCCACCCGTCGCCGGTCGCGAATCGCGTACGCAGCTCCTCCCAGATCCTCTCGTCGGGCCAGGCGTCGAGCTGCTCCTCGGGGCCGACCTGGAGGTACAGGCGGCTGAGCTCCGCCGAGCGCATCGAGTGCATCGCGAAGCCGCTCTCGTGACGGCAGTAGACGAGCTCCTCGGTCGAGGGCGCGACCTGCGCGAGGATGCCGAGCCAGGCGAAGGGGTGCGTGTGCTCGAGGGCGGTGATCGTGCCTTCGGGCGCAGCGGACCGAGTGACCCCGTGGAAGCCGTCGCAGCCGGCGACGATGTCGCACTCGAGCACCTCGTCCTCGCCGTCACGGCGGTACGAGATCGAGGCCGACGACGGCGAGCTCCCGTCGATCGCCGTGCACTCGGCGTCGAACAGCACGGACCCGCCGGCGCCGAGGCGGGCGGCGATGAGGTCCTTCACGACCTCCTGCTGGCCGTAGACGGTGATCGCACGGCCGCCCGCGAGCTCGCTCAGGGGGACCCGGTGCCGCTCGCGCTCGAAGCGGAGCTCGATCCCGTGGTGGACGAGACCCTCGGCGCGCATGCGCGCCCCGACGCCGCACTGATCGAGCAGCTCGGTCGTCCCGTGCTCGAGGACGCCAGCGCGGACACGCTGCTCCACGTAGCTCCGGCCACGGCTCTCGAGGACGACGGAATCGATCCCATCGAGGTGCAGGAGATGGGACAGCAGGAGGCCCGCGGGCCCCGCGCCGACGATGCCGACCTGTGTCCTCGTCGTCCTCATCGTCGCCTCATCCCCTCTCGACAAGCTGTCGCTCGAGGTCGTCGAGCACGCGGTAGCAGTCGAGCACGGACGCGAGTGCCGAGTTGGGCTCGCGTCCTTCTCGGATCGCGGCGACGAACTCACGATCCTGGAGCTCGATGCCGTCCATCGAGACGTCGACGGCGGACACGTCGACGGGCTCGTCGCGCCCCGTCGTCAGCTCGTCGTAGCGGGCGATATAGGTGCCGTTGTCGCAGATGTAGCGGAAGAAGGTCCCGAGGGGGCCGTCGTTGTTGAAGCTCAGCGACAGTGTGCAGATCTGGCCGCTCTCGGTCGCGAGCTGGACCGACATGTCCATCGCGATGCCGAGCTCCGGGTGCGCGGGGCCCTGCACGGCGTTCGCGACCGAGATCGGCTCGCCTGTCTGGTACGCGAAGAGGTCGACCGTGTGGGCGGCGTGGTGCCACAGGAGGTGGTCCGTCCAGCTCCGCGGCTGACCGAGAGCGTTCATGTTCGTCCGGCGGAAGAAGTACGTCTGGACGTCCATCTGAAGCACGCGGAGCTCCCTCGCGACGACGCGCCGGTGCACCCACTGGTGCGAGGGGTTGAACCGCCGCGTGTGGCCGACCATGCATGTGAGGCCCGTCTCGCGGGCGACCGCGTCGACCTCTGCCGCATCGGCCCAGCTGTCCGCGAGCGGGATCTCGATCTGGACGTGCTTGCCCGCTCGCATCGACTCGATCGCTTGCGCGGCGTGCATCTGGGTCGGTGTGCACAAGATCACTGCGTCGACGTCGTCGCGGGCGAGCGCCTCGCCGAGCTCGGTCGTCGCGTGCCGTGCGCCGTACGCGGTGGCGACCTCCTCGGCCTGCTCCAGCCGGCGGCTCACGACGGAGACGACCTCGACTCCTTCGATCCGGCGGAGCCCGTCCAGGTGCTTGATCCCGAAGGCGCCGGCTCCGGCGAGTGCGATACGCATCTGTCAACTCCTCACAGGTCGTGCGCCCGCCCGTCGGGGCTCGCAGCAGGCACGTCGGGTACGTCGGCGGCGGCGCCCCGCCCGCGCCCCACCTCTATCCGGCGGGCTCGAGCACGATGTGCCCGACCGCGGTGTTCGACGCGGGCACGTGGTAGAAGCGGTGCAGCTCGCGCACGGCGTCGCCGAGTGCGCCGCGCATGATGAGCCACATGACGAGCTCGATGCCTTCCGAGCCCGCCTCGCGCAGGTACTCGATGTGCGCCAGCCGCCGGAGAGCCCCGGGGTCGGTCGTCAGGCGGTCGAGGAACGCCGTGTCGAACTCCTTGTTGATGAGCCCGGCTCGCGGGCCCTGGAGCTGGTGGCTCATCCCGCCGGTCCCCCAGACCTGGACATCGAGGTCGCCGGGGAAGCTCGCGACCGCGCGAGCGACTGCCTCGCCGAGCGCGTAGCAGCGGTTGCCCGTCGGTGGCGGGTACTGCACGACGTTGACGGCGACGGGCACGACACGCACCGGCCACGCGGCGGGCTGGCCGAACATGAGAGACAGCGGCACGGTGAGGCCGTGGTCGACGTCCATCTTGTTGATGATCGTGATGTCGAACTCGTCGAGGATCGCGGACTGCGCGATGTGCCAGGCGAGATCCGGATGGCCCTCCACGCCCGGCACCGGCCGCGCGCCGAACCCTTCGTCAGCCGGCTCGAAGCGCTCGGCACAGCCGATAGCGAAGGTCGGTATGACCTCGAGCGAGAACGCCGACGCGTGGTCGTTGTAGACGAGGACGACGACGTCGGGCATCGAGCCCGCGATCCACTGCTTGACCCAGTCGTAGCCGGCGAACACCGGGCGCCAGTACTGCTCCCCCGCCTTGCCGAGGTCGAGCGCCGCGCCGATCGCGGGAACGTGGCTCGTCGCGACCCCAGCGGTGATCCTCGCCATTGTCAGCGCCCTTCCCTGATCGACCGCATGCCCTCGGGCGAACGGCCACCCGCCACCATCATCGCCGCGTACTCGGCGGCGGTCATCCCGGTCATCGTGCCCGCGGCCTCCTGGAAGCTCTTTCCGTCGGTGGAGAAGATCTTCGCGAGGAAGTAGATGTTGCCCCCTTGCGCGATCGCGGCGTTGTAGTCGCGAGCGAGCACCGCCTGCTTCTGCGCCTCGCTCATCGGCCACTCGTCGAGGTACGCGCGCTCGTCGGCTTTGAACCGCGCCCGGTTCTCGGCCTTCATGAGGCTCATGCAGAACTGGTTGAGGTGGTAGCCCATGCGGGACCGCTGCGCGGTGAAGACCGTCGTGCCCGGGATGTCCTCGAGCTCTGACATGTCGCTCATGGCGTGGACCCCCAGTAGAGGCGTGTCGGATTGGCGACGAGGAGCCTGTGGCGCATGTCGTGCGTCACGGCGATCCGTGGGATGAAGTCGACGAGCGCGCCATCGTCTGGCATGTGGCTCGTGAGGTTGGGGTGCGGCCAGTCCGTCCCCCACAGCACCCGGTCGGGGAAGCGCTCGACCAGGTGGCGCGCGAACGGCACGACGTCGTCGTAGCCAGGCGGTCCCGACACCGAAAGCCGCTCGGGGCACGTGACCTTCGACCAGACGTTCTCGTGCTCGGCCATCAGGCGGAGGAACGGAGCGAACTCGGGACCGCCGACGGGCTTGGTGACGTCCGGACGTCCCATGTGGTCGACGACGACGACGGTCGGAAGCGAGGTGAAGAGCTCCCAGCGCTCCGCGAGGTCGGCCGCCTCGAAATAGACGACGACGTGCCAGCCCAGCGGAGCGATCCGCTCGAGCGTGTCGAGGTAGTACGCGTCCGGCTTCGGGTCGACGAGGCGCCGGACGAAGTTGAAGCGGACGCCGCGCACCCCCGCGTCGTGCATTTCGGCGAGCTCGGCGTCGGTGACCTCCGGGCGCACTGTCGCGATGCCTCGCGCCCGGCCCCGGGCGGCGCGCAGTGCGTCGAGCATCGCGGAGTTGTCGGTCCCGTGGCACGTCGCCTGCACGACCACGTTGCGCTCGAACCCGAGCACGTCGCGCAACGCGAAGAGCGCGTCCTTGCCGGCGTCGCAGGGGGTGTACTTGCGCTCCGGCGCGAAGGGGAACTCGCCGCCGGGACCAAAGACGTGGCAATGGGCGTCGACCGCGCCCGCGGGCAAGGCGAACGCGGGCGCCGACGGGCTCGGGTCGTAGACGAGCCATCCAGGGTCCATCGTGAACGCAGGCACTCAGCGCCGCCTCGCACGAAGGCGCGCGTCGAGCCGCGGATAGACGCGGCGGGCGTTCCCCGAGTACACCTGCTCGCGCTGCGCGTCGGTCAGGTCGAGCGCGTCGACGTACCGCTTGGTGTCGTCGAAGTACTGCCCGGTCTCGGGGTCGATCCCGCGGACGGCGCCGACCATCTCCGAGCCGAACAGGATGTTGTCCACGTCGACGACCTCGAACAGCAGGTCGATCCCGGGCTGGTGGTAGACGCAGGTGTCGAAGAACACGTTGCCCATGACGTGCTCGGCGAGCGGCGGGCGCCCGAGCATGTCCGCGAGCCCCCGGTAGCGGCCCCAGTGGTAGGGGACGGCACCCCCGCCGTGGGGGATGACGATCCGGAGGTCGGGGAGGTCGCCGAAGAGATCGCCCTCGAGGAACTGCATGAACGCGGTCGTGTCCGCGTTGATGTAGTGCGCACCGGTCGCGTGGAAGCTCGGATTGCAGCTCGAGGAGACGTGCACCATCGCGGGGACCTCGAGCTCGATCATCTTCTCGTAGAGCGGGTACCACGACCGGTCGGTGAGTGGCGGCGCGCTCCACCGTCCGCCGCTCGGGTCGGGGTTCAGGTTGCAGCCGACGAACCCGAGCTCGAGGACGCACCGCTCGAGCTCCGCGACCGACCGCTCGATCGGGACCCCCGGCGACTGGGGGAGCTGGCACGCGCCGACGAACGTGTCCGGATAGAGCTCGGCGACCCGGGCGACGAGGTCGTTGCACGCGCGTGCCCACGCCGCGCTCACGGTCTCGTCGCCGACGTGGTGCGCCATCGCGGAGGCGCGCGGCGAGAAGATCGTCATGTCCGCGCCGCGCTCGCGGAGCAGGCGCAGCTGGTTGCCCTCGATCGTCTCGCGGATCTCGTCGTCGGAGATCGCCGGGTAGCTCGGGGTCGCAAGACCGGCCTCGTAGGCGGCGACCTGCGCCTCTCGCCACAGAGTGTGGGCGGCCGGCGCGGTCGTGTAGTGGCCGTGACAGTCGATGATCATCGGCCGGCCCAGACCGCTCCGGGGACGTACACGTGGCCGCGCATGAGGAGCCGGGCCGTGCGCAGCAGCGCGGCGCGGCGTACCGTGATCGCGTCCCCGTCGGCCGCGACGTCCATCGCCACCGTGAAGGACCCCGTCGGGTGCTCGATGTCGAGGCTCATCTCTCCGGTGATGCGGCCGATCCCGGCGACCTCGGCCGCGACAGAGCCCGGCACGAGGCACGCCGTCGCCACGGACACCGCCCCGAACACCCCGATGGCCTCGTGGACGCGGTGCGGGATGAACGTGCGCGTCGCGACGACGCCCCCGCGCGTCGCGGGCGCGAGCAGGCTCATCTTCGGGACGGTCTTCGACGCGACGTCTCCGAGGCCCATGAGGGATCCTGCCGCGAGCCGCACGGCCTCGACGATCTCGCGCACGCCCGCGTCGGCCTCGATCTGAGCGGGGTCCTCGTCGCCGGTGAGGCCGACGTCCGACGCCTTCAGGCACACGACCGGCATCCCGTTGTCGATGCATGTCACCCGCAGGCCGGCGACGAGGTCGGAGGCGTGGCCGGTCGGGAGCAGCGCTCCGCACGTCGACCCGGCGACATCGAGGAACTCGATCGGGATCGGCGCATGTGTGCCCGGTACTCCGTCGATCCGTGCGCTCCCGTCGTAACGGACGGTGCCGCCCGGAGTCTCGACGGACGCGACCGCGAGGCTCTCGGTGTTCTCCATCCAGATCCGGACCGCAGTCGTGCCGTCGACGGGCACGACCATCCCCTCCTCGAGGGCGAACGGCCCGACGCCCGCGAGCAGGTTCCCGCAGTTCTGGTTGTCGGAGACCTCGGCACGATCCGGCCAGACCTGGAGGAAGAGGTAGTCCACGTCCGCGTCGTCGCGTCGCGACGGCCCGACGATCGCGACCTTCGACGTGAGCGGGTGAGCGCCGCCCATCCCATCGATCTCGCGCGGGTCGGGCGCGCCCATCGCGCCAAGGAGCACCGCGTCACGCGTCGCGCGGTCGGCGGGCAGGTCGTCGGAGTGGAAGTAGAGGCCCTTCGAGGTGCCGCCGCGCAGCACCGAGCAGCGGATCGCCCGCTGGGCGGTCACGACATCGGCTCGTCGACGTAGCGCAGGCCACGTTCCGCGAGCTTCTCCCGCATCGAATAGACGTCGAGCCCGAGCTCGCCCGCCGCGAGCCGCTCGCGCGTTCCCGCCTCTTTCTCCTCGCGTGCGAGCGACCGGTCGAGAACCTCCGACGCGTCCTCCCGACGCACGACGACGACCCCGTCGTCGTCCGCGACGACGACGTCACCCGGGCAGACGCTCTGGCCGGCGCAGACGATCGGCGCCTGCACGTTCCCCGGCGTCTCCTTCACCGTCCCCTGCGCGGAGATCGCGCGCGACCACACGGGAAAGCCCATCCGCGCGAGATCCGCGACGTCCCGCACGCCCGCGTCGATCACGAGGCCGCGCACGCCGTGGGCGGCGAAGCTCGTCGCGAGGAGCTCACCGAAGTAGCCGTCCTCGCACGGGCTCGTGGGCGTCACGACGAGCAGGTCCCCCGGACGCGCCAGTTCGACCGCGACGTGGAGGGACCAGTTGTCGCCCGGCGCCACCTCGCAGGTGAGAGCGTTGCCCGCGGCCCGCACCGGCCGGTAGATCGGCCGAAGGCGCGACGCGCACAGTCCGGTGCGCCCCTGGGCCTCGTGGATCGTCGCGACGCCGATCGCGCCGAGCTGGTCGACGATCGAGAGGTCGGTGCGCTTCGTGTTGCGGACGACGACGGCCATGTGGGCTCCCCCGGGCGCGGATCACGGTATTCGGCTCCGGCACGGGCCCCTCGTGCGTAACGGCCCGTAGCCGGCGGCGATGTCCGCATGCCGCACGACTGTTTGTATCGTGAACCCCGATCGTGCTCGACCACCCGTCCGGTGTCAAGACGGGACGGAGCCCCGGGCGCGACGATACGACCGACGACGCGGCCGGTCGTGTCGCTCCTCGGAGCGGGGCGGTGTGGTCGAGGGCGCGGCGGCGCGGACCGCCCGCCTCGCGGGCCGCGCTGCTCAGTGGGCTGCGCTGCTCAACGGGCCGCGCGCTGCTTGTCGATCACCCGTCGCGCCGCGAGTCCGCCGGCATCGATCGCGATGCTCAGCTCCTGCACGCCGGACCCCCGCTCCTCTGCCTCGATGATCGGCTCGAGGCGGGCGAGCGCGTCGACGTCCTGCTGGACGATCTCACGCTGCATCGCGGCGAGGAAGTCGGTCACGCCCGGATCGTCGATGGCGAAATCGCGCGCGACCGCCCAGAAGTCGTGAGTCGAGCGCTCGGTCTCGGGCGTGATGGCGTAGAGGATCTTCATGTGCGCCGCTCCGGGATCCGAGCCGTCGCCGGCGGGTGGCTGTCCGGTCGGCGCGACCCTCGAATCGAGCCGGTAGAAGCCGAGGGGGTGGTACTCGATGTCCTGCCACCGGTCGATGGGCGACGAGAGGCCAGTCGAGCGAGCGTAGAACGCGGGGATCTCCGCGTTTCGCATCCGCCGGCTGACACGTATCGTGCCGCGCTCCTCGTCCACCTCGGTGGTCATCGGCGTCTCGGCGACCTCCGGGGTCCCGATGTAGCCCGCGTGCAGGTAGGTCTCGTGGGACAGGTCGAGGAGGTTGTCGACGAGCAGCGAGTACCGGCAGGAGACGAGCGCGACGTCTCCGACGACCGCCCAGGCCGGGTCGTCGAGCCAGTGCGCGTCCGGGATCTCCGCGGGATCCGCGTACTCCGCGTCTCCTATGAACAGCCACACCCACCCCGAGCGCTCGACGACGGGGTAGCTGCGCACCCGCGCCGTCCGGGGCACCTTCTCCTGCCCGGGCACCGACACGCACCGCCCCGAGCAGTCGTAGGTGAAGCCGTGATAGCCGCACTGCAGGTCGTCGCCGACGAGGGTCCCGAGCGAGAGAGGGTAGCGACGGTGGGCGCAGCGGTCCGCGAGCGCGACGACGCCGGCCGAGCTGGAGCGGTAGAGCACGACGGGCTCACCGCATATCGTCCGCGGGACGAGCCCCGAGCCAAGCTCGCGGCTCCATGCGGCGACGTACCACTGGTCCTGCGGGAACGGGTTCACGGCTGCCCCCTCTGCTCGACCGCGACGCCGGGAAACGCAACGCGCCCACCAGCCACCACTCGCGGCACGCCTCGAGCCTGCCTCGCACAATCCTCTGCCTACTGACGACATTACCAGCGTGCACCGGAGTGACCCCGCTGTCAACCTCGCACGGTCCAGCGGTGCGCCCCAGCGACTCGTACACTGCACCCGCGTCGCGACATACGAGATTCAGCAGGCAGAATGCCACTAACGCGCGCGAGCCGGCGACGCTCCGATCGGCCGTGGCTCACGCATGGATGGCATCAGTGCGTGAGCAATACTTTGTGTACTGACTACTATTCCTCGGAGCCGGACGGTCCCGGTGGGCGGGCGCGGTCGAGGGGGCGGACGGTGGACGCGGTGGTGACGGATCGGGTGACGATCGCGACACGCGTCGTCCAGATCACCGTCGTGCGGACCGACGGTGGCGAGCTCGGCACGTGGCAGCCGGGCGCGCATGTCGACGTCCACGTCCCGGGCGGCTACGTGCGCCAGTACTCGCTCTGCGGCGATCCGGACGACCGCTCACGCTGGAAGATCGCCGTGCTGCGCGTCGAGGGCGGCCGAGGCGGGTCCTGCGCCGTGCACGACTCCCTCGTCCCCGGGGCGCGAGTCGAGCTCGGCGGCCCCCGCAACAACTTCCCCCTCGTCGACGCGCCGCGCTACGTCTTCGTCGCGGGCGGGATAGGCATCACGCCGATCCTGCCGATGGTCGAGCTCGTCGAGCGGCGGCAACGACCATGGCGGCTGCTGTACCTCGCGCGCGACCGCGCGGCGATGGCGTTTCGTGAGCGAATCGGCGCCACAGGCGCGGCCGCGACGCTCTGGTGCGACGCGGAGCTCGGGATCTGCGATGTCGCGAGCTGGCTCTCGCTTCCCGAGGTCGGCGCGTCCCGCAACGGCGCCGCCGTCTACTGCTGCGGCCCGGAACCCCTACTAGGGACTGTCGAGCAGCTCGCGCGAGCATGGCCAGCTCGTGCACTTCACCTCGAGCGCTTCAGCTCGACCGCCGTCGGAGCCGGGGCGGACCGGCCCCTCGAGGTCGAGCTGCGCCGGTCCGGCCTCACCGTCGAGGTCCCGGCGGGATGCTCCATCCTCGAGGCAGTGGAGCGAGCGGGGATCTTCGTGCTGTCCTCGTGCCGGGAGGGCACGTGCGGGACGTGCGAGACCGACGTCCTCGACGGCCTTCCCGAGCACCGCGACACCGTGCTCGACCGGGACGCGCGTGAGGCGGGAGACATAATGATGATCTGTGTCTCGCGAAGCCTCTCCCCCCGACTCGTTCTCGACCTCTGACGATCCGGGATCCCGCGGGCCTCTCGCAGCGCCGCCTGCCGCCCCGTGAGCACCGACGCCACGGGGGACGGCGTCCGCAGAGCGCAGGTGCGGCGAGCCTCGCCGCGGGCCGCCGACCGGCCGCTCGACCTGATGGGTCACCCCGGCCACCTCGCCCGCCGTCTCCAGCAGGCGAGCTACACGCTGTGGACTGCGATGGTCTCCGCCGAGGTCACCGCACCTCAGTTCGTCGTCATGAACGTCCTCCTCGAAGAGCCCGACATCGACCAGCGGACGCTCGGCGAGCGCGCCTCGCTCGACCGATCAACGGTCACGGACATCGTCACCCGCCTCGTCCGGCGCGGCCTCGTCGAGCGCGTCCGCGACACCGAGGACCGCAGGCGCAACGTGCTCCAGCTCACGAGCGCAGGCCGCCTCGTGCTCTCGCAGGTCGGCGGGAGGACAGCCGCGATGAACCGAGCGCTCCTCGCGCCTCTCGCGCTCGACGAGCAGGCGATCTTCCTCGGGCTCATGCGCCGGCTCGTGGAGGGAGGCGAGCGATTGCGCGCGCGGCCGTGACTCTCAAGAGCGCGCCCCCCGGGACGATCGATCTTGACAAGGCACGTGCCCGGGACGAGCATGTCCGCGTTCGACCTACGACGACCTGTGCGTAGATCGAACAACGGGGGCGAGATGCGGCTGACCCACGGCGCCCCCGGCCCGCGAGGACGGAAGGGGACCCCGAGGTGAGCTTGCTAGATCCCGCCATCTGGAGTGGACGGATTTTCCTCGACGGCTGGGAGCGCGGCGGCGCGGGCGAGTACCCCGTCGTCGAGCCCGCGACCGGTGCGCGACTCGAGTCCCTCGGTGCAGCGACCCCCGACGACGTGCGACGGGCTACCGAGCGCGCCGCGGACGCGCAGCGCGCGTGGGCCGCGGTGCCCTACGGCGAGCGCGCGTCCGTGCTGCGCGGGGCGGCGCAGATCTTCGGGGAGCGGTCCGAGGAGATCTCCGGCTGGCTCGTTCGCGAGGCGGGCTCCGTCCCGGGCAAAGCTGCATTCGAGACCGCGTCCGCCGAGTCGATCTGTCACGAGGCCGCCGCCCTCGCGTCTCTCCCTTACGGCGAGGTGCTCCGCTCGTCCCAGCCGCGGCTGAGCCTCTCCCGGCGCCTCCCGGTCGGGGTCGTGGGCGTCATCGCGCCCTTCAACGTCCCGATCATCCTCTCGCTTCGAGCCGTCGCCCCTGCGCTCGCGCTCGGCAACGCGGTCGTCTTGAAGCCCGACCCGCGCACCGCGGTGTCGGGAGGCGTCGTGCTCGCCCGAGTCTTCGAGGAGGCAGGCTTGCCCGCCGGGCTGCTGTCCGTGCTTCCGGGCGGGGTGGACGTCGGCGAGGCGCTCGTCGCCGATCCGAGAACGCGGGTGATCGCGTTCACGGGCTCGACGCGCGCGGGACGCGCCGTCGGAATGCTCTGCGCGCAGCACCTCAAGCGCGCTCATCTGGAGCTCGGGGGCAACTCTGCGCTCGTCATCCTCGACGACGTCGACCTCGACCGGGCCGCCTCGGTCGGCGCGTGGGGATCGTTCTTCCACCAGGGCCAGGTCTGCATGACCTCGGAACGCCACCTCGTCGCGAGCTCGGTCGCGGAGCAGTACATCAGCCTTCTCGCGAAGCACGCCGATGCTCTCCCCGTGGGCGATCCCGCCACCGACCACGTGGCGCTCGGGCCGATCATCGACGCCGGCCAGCGCGACAAGATCCATTCGATCGTGACCGACACCGTCGCCGCGGGCGCACGGCTCGTGACGGGCGGCACCTACGAGGACCTCTTCTACCGCCCGACCGTCCTCGCCGACGTACCGACCACGTCGCGCGCGTACACCGAAGAGATCTTCGGCCCGGTCGCACCCGTCGTCACCTTCGACACACTCGACGAAGCGGCGAGCCTCGCGGCGGACACGCCGTACGGGCTGTCGCTCGGCATCCTCACGGCTGACGTCACGAAGGCGCTCGCGCTCGCCGAGCGCATCCCGTCGGGAGCCGTCCACATCAACGACCAGACGATCAACGACGAGATGGTCAACCCCTTCGGCGGCGTCGGCGACTCCGGCTTCGGGAGGATCGGTGGGCCCGAGGCGAACCTCGAGTCCTTCACGGAGGTCCAGTGGGTGACGATCCGGGGCGAGCTCGCACGCTACCCCTTCTAGGCCGGGCGTTGGCGGGAGCGCGCGCCGACGTCCCGGGTAACCGCCGCGGGCGCGGTCGCGGTGGGCTCGCAAGGGCGAGCTCCGGACGCCCGCGATGACAGAGATCCTGGCGCTCGACGAGGCCGTGGCGGGCCTCGTGCACGACGGCGACTGCGTCGCTCTCGAGGGTTTCACGCACCTCATCCCGTTCGCCGCGGGCCACGAGCTCGTGCGGCAGGGGCGTCGCGAGCTGACCCTCGTGCGCATGACGCCGGACATCGTCTCCGACCAGCTCATCGGGATGGGCTGTGTCCGCACGCTCGTGTTCTCGTGGGGTGGCAACCCGGGCGTCGGCTCGCTCCACCGGCTACGGGACGCTCTCGAGCACTCCTGGCCGCACCCGCTCGAGATCGAGGAGCACAGCCACGCGGGGCTCGCCAACCGCTACGTCGCCGGCGCCTCCGGCCTGCCGTTCGCGGTCCTGCGGGGCGACGCGGGCACCGGGCTCGAGGGTCGCTCGCCCCACGTCGCGGAGATCGCGTGCCCGTTCACCGGCGAGCGCGTCTCGGCCGTCGCGGCGCTCCACCCCGACGTCTCGATCGTCCACGCGCAACGCGCCGACCGGTCGGGCAACGTCCAGCTGTGGGGTATCACCGGGGTGCAGAAGGAAGCCGTGCTCGCCGCGACGCGCTCGCTCGTGACGGTCGAGGAGATCGTCGACGCGCTGGAGCCGCGACCGGGCGCGACGATCCTGCCGAGCTTCGTGGTCAGCACCGTCTCGTGCGTGCCGGGCGGCACTCATCCCTCGTACGCGACCGGCTACTCAGAGCGCGACGACGCGTTCTACGCGAGCTGGGACGCTATCAGCCGGGACCGCGAGACCTTCCTCGCCTGGATGGCCGCCCACGTCCTCCCAGGTGCGGGCGGGATCACGCCGTGAGCCTCGGTCACGCGACACCCGCGCCACCCGCGACGACCGACGAGATCATGGCGGTCGTCGCGGCCCGGGAGCTTCGCGGCACGGCGACATGCTTCGTCGGGATCGGCATACCGAGCACCGCGGCCAACCTCGCACGGCGGCTGTACTCCCCGGCCGTGGTGCTCGTCTACGAGTCCGGCGCCATCGGAGCGAAGCCCCTTCGCCTCCCGCTGTCCATCGGCGACGGCGAGCTCGCGGACACCGCGGACGTCGTCGTGTCGGTCCCGGAGATCTTCAACTACTGGCTGCAGGGCGGGAGGATCGACGTCGGCATGCTCGGAGCGGCGCAGATCGACCGCTTCGCCAACCTCAACACCACGGTGATCGGCGACTACGACGCGCCGCGAGTCCGGCTGCCCGGCGCAGGAGGCGCACCGCAGATCGCGGCCTCGTGCGGGAAGGTCGTCGTCGTCATGGCTCAAAGCGCGCGCACGTTCGTCGGCGAGCTGGACTTCGTCACGACGGTCGGTCACGGCGACGGACCGGGTGCACGCGAACGCCTCGGGCTCCGCGGCCGTGGACCTTCGGTCGTCGTCACGGACCTCGGAGTGCTCCGGCCGGATCCCTCGAGCCGCGAGCTCGTGCTCACGGCGGTGCATCCCGGAGTCGAGCTCGCGACCGCAAAGGACGAGACCGGCTGGGAGCTTCGGGTCGCGCGGGACCTCTCGACGACCGTCCCGCCGAGCACGTACGAGCTCTCGGCGCTTCGCGCGCTCGTCGCCGAGCGGGAGCCGCGCAGGTGACCGGGCCCGTCGCCGACCGGACCGCACGTGCGCGCGCCGGCCCCGCGGTGTGCGGCGACGTCACCCCGCCGCCCAGCACGCGTTACGGTGCGCAGCGGCAGGCACGACACGGCGCGACGACGGGAGCGCGGGTGAGCCGGTGAGCATCGACATCGATCGCCTCGAGGAGGTCGACCCCTCCTCGCTCGACCCACCGTACGACCACCCGCCGTACCGCTCTACCGAGCTCCGTGCGCCGCGGAGCGCACTTCTCCGGCTCCCGGCGACCCTCGAGACCGGCACGGGCCCCGTGTTCGGCGAGAGCGCGGTCGCGCCGACCGACCACGACCTCACCCGCCAGCACCGCGGCGCGCCCCTCGGGGAGCGGATCGTCGTCGCCGGGCGCATTCTCGACAGCAATGGCCGGGCGGTCGCGGGTCAGCTCGTCGAGATCTGGCAGGCGAACGCGAGCGGCCGGTACGCTCACGGCGCCGACGACCACGACGCCGCGCTCGACCCGAACTTCAGCGGCTACGGCCGGTGCCTTACGGGCCCCGACGGCAGCTACAGGTTCGTCACCGTGCGACCCGGCGCCTATCCGTGGAACAACCACCGCAACGCGTGGCGGCCCGCCCACATCCACTTCTCGGTGTTCGGTCGAGCGTTCCGCGAGCGGCTCGTCACCCAGATGTACTTCCCAGGCGACCCGCTCCTCGGCCTCGACCCGATCGTCAGCTCCGTCGCCGACCCCTCGGCACGCAATCGGCTCGTCGCGTCCCTCGACCTCGATCTCGGCGGTGCGGGCTTCGCGCTCGGCTTCCGCCACGACATCGTCCTCGGCGGCCAGCGCGCGACCCCGCTCGGATGAACGGCGGCGAGGATGGCGGGGAGCGCCGCGAGCGTGAGCCGGAGATGTGGCGGCGCGCCGCACCCGACCCGGGCTCCCGTTCCCCGGGGCCGACGCCGTCCCAGACTGTCGGGCCCTACCTCGCGCTCGGGTTCGCGCCTCTCGCGACGTCCGGCCTCGACGAGCGCGTGCGTCCGGGATCGATCGTCGTCGTCGGTCATGTCCTCGACGGCGCGGGCACCGGTCTGAGCGACGCGGTCGTCGAGTCCTGGCACGACGGCGCCGCCCACCGAACCGACGCAGGCCATGACCTCGTCGGTGAGTGCCGCGACGGCACACGCCGGGGCCAGAGTGGGCACGACG
>DATLRJ010000001.1:0-3034 GCA_035534715.1 Acidimicrobiales bacterium | reverse complement strand
GCTAACGGCTCGCCGCCACGGTGTCGGTGAGCGGGAGGCACTGCCGTGAGGCCGCGCTCCACCGTTACGATGCGCGCATGTCCCGACCGCGTGGCGTCGCCGGGCGGGCGCGTGAGGTTTCGGCGCGCCTCGCGGCGCGTTATCCCGCGGACGCCCGAGAGCTGTGCGCGCTGCGCCACGAGAGCCCGTACGAGCTCATCGCGGCGACCATCCTGTCGGCGCAGTGCACCGACGAACGGGTCAACATCGTGACCCCCGGCCTGTTCCGCCGGTACCCGCACGTCGAGGACCTCGCGGGCGCGGATCCCCACGTCGTGGAAGACCTCGTGCGTTCGACGGGCTTCTTTCGAGCGAAGACATCGAGCCTCATCGGGATGGCCACCGCCGTCGTCGAGCGGTTCGGCGGGGAGGTTCCCGCCGACCTCGACGATCTCGTCACGCTCCCGGGAGTCGGGCGCAAGACGGCGAACGTCGTGCGTTCCGTCGCGTTCGCTCTGCCTGGGCTCCCGGTCGACACGCACGTCGGGCGACTCAGCCTCCGGCTCGGCCTCACGACCGAGCGCGATCCCGTCAAGGTGGAGCGGGCGCTGTGCGCGATGCTGCCCCCTCGAGAATGGGGCGCGTTCAGCATCCGGCTCATCCTGCTCGGACGCGACACATGCGCGGCTCGCCGGCCGAGGTGCGATCGATGCCTCCTCGCCGACATCTGCCCGTCGGCCGGCTCCGGGGCCGTCGGGGTGGCGGTCCCGCCTCCTCGGGCCCGGCGCGAGCGATAGCCTCGAACCGGAGCCGGTTCCCGCCAGTCGGTTCCGCTGCGGCGCCGGGCACTTCCGCCGCTCGACCCGCTCGACGACGGCGCCCTCAGGGGCGCCGTCGCTCGCGCCGCACGCCCGTCGCTCGCGCCGCACGCGTTGTGGCAGCCCGACATTCGCGCGACGCGGCGTACGTGGCGTGTCGCGCGCGGGGCCGGCCTAGCGGCGCGCGGTGGAGAGGCGCTCGACGCGTCGCTGGGCCGTGCTGAGCGCGCGCTCGACGCCGTACAGCTCGGCGGCCAGATCGTCCTCGTGGGACGCGGAGGCGGTGTCGGCCATCGCGGTCACCCTGCCCACGATCTGGTCGAGCAAGGTCGCGATCGACGACAGCTCGGCAGTCGGGAGAGCCATGTCGCCATCTTGGCCTAGAGAGGCGACCCGCGCCGAGCGAGCGGGGGCGGGCCCTCCGGACCCCTCCGGCGTTCGCCGGAGCTTGGCTACGCTTCGCCGGATGCTCAGCGTGCTCGATCTCCGCGGCGTGCCGGCCGCTCAGGCGATCCACCTGCCTCGTCCCGATCTCGGGGCCGAGGGACCGGTCGAGGACGTGCGAGCGATCCTCGCGGACGTCCGCTCGCGCGGTGACGCGGCGGTGCGGGAGCTCACGAGGCGCTTCGACGGAGTGGACCTCGGCGAGTTGCGCGTCCCCGCGGCGGAGATCGAGGCGGCGCTCGACCGCGTGCCGCCCCGCCTGCGCGAGGCGCTCGTCGAGGCGCGCGACTCGATCGAGGCGTTCCATCGCCACCGTGCGCCGCTGCCCGAGCGTTACGAGCGGGGGGGCATCACGGTCGACCACCTGGAGCTGGCAGTCGAGCGAGCAGGTGTGTACGCGCCGGGAGGGCGGGCGAAGTACCCGTCGAGCGTGCTCATGACAGCAGTACCTGCTCGGGTCGCCGGGGTTTCGTCTGTCGTGTGCTGCGTGCCCCCGGGCCCGGACGGCTCGCTGCCCGACGAGATCCTCGCCGCGGCGGCGCTCGCGGGTGTGGACGAGGTGTACCGGGTCGGTGGAGCGCAGGCGATCGGTGCCATGGCGTATGGCACGGAATCGATCCCGAAGGTCGACGTCATCGTCGGTCCGGGGAGCAAATGGGTGTCGATCGCCCAGCGCGAGGTACGGGGCGTCGTCGGGGTGCCGGCCGCGTTCGCCGGTCCGTCGGAGGTCGTCGTCATCGCCGACGGGTCGGTGCCGGCCGAGTGGGCGGCGATCGACGTCGTCGTGCAGGCCGAGCACGGGCCGGACGGGCTTGCCTGGCTCGTCACGTGGTCCGAGGACGCAGCGCGCGAGATCGCCGCGGAGATCGAGCGCGTCGTCGGCGCGTCCCCGCGCCGGGACGAGACGCTCTCCACGCTCCATGCGGGGGGTCATGTCGTGCTCGTCGACGGCCCCGAGCAGGCGATGCGAGTGTCGAACGAGATCGCGCCCGAGCACCTCGAGCTGCTCGTCGCCGATCCGGACCACCTCGTGCGCCTCGTGCGCAACGCGGGGGCGGTCTTCGTCGGTCCGCTCGCTCCCGCCTCGGTCGGTGACTACATCGCGGGTCCGAGCCACGTCCTGCCGACGTTCGGGACGGCACGGTTCGCGAGCGTGCTCGGTGTCGAGGACTTCGTTCGCCGGGTCCACGCGATTCGCGTCGACCGGCGAGGTGCGCAGCGCGTCGCGCGCCACGTCGCAGCCATCGCGGACGCCGAGGGCCTGCCGGCGCACGCGGAGTCGGTGCGTCTCCGGCTGGGCGAGGCGACGTGGAGCTCGCCGTGATCGGGCGTGCCGGACCGACCCGAGGCGGTCCGCTGCGCCGTGCGGATCCGATGACGGCGGTCTCACGATGATCCCCGGCGGCGCGCGCGGACCGTACCCGGCGCCCGGGAACGACCTGTCGCGCGGTCGCGACGGGAGGAGGAGGCTCACGCCGCGCGCAGACGTCGCGCTCATGTCCGGATACCACTCTCCGCAGGTCGACGTCGCGGTGCGGCTCAATACGAACGAGGCGCCGGAGCCGCCCCCTCAGGCGTTCGTCCGCGAGCTCGAGGCGGCGATCGCGGGCATCGACCTCAACCGCTACCCGGACCGGGACGCCCGCGCGCTGCGGGAGGCCATCGCCGTCCAGCACGGCGTGGGTGCCGAGCAGGTCTACTGCGCGAACGGATCGAACGAGGTCCTCCAGTCGATCCTCCTCGCTTACGGAGGTCCGGGGCGCTCCGTCGCCGTGTTCGAGCCGACCTACGCG